>JAUNMP010000339.1 GCA_030537465.1 bacterium
GATCTTGTTGTAGCCCTGCTGCGGTTTGCAGCGGATGAGAAGATTGTCGCTCATTTCCAAATTTTCCTTTCGTCGGTATTTTACTCCATCCTCCCCCTTGTCGCAAGCGAAACAAGCAAATATGCTATACTACGTCCATGAACACGTATATCGTCACATGTCGGCAGCCGAATGGAGAAGTCGTGGAGCAGCGCGTGAAGGCGCGTAATCACCACGAGGCACAGCGCATGCTCGAGGAGGCCGGCATGGGCGAAGTCGTGATTCTCGATCGCGAGACGCGGGCGGATCGTGTGGTCGATCGGCGCCTGCGCGGCATCATCTGGGCAATCGTCATCGCGCTGCCCATCGCGGCGTTCGCGGCGTGGAAATTTCTTGAATACGTCAATCGCTGGGCGAACTGACATCTCGTTGATGCCAGACCTCAGGAAGGAAATCCCCTGTATGGCACTGTCGATTTACGCCTGCTGCGCGGGAGCGGCGATTCTGGCCTGCACGGCGAATGCGGGCATGTTCTCGGATTGGAAGAAACCGGCAAACGGCACGTTTCTGTCGGCAGGGGGCGTGAAGGGGGACGAGGCAATTGAGCTGGTTGGCGGCAGGGATGAGCGCTGGACGAGTCCCGCGGTCGAGCTGGGCTCCGATCGCCGCTATGCTTTTGTCTTCTCCGCGAAGGGGCCGGCGACGGGATCGATGACCTCCGGACCCGCGTGCGCCAACGTGGACCTCGGGGCGCCGGGAGCGGACTGGACTGCCTACACGAACATCTTCCGCTCCTCTTCGCGTTCGACGCCGACCTATCGGGAGAAGCTGCATCTGGGTGAATGGAAGATGGGCGGAAAGGTCGTGTTCGACAACGTGGAGGTCATTCCCGTAACGCCGCGGTGGAGGAGATTCGGTGGTGGCGTCGAACTTGGTCCGGGCGAGTCGGTCGACGGGAACGAGTATGGATTTTGTTCCTCCTATGGCAGCGTGGCGCGGAATGATGCGCGACCGTTGGTCTTGAACCGATGCGGATTCAATTCGAACCGCTGGTGTCTCACCCCCGGCAGTGAGGTCGTCTATCGGCACGATGTCGCAGGTCGCAGAATGCAGAAGGCGCGGGTCTCCGTGACCTGTGGCTACTACGCCGGGGGCTCGGCGGTGGTCGAGGTGTCCGGCAATGGCTCCGAATGGACACCACTGGCCACAATCACGAACAGTTCCTCGACTGCGGTCGATGTTCCGAAGAGGCTCTTCCCCGCCGAGGCGCTCTGGGTTCGGTTTCGAGGATTGTCGCCCTGCAATCTGCAGATCTACAGCTATGCCGTGGACGCGACGATTGATGGCGCGCCGGTGAGCCTCTACGGTGCCGTCGAGTACGTGGACGACAGGACGGGGAGAATCATTGCCGGCATCAAGGCCCCGATCTACTATGATGAGAGCTATGGCGCGCGCCTGCCGGTAGAAAGCGGGACGGCGTCGTTCTGGACGACTTCGAGCGGTTGGAAGATCCCACGCCGCCGCACTCTGCCGACGAATGCCGTGGACGCGGTGACGGTGAAGACCGCGGCGAACGAGGCCGAGGCGGTGCAGCTGGTTGTTGCGGCGAAGTCAGACCTCCGTGATGTCCGTGTCGCGCCGGGTGACCTGTGCGATGCGAAGGGGCATGTGCTCTCCGCTTCGGCGATCGACGTACTGCGGGTCGGCTACGTGCCCGTGACGATGCCAACCGATGGCGTGGGCTGCCGCGCGCTTTGGCCGGACCCGTTGCCGCCCCAGGATGGCCCCCTCGCCGTTTCCGCCGGTGAGAACCAGCCGTTCTGGATCCGCGTGAAGCCGCCAAAGGGCACGTCTGCCGGTCTGTACAGAGGCGTATTGACGGTGGTCTGCGATGGAGAGGTGTCGACGCTTCCCCTTGAAGTCGAGGTCTTCGGCTTCGAATTGCCGGACCGCATGACCTGCGAGACGGGCTTCGGATTCAATTCAGGCATCGTCGCGCGCTATCACGGACTCAAGACCGACGCCCAGCGTCGCGAGGTGACGGCGAAGTATCTACAGTCCCTCGCCGACCACCACATCTCGCCGTACGATCCCACGCCTCATGCCCGGTGGCGTGTGAAGTGGACGGGACTCCCATCCACAAAGGGCGAGAAACTCGACCCTGCCGTTATCGAGCCCGTCTTTGACTGGGCGGACTGGGACCGCGAGATGCAGAAGGCGGTCGACACTTACCACTTCACGGGTTTTCGACTGCACCTTGACGGTCTGGGCGGCGGCACGTACGAGAGCCGTCGCGAGCCGAGCCTGCTGGGGGTGCCCGTGGACGATCCCGCCTACGATGTCCTCATGGGAAAGTACCTGCGTGGTGTCGAGTCCCATCTCCGCGAAAAGGGCTGGCTCGACATGGCCTATGTCTACTGGTTCGACGAGCCGGACACGAAGGACTACGCCTTCGTGATGCGGGGCTTCGATACACTCAAGCGCCATGCGCCGGGACTTCGCCGCATGCTCACGGAGGAGGCGGTGCCTGATCTGCTCGGAGGTCCCAATCTCTGGGTGCCGCTCACGCCGCATCTGCATGCGGAGGGCGAGACGAAGGCCCGCGCCGCAGGAGACTCCTTCTGGTGGTATGTCTGCTGTGGGCCGAAGGCGCCGTACGTGACGGAATTCACGGACCATCCCGGCACGGAGATGCGTCTCTGGCTCTGGCAGACCTGGGGCGAAGACGTGCAGGGCGTGCTGATCTGGGCGACGACGTATTGGACGAGTCCCGCGGCCTACCCTGATCCCGCGCATCCGCAGAACCCCTATGAAGACGCGATGTGCTGGGTCTCGGGTTCGGGGCTCGCCCCGGGGACGAAGCGTCCCTGGGGAAATGGCGACGGCCGATTCCTCTATCCGCCGCTCAAGGCCGCCCAGCCGGCGAAGACGCCCGTGCTGGACGGTCCCGTCGATTCCTATCGACTCGAAATGCTGCGCGATGGCATCGAGGACTACGAGTACTTCGCGATGTTGAAGCGTGCGCTTGCGGAGAAGAAGACCCTTTCCGTTGTGGAGCGTGCCAGCTATGAGGCGCTCCTCAAGGTGCCGATTTCGGTCTATGCGTCTCTGACCGAATTCGCGACGGATCCCGCTTCGATGGAGGTGCATCGCGTCAAACTTGCGCGCGCCCTCGAGGAACTCGCGGCGCGCGAGTGATGGAGTGTGGATGGTTTTGATTCGGGTTTCGCAATGAAAATCAACAATCTCGAGAAATTTCTGGAAAAGGTCCGTGGAGGAAGTCTCGCCCTTGGCGCGGTGACCACCTTCGCCGATCCCGCGGTGACGGAACTGACGGCGATGGCCGGATTCGACTTCGTCTGGATCGACGGGGAGCACGGCGAGATGGACCGCGTGAACGCGATGGCGCATCTGATGGCGGTGAAGGGAACGGACTGCGCGAGCTTCTACCGCGTGCCCGCCTGCGACCACACCGAGATCAAGAAGGTCATCGACTTCGCTCCCGCCGGCGTCATCGTGCCGATGGTGATGAACGCCGCCGACGCGGCGCGGGCGGTGGCCGCGTGCCGCTACCCGCCGAAGGGGAACCGCGGCTGCGGATTCCGTCGTGGCCTTGCCTATGGTGCGGGCGACTTCGAGACCTACTGGCAGTCGGCGAAGGAGGATCCGCTCGTCATCATCCAGCTTGAACACATCGAGGCCGTCCGCAATCTCGACGAGATCCTGAAGGTGCCCGGCATCGGGG
>JAUNMP010000066.1 GCA_030537465.1 bacterium
TCTCCGGCTTCATTCCCGAGAACGAGCGCATCGTCACGGTGGAGGACGCCGCGGAACTCCGTCTCGTGCAGCCCCATGTCGTGCGGCTCGAGGCGCGACCGCCGAACATCGAGGGACGCGGCGCCGTGCCGATCCGCGACCTCGTGAAGAACTGCCTCCGCATGCGCCCCGACCGCATCATCGTGGGCGAATGCCGTGGCGGCGAGGCGCTGGACATGCTGCAGGCGATGAACACCGGCCACGACGGCTCGCTCACGACCGTGCACGCGAACTCGCCGCGCGACGTGATCTCGCGCCTTGAGACGATGGTGCTCATGAGCGGCATGGAGCTGCCTTCCCGTGCCATCCGCGAGCAGATCGCCTCGGCCGTGGACATCGTCATCCACGAATCGCGTCTTTCGGACGGTTCGCGCAAGGTTGTGGCCATCTCGGAGGTCACGGGCCTCGAGGACCAGCAGATCGTGATGCAGGACATCTTCGCGTTCCGCCAGACGGGCGTGGACGAGCGCGGAAGGATCCAGGGCGTCTTCCGCCCCACCGGCGCGATCCCCACCTTCTACGAGCACATGAAGAGCCGGGGCATCCACCTCGACACGGCGGCTTTCGATCCGAACCAGAACCGCGAGGTGCGGCTCGAGGTCATCGGCCGCTGACGCGAACCATCAAGGCCATCTAGGAAAACCGGAAACAGAGCATGCCAACACTACCGGACAACATCCTCCTCTGGGGCGCCATCGCGTCCGTCGGCGTGGCGTTCTTCAGCTTCGCCTGGCTGTTCGTCGCCGCGCTGAACGAGGGGACGGGGAACTACGCCTCTCAGATGGGCGAGGAGACGAGCCGCCAGTTCGAGGACGTCTTCATGTTCGTCTCGCCGAAGAAGATCGCACAGCTCGGGCGCCTCGCGGCGATCACGGCGTTCTTCATCTTCTTCATTCCCCTCTTCAGCTTCACGAACATAGCCTCGACCATCGCGGGCATCCTCCTCGGGCTCGGCGCGGGTGCGTTCGTGTTCACGCTGCCCGCGCGCTACGTGAAGATCCTGCGCGACAGGAGACGGGTGAAGTTCAACGAACAGCTTGTCGACGCACTGGGAACGATGTCCAACGCCCTGCGGGCGGGCTTCTCCATCAACCAGGCGTTCGAAAGCGTGGTCGAGAGCGGCGAGAAGCCGATCTCCCAGGAGTTCAGCGTGTTACTGCAGCAGATGCGGGTGGGGTTGCCCTTCGACGAGGCGCTTGCGTCCCTCGACCGGCGCGTGGCGTCCGACGATCTCACGCTCGTCTGCACATCCATCGACATCGCCCGCAAGACGGGCGGCAACCTCACGGACATCTTCGACAAGATCTCGGAGACGATCCGCGGCCGCATGCGCATTGAGCGACGTGTGCGCACGCTCACGGCGCAGGGTCGGCTTCAAGGAATCATCGTGTCGCTGATGCCGTTGGTTCTCGGCATCGCGATGACGGTACTGAAACCCGACGTGATGAAGCCCTTCCTCTTCTCGCTCAAGGGTGCGATCTGCGTGGGCATCACCCTCGCGCTCGTCACGGTGGGCTGGCTCTTCATCCGCAAGATCATCAAGATCGACGTCTAGCGCCGCCGTGCGTTGGCGAGGATGGTCGCACCCGCGGGCGAGGAGGAGTCGAACGGCATCGTCGAGACGATCAGACGACCCTTCCCGTGACGGTAGACGGCGAGGCTGAAGGTGCGGCTGTAGATCTGAGGTCCACCCACGTCGAAGTCCACGGCCGCAACCGACTCGGGTTCCGTGACTGTGTTGAAGCCGAAGCGCGGGAAGCAGCCGTCGTAGAAGTCCCAGTCGAGGAAACCGGTCTTGAGGCCCCGCGTGAGCGGATTCGGCACCACCAGCGTGTCGTCGTGGTAGAGCCAGTGGTTGCGCGGTTTCACCGAGAGCCCCTTGAGGGGTAGGAACTTCGGCGGACGGGTCCCCCACTTCTCCAAATGGACCAGTGCCGTGGCGCCCTCTTCAACCCGCTTCATCGCGGCCATTCCAGCCTTCTCGTCCACCCAGTTCAGCTCGATGAAGTCGGCGGCGGGTTCGGCGGATGGACGTGCCGTCACATAGAAGGACTTTTCCGATGCCGCCGCGTAGCCTCCGTGGTCGAGGTAGGCACGAAGGGAATAGCAACCAGGTTCCAGCACGACCTCGGCGCACTGTTTTGTGATGGGATAGGACACTTTTCGAAGACCGTCGGCATCCATCGACGGCACAGTGAACGGCGTGGCGGGGGACCTCCATTTCACGGTCCCCGTGGCGTCGACGATGGCGAAGGAGGCCTGGTAGGCGCCGTCGCGCAGCGATTCGAAGTCCGCAAGGACGGCCTCGAAGGACACGGCATCGCCCACGAAGTAGTTGCCGCGGGAGAGGAAGAGACACCAGCGGAGGTCGTTCCAGCCATCGCGGAAGACATCGAAGTTCTCGTCCTTGATGCGGCGGAAGAGCGACATGGGGCCTTCACCGCAGATGGCGTGGTCGAGGGCCCCCGTGAGGTTGTAGCCGACGAAGCGGGGATTGGAGCGCACGAGGTCGAAGCCCTCGCGGCGGCTGCGGGCGTTGTAGCGTTCGGAGTCGCGGAGAAAGTCGACGGCGTCGGCGAAGAAGCGGGAGAGCCCAAGCGCCTTCCAGTCCGCAAGATAGCGGTCGCGGATCTCCGCCATCCGCTCGTAGTCCGGCGAAGTGGCGGGAATGCCGCGGCGCTCGAATTCGTGGCAGTGGTCGATCACGTCGAGTAGAGAGCCGACGCCGTACTCGGAGATGAAGGCGGGCTTGGCGTTCGCGCTCCAGGTGCGGAGCTTGCGGACGCTTTCGGGGTCGTGGGGGTAGCCGGGATAGAAATGCAGGTCGCCGCAGACGGGGGTGAGCCCGGTCTTCCCTGGATTGGGGGCGTCGTTGTTGGCGACGACGCCGTCCTCGCCCCAGACGCAGTCCCAATGCATGCTGCCGGGATTTGAGGCGGAGCCGACACTCCAGTCGGGTCCAGGTTGATCAGGAGGCTGATAACCACCGCCCTTCGCGTTCGCGGGACGCTTCGGCCAGAGATCCCAGCGTCCGGAGCTGTAAATCCAAAGGCGTGTGGGGTCGAGTTTCCGCATTTCGGGCAGCATGTCCCGCGCAGCGGAGTTGGCGTCCCCCTGGCGCATTTCGTTGATGGCGCCCCAGACAGTAACCGATGGATGGTTGCGGTCGCGCTTCAGCTCGGCGCGCAGCGAGTCGAGGAAGCGGCGCTTTGCGTGAGGAGAGTCCGCCAGACACCAGGAGGCGTAGGTCTCCTGGTAGACCATAAGACCAAGACGGTCGCAATAGTCGAGCTGACGGGGCGTCGCCTGGGTGGCGATGAAACGGATGCAGTTGAAGCCCATGGCCTTCATGTTCTGGAAGTCGCGGAACTCAAGCTCGGGCGTACGGGGATCCAGCACGGCGAGTCCACCAGGAAGATGATTGCCCGTATGGGCGCTCTTGAGGTAGATGCGGCGACCGTTCAGGTGGAACCAGCCCTTCTCGAGACGGAAGTCGCGGAAGCCAAAGCGCGTCGCGAAATCGTCCACCGTGAGCTGGTAGACGTTCGGCGTGTCGAGATCCCAGAGTTTGAAGCCCGGGACGAGGAAACTCTGGACAAAGGTGTTGATGCCGGGGGAGAGCACTCGACGGGACGACACCGAACAGACGGGACGCGGCGTGTCGTCGAGGCGAATCGTAAAGGAGATGTCCCTCTCGCAGACGGACTTCGTGTCGTTGACCACGGTCGTCTCGACTTCGACGGCGCCGGTCTTCCAGTCGGGGCGCACGAAGGCATCCGTGACGCGAACCACAGGGACGACGTCCAGAGAGACTGGCAATGTGATGCCGCCCGTGTTGTAGCACCAACCAGGACGGAACTCCATCTTCTCGTATTTGTTGCGGTGCGGCACGGTTTTGCAGGTGAACCCCTCGATCGGCGTCTCGCCGGGATTGATCACCCGAACGACCAGAAGCGAATCAGCCTTCAGCAGATCCGTGACGTCAAATTCAAAGGGATCCTCGGCACCTTCGTGGCTGCCGACCAGACGTCCGTCGAGAAAGACTTCGCAGGAGTAGTCAACCGCCCCGAATCGCAGCAGGATGCGCTCGGAGGTCTGGCTGGCCGGACGGGCGAGCCGGCGCGTGTACCAGGCGACGCCGCACTCGTGCGGGAAGGCCTGCTGGATGACGCCGGGGACGGGCACGGGACGCGCCTCCGGCCGCTCGGCGGCAGCCCAGCCGTTCGTCTTGCCAATGTTCGCGGGATCCATTGCCAGCTTCCAGCCGCCGTTGATCTCGAGGGCACAGGCGGCAACCGAAAGGAGGGACAGGAAACAGGACAGTTTGTGGCAGTATTCGCGCATAACGGCCATCAGTGTACTCCAAAAGACGTAGTGGTGCAAGAAGAAGCGCCTTCAATGTGCTATAATCCTTCCACACATGCCCATCTACCGACTTCCAGACGACTCCTTTGAGTTCCCTCCTGCCGAGCAGGCAGAAGACAAATACGACGGGCTGCTCGCCGTCGGCGGCGACTACAATCCCGAGCGCCTTCTGATGGCCTACACGCAGGGAATCTTCCCGTGGCCCGTGGGCGAAGGAGAAGACATCACGTGGTTTTCGCCCGATCCCCGCTTCGTCCTCAAGGCGGAGGACCTGCACATTCCGAAGTCTCTTGTGAAGACGCTGCGCAAGAACCTCTTCGAATATAGGGTCGACACGGCATTCCCCGAAGTCATCCACGCCTGCGCCTCGGTGCCGCGTCCGGGACAGGACGGCACCTGGATCACGACGGATCTCGAGGCGGGCTACCATGAACTCCAGCGCCAGGGATTCGCCCACTCGTTCGAGGCCTGGCAGGACGGAAAGCTCGTCGGCGGATTCTACGGCGTCGCCATCGGCAAGTGCTTCTTCGGGGAGTCGATGTTCGCGCGCGTGGCGGACGCGAGCAAGTGCGCGTTCGCGACCTTCGCCCGCAGGATGTTCGACGCCGGCGTGCCGTGGATCGACTGCCAGGTGCACACCGACCATCTCGCCCGCTTCGGCGCAAAGGAAATTCCGAGAACGGAGTACCTGGAGCTCCTCAGAACGGCGCTTGCCTGAATCCCGACCTCTCTTGCCCAAGGTAAAATTCTATACTACCGACATGAAGACATCCGCAATCCTGATGGTGGCCGCGTTTGCGGCGATGCTGAACGCCGAAACGATCAATGTCTCGTTCGCGCGCGGCGCGTGGGACACGAACGAATGGGTGGGCGTGAAGAGTCCACGGTGGGACTATCTGCACGACTTCGTCCAGATGGACGACCACATCATCAACCAGACGCCCGACCTGCCGGACGACATTCTCTTCAAGGAGCACGAGCGCGACGTCTTCTCGAGCATTCTGCTGAAGCGGACATTCACCGTGGGAACGGAGGTCTCCTCCACGATGAGCTTCGATCACCGAATGGCGCCGCTCATCGTGATCGCCGCGCCGCTCGGCGCCGACGCCCGGGGGCGTCCCGAGTTCCGGGAGCACTTCGAGGTCGTGCTCTTCGACGAGGGCCTCAACGTGTGGCACCACCGCCATCAGGACGGCAATCCCTCCTGGCACCTTGCCGCGTTCCTGCGCGCGCCCTTCAAACCGAAGACGAAGTACGACCTCAAGGTCTCGCTGCAGCGGCGCCACGGCACGAAGCAACTCACCGTCTCGTGCGGAGGACAAGTGTTCGGCTATGAGGACGACGACCTTCCAGAGACGTTCCAGGTGGGCATCACGGGCTGCGAGGGACGCAACCGGTTCTACGACTTCCGGGTGCAGACACCCTAGCAGCTCAGACGGTGGGAGAGAGTGTTGAGGTAGTCGTCAGTCATGCCGGAGACGAAGTCCAGCACCTGGTGCGCCCACCAGGCACGCGTCTGCGACCGATTCGCCTCGTAGTAGTCGGCATCCCAGGCGAGCTGCACCAGCTGGCGACCGAATGTGGAGAGCGCGTTGATCTGCGGCGCGCCACCCGAACGGGGGATTTGTTCGAGGAAGGACAGATAGTGGTCAAGGATGCCCGAGAACTGACCGTAAGAGCCAATCTCGGCAATGACCTTGCGGTGATGCGAGAAAAGGATGCCGTATAGCTCCCGGATATCGCCAAAGGCAGCCTTCTGATCACCCTCAAGGTAATCCTTGAGTTCACCCTTGAACGTGCCGGCCATAATCTCGTCGTAGTGCCGTTTGAACTGATCGACGAAGGCCTCGATCAGATCACCGATCGCCACCCCGCGGAACCACTGAACAGGCTTGCCGTCGCTCTCGGTCTGGTGGCGGCGAGAAAGGACCTTGCGGAAGATCTCGCAGACCTGCCGTTCAGGGAAGATGTCCATCGAGACCGCGTCCTCGAAGTCGAGAATGCGGTAGCAGATATCGTCCGCCGCCTCGGTCAGATAGGAGAGCGGATGCCGCATGAAGGAACCGTCAGGGCGCACGAGCCCGAGTTCGGTCCAGACGCGGCGAAAGATCTCCTCCTCCGTTGAGAAGGCGGAAAGCTTCCGCTTGCCGGAAGGGTCCACCACAAAGGAGGAGGCCAGCTTGGGATGCTTGACGAGGGCTCCAAGGGAGGCAAGCGTGAAACGGTAATAGACGGAACTGCGCAGATCATTGCGGACCAGGAGCCGGAAGGCCTGGGCGTTGCCGTCGAATACGCGGAAATCCGTCCAGACCAGATCGTCGTCCAAACGCGCCGCGGCCTTCTCGGCCCAGGCCTGGATGGCCTCCTCACCGGAGTGTCCGTAGGCAGGGTTGCCGATGTCATGGGCGAGGCCGGCGGCCTTCATGCTCCAGCCGACCGCATCCGCCATCTCCGAATCCAGGTCGCCCTTTTCGACCAGAAAGACCTGAATCTCGCGGGCAAAGGTCTGGCAGAGGGCCGAAACCTCGAGCGAATGCGTGAGCCGATTGTGGATGTAGTCGACGTCTGCAAAGGGATGCACCTGCGTCTTACGCGCCAGACGGCGGAACGAAGAGGAGAAGACGACGCGCTCGTAGTCGATCTCGAAAGGAGAGCGCGCATCTCCCTGCCGGCGATAGTCGTCAAAGGAGATCGTATCCCCGTCAATATTGACCCGCAGAGGGGAGAGCAGCTGCCGCCAGCGGTTCTTCATTTCGCCGCGCCCCCGTTCGCCTTGGGCGTACCGGGGATGAGAGCGCCACGGTTGTAGTCCTGCGGAGGCTGCGGCTTCCCTGTTCCGACGCCCTTCTTCATCAGGACCTTGAGGGCGTCCAGATGGTCCGTGTAGACGCCGCGCGGACGGCAGCCATTCCGCTTGCAGATGCTGGCCGCCATGCCGACGACCTCGCCCATCATGCCGGTTGTGCGCATCACGCGGACCGTGCCGAGCGCGACGTGCGTGACGGAGATGTTGCGCCCCGCCATGAAGAGGTTCGCGACATTGCGCGAATAGAGGCAGCGGTACGGAACCGGGTAGGCGTAGTGCTTGTTGTGCGTGCAGATAGAGCGAAACGGTTCGCCCGGGTAATTCTTCGTGTTGCTGGGCATCGGATAATGCAGGTCGATCGCCCAGGTGGTTGCGAAGGAGGCATCCGGATAGGGCTTGAAGTCGAAGACGTCCTGCTGCGTGAGGATGTGGTCGCCAAGGAGACGGCGACTCTCGCGCTTGCCCGCCACGAAGGCGACCCAGTCGAACTCACGTTTGGCGTAGTTCGCCTTCTTCTCGCTCTTGTTCTTGAGGAAGGCCCAGTTGGAGTAGGCAACGAGCATGCCGTAGTCGCGGATGCGCTCGAATTCGGTGATCTGGTCGCGGAGCATACCTGTCTCCCAGTCCCAGTCGCCGCGCGTGCCATATTCGCAGTTTCGCTCGTTGAAGACGATCATCCAGGGTTGCATCGGAAAGGAGGATTCCTCGGCGGTCTCTCGCGTGTACCACTGGACGCTCGCGCCCATCGTCATCTTGTCCGCCACGTCGGGCGCCATCTCCTCACCTGTCTCGGCCTTGGACTCGCGGCCCATGCGGAAGTCGGCGCCGGCGAGGGCACCCACGCAGGCGTCTCCGGTGCAGTCCGCGAAGACGGGGGCTTTGAAGCGGATCAGAGAGCCGTCAATGACATTGCGCCCGATCACGGCGGCGATCGCGGAACCATCAGAGGTCTTCTCTACGGACACCACGCGCGTGTTGAGGAAGAGGGAGATGTTCGACTCAGCGGCGACGACGTCCAACTTGCGCTGATCCTCGTAGTTCGCCGCGGGTCGCGCATTGCCGCCCTTCGCGGGGCCGATCTCGTTCACCACATCGCCGAGACGGGGGTAGGGACCGAGATTCAGATAGCCGCCGAGATGGACGCGGACCTCGCTGGAATTGGCGCCACCCAACATAGGACGGTCCTGGACGAGGGCGACGTTGAGCCCGAGGCGCGCCGCGGAGATCGCCGCGCAGGTGCCGGCGATGCCGCCACCGCAGACGACGAAGTCGAAGTCCCTGTCGGCAACCGCGCGCTTGACAGAGGGCTTCTGGGGATTCGTTCCGGTCGTGAGACAGATGGCGTCGCAGCGTCCGTCGAAGCCGGTGAGGTCGTGCAGCGCAAGCTGCGTGCGTCCGGCCTTCAGCTGCACGGTGCCAGCGAGCTGCCAGCGCCAATCGCCCGACCCCGTGCCGAGCTGATTCGGAAGCGTGGTGTCGCCGACGCGGACCTGATAGGTTCCGGCGGGGTATTCGGTCCAGGGCGCGGTCCAGTTGCGCGTGTAGGCGTAGACGTTGTAGGCGCCGGCCTCGGGGACGTCGATTTCCGTGGTGGCGTCCACGACGGGGCGGCCCATGCCATGCGCCAGCAGGAAGCTGGAGCCCATCAGGTCGATGAACTGGGAATCGACGACCCAGCCGCCCTTCTGGGAGAACTGTTCAGTCTCGACGCAGAGCTGCGCACCGAGAAGCGTACCGACAAACAGGACCGCGCCGAACGCGGTCCTGTTCTTGATTGAGTCTAGTTTCATAAAATGGATATGTGCACGGGAGTGTTCACTTCACCTTGACGGGGGCCTTGCATTTCGCAGAAGCATAGACCGCGTCGATGATCTTCATCAGCTTGATGGCCTGGTCGGGCGTGTTGAGGGGCTTCTCCTTGCCGCGGAGCGCGAGGACGAAGTTCTTGGCGGCGCGGACACGGCCCATCGCCTCGTCGGGCTTGACCTTCAGCACCTTGTCGGCGCGCGCACCGTTCTTCGACTGGGTATAGAGTTCGCTGACGTCCTCGGCAGTCTCATCGCAGCCGTCCTTGCCGAAGAGTCGCCGGACGAGTCCACCGGCCTTCGTACCCTGGAACGTGACTGAGACCTCCTCGCGCTTGTTCATCTCGGCCCAGGCGGTGCGGAGATAAAGCACGGAACCATTCTTGAAGGTGACGAATCCGTGGGCCGCCGACTCGACGTCGCAGACGCCGTTGGCACGGTCTGGGATGCCCCAGGGTCCCTTGAAGCGCTTGTCGCCCATGAAGTCGTCGAAGGTGTTCGCGAGCACATAGGCAGGCTCGGGATAACCCATAAAGTAGAGCGCGAGATCGATCATATGGAGCAGGTCGATCACGGGGCCACCGCCGGAGAGAGCCTTGGTGGTGAACCAGCCGCCGAAGCCCGGGATGCCGGTGCGGCGAATCCAGAGGGCCTGGGCGGAATTGATCTTTCCGACCCTGCCGGCGTCGATGGCCTTCTTCATCGCGCAAGCCTCGGGACGCGCGCGGTTGTTGAAGTCGAAGACCAGCATCTTGCCCGCCTTCTTGGCGGCGGCGGCCATCTGCGTAATCTCCGCGGCGTTGAGGGCCGGAGGCTTCTCGCAGAAGACGTGCTTGCCGGCCTTGAGGGCCTGCAGCACGAGAGGCTTGTGGAACTTGTTCGGGGTGATGACGCTCACTGCGTCCAGAGTCTCGGATGCCAGCATATCCGCCACATCCGTGTAGACCTTCCCGATGCCATACTTGGCCGCCGCGGCATTCGCGGCGACCTCGTTCACGTCCGCAATGGCAACGACCTCCGCGCCCCCGGCCTTGAAACCGGGGACGTGGTAGGCGGCCATTCCACCCGCGCCGACAACGCCAATGCGGATCGCCATATTACTTCTTCGCCTCGGCGGGCTTGGCCTCGGCAGGCTTCGCGGCGGGCTTCACCTCGACCGGCTTGGACTCGATCGCCTTCGCGGCGGGCTTGGCGGCCGGGGGCTTCGGAAGGAGGTTCGGATAGCCGGGCGCCTCGATCTTGGCCGCGGCGCGGAGGCCCTCGAAGTACTTGCCCATCGCCTGCTGCTCCTGCTGGCGCTTCATGCCCTGCAGGACCTGCTCCTTGGACGGAACCGCACGGGCGCCGAGAAGGATGTGAGAGGCCTGGACCTTCTCCGGGGAGGCAGGCGTGTCGCCCTTGGCCTCGACGGCGGGGATCTTCTTCGTGACCATAATCAGGTGCCAGCCGAACTGGGTCTTGACGGGATCGGAGACCTTGAACGGTTCGCTCTTGAACGCGACCTCGTCGAACTCCTTGACCATCTGGCCGTGCGTGAACTCGCCCAGATCGCCGCCCTTCTCCTTGGACGGGCAGTCGGAATTGGCCTTGGCGGCCTCCGCGAACTTCTTCGCGAGCTCCTCGCCCTTGAGTCCATCGAAGGACTTCTTGAGCGTGCGAATCTTCGCCTCGGCGTCGAGCGCCTTCTTCTGGGCCTCGTTCACCATCTCGTCGACCTTCTTCTCGTCGACCTTGATCTTGGAGGTGATCTCCTGCTCGAGCAGCTTCTGGATCTTCAGGTTGTCCTCGATATCCTTGAGGCCGCGCTCCTTGCCGAACGGGCTCTTCTCGGCCATCTCGGCGAACGACTTCGGCGCGCCGGGACGGTTCGCGTTGGCCTTGACGAACTCGGCCTCGAGCTTCTTGCGGTCCTCGTCGGAGACCTTGACGCCCTTCTTGTTCGCCTCGTCGAGCAGGAGGGTCTGCATGAGGAACTGCTGAGCCAGACGCTCGCCGTAGAACTTCTTGGCCTCTTCGATCTGCTCCGGCGGGATCTGCGCCTTCTGCATCTTGAGGACGGCTTCGACGTCCGCGTCGAGTTTGCCGCGCGTGAGCGTCTTGCCATTCACGGAAACCATCACGGCGTTCGGATCGACGGGGGCGGCCTTCTTCTCGGCCGTTGCCGCCGCGGCCTTGGGCGCATTCGCGCTCGCCGCCGCGCCATCATCCTTCTTGCCGCAGCCGGCAACCGCAAGAGCCGCCACCGCCAGGGTTCCAATCATACCAACTTTCATTTCTACTCCTTTATTTGAGAAAAATCCTGTCTCGAAAATTTCGCTCTATGATACAACAAGCGGACCGCACGTGTCAAACCTCGATTTCAATGAGGGCGTACTGCGCAAAGGCGGGCAAAGAACCATCCTTCGCCTCCCGCACGGAGACATCGGTACCATAGGGTTCGAGGAAGGTGATGCGCTTCGCGCCAGGGACCTCCACCTTCACGCCCGCGGCAGGTGTCTGGGGGTTGTAATTGAGCAGATGGACCGCATATCCCTTCGCCGTACGCTTGAATTCGGCGAAGACGCACGGAGGGGCATTGACGAGACGAACGGGAGACGTCCAACCCGTGCGGGCGACCTCCGCCAGGAGCCGACGCCCACCGTCCACCGGAGCTGCGACGCGGGAACACCATCCGAGCTTCGCCGAGGGAAGCTGATCCACTTCGTCGCACGAAACGACGTTCGGGTAGTCGGCGGGATGCGCCTTGAGTTCGTCCATGAACGGCGAGGTGAAGCGTTCGGCGTTCCATTCGTCGCAGCGGCCGGCCTCGCCAGTCACCACGAGGCGTCCGCCCTTCCGGGCATAGGCGAGGAGTCCCTCGATCTCCTTCTCCGAGAGGCAGGTGATGCCAGGGACGACCAGCACCTCGCAGTCTGCCGGAGCCTGGAAGACACGGTCGGCCGTGGAGATGGCATAGTTCCAGGGAATCTGGCTGCGTAGGAGAATCTCCTCGGCGGCGGCGATGGCGAGATGGGACGCATCGCTGAACATCAGCGAGGACGTCGGATAGAAGATCTTGACAGGCGACCAGGACGGCGCGGCGAAGGCCGCCCGGTGGTCGCGGAGGAGTCCGTTGAACTTCGCGAGCAGCGGGCGACGGCGCGCGATGACATTCTGGTCAATGAAACCGGGCTGGCGACGCGGTGAGACGATTGTACGATCGGTGGGGATGCCGCCGAACATGGCGTCCTCGGTGAGCGGCAGCAGGTAGTTGCGCTCGCGGGCCTCGGTCACCTTGGCGTCGGAATCGCAGAGCGCGACAAGCGTCTTGCCGCGGGTCTGGGCCATCTTGAGGTCGCGCACGCGGTTGATGACCATCCCGTTCTTGGTGTACTCGGGGAAGTTGTCGCTCTGCATGATGATCAGATCGAAGGTCTGGTCCATCGTGTACATGTCGAGGGAGCGGTTGGCGGCAAGGGCGTTCGGCGCGAACCGGTAGGGATGGGGGTTGCCGCTCACCACGGCATCGGGTTTAACGCTCTTGATGTGGTCGTGGAGACGTTGCATCGCGGAGGTCATGCACTCCGTGCGCCACTTGTACCAGGCCTGGATGACGGGGTCCTTGATCTCGGCCTCCTTGGGAAGCACACGCGGCTGGACGACGTTCGTCAGATCGTCGAAGCCAAAACGCTCGGCCGGGTTGGGGATCGCGCGCAGGTATTCGTTGAACTTGCGCTCGCAGCGCGGGCAGTAGCAGGCGAAGGCGAAGACGTTGTCGAACATGATGCCGTCGAACCCGCCGTCCGTCAGCGCGATCGTGCACATCTTCTTCACATATTCGAGCCATTCGTCACACGTCACGCAGGGCATCCAGCGGAAGTAGCTGGCGTAGTAGCAGTTTTTTTCGCCGTTCAGACCAATCTGCGCCCAATCGTCGAGGTTCGGAATCTCCTTCTTCATCGGCTCAGGGTAGAGAGTGGAGAACTGGACGTAGGCGAGGGCGTGGACGCCGTGGGCGTGGCAGTTGCGGACGAACTTCTGGACGTTGGGGAAGTCCTTCTTCTCCTCCTCCCAGCCCATGCCCTTGTAGAAGCGGGAATGAAGCCAGTTGAGGCCGAGGTCCTCCATCAGCGTGGGCGCGTCGGCGTCCCACCAGTCCAGCCAGGGCTTCAGCCACTTGGCGTTGCCATCGATGCCGCCCGTGCAGTGGCGGCCGACACGACGATACATCGTGTAGGGCTCGTGCGCGCCGAAGGTCCAGCGCATGTCGAGGGGATTGAAGTCGGCGGCTGCGCCCACGAGAGCGGCTCCGACGGCGAGAAGCGGAAAGAGGGTTTTCTTCATGACCCGAAGTCTACCATATCCGACGCGAAAAAGGCAAGTGACGGACTCCTCCTCGTTTGGTATAATTGCGTCTCAAATTTTGGAGGAATTATGGCTGAAGAACTGCAACAGCTCCTGGAGAAGATCCAGCACGACGGCGTCGAGAAGGCGAACGCCGAATCCGCCGCGATCCTTGCGAAGGCCAAGGCCGACGCAGCCGCGATTCTGAAGGACGCGGAATCCAAGGCCGCGGCGCTCCGCGCGCAGGCCGAGACCGACGCCAAGGCGTTCGAGGAACGCGCCCAGAAGACGATTTCCCAGGCCGCCCGCGACACCGTGCTCGAAGTCAAGGACGCGATCGGCCGCATGCTCGAGAAACTCCTTGCGAAGGACGTCGCCGCCGCGCTGGCGGATCCATCCGAGGCCGCGAAGCTCGCCCTCGCCGCGGTGAACGAGCTCGGTTCGAACGCCGACGTCGCCGCGGGTGAAAAGCTCGCCGCCGCGCTCAAGGCCCAACTCGCCGCTGAAGCGAAGGCTGGCGTGAAGGTCGTCCTGGACGAGAGCGTCGGCACGGGCTTCTCCATCCGCCTCGACGGCGGACGCGTGGAACACGACTTCTCCGAGTCGGCCATCGTCGCCGCACTCGCGAAGCGCCTGCGCCCGGACCTCGCCAAGCTCGTGAATGCCTGAACCAGGTCCTGGTCCCAAGTTCCAGGTTTCAGGATTAAGGTTCAAGGTTCCATATGGCAGCCGACTATTTGATTTCGTCTCTGCAGCCGCTCGGTCTCGACGGCCCGGCGCCCTATACGATGGAGCGCTTCCTGGAGATGTGCCGTGACCAGCTCACGGCCGGCCAGGCGGAGGCTATCGCCGCGGTCGTCGCATCGCCCACCTCCGCCCTTCCCGCCACGGGAATCGCCGCGGACTGGCGCGATCTTGACGGACAGCTCCGCAACGCAATCGCCGCCGAACGTGCCCGCATCCGCGGAGTCGATTCCGCGAAGTGGCGCCATGCCGTCGACGGATGCTCGGTGTACTGGGCCAACCGCGTGACGACGGCCTTCCAGGAGAAGGACCCCGCGAAGCGCGACCGTCTGCTCGACCAGGTGCGCTGGGACGCGGCCGAAGAGCTTACGCCCGCCGCCTCGCCCCTCTCCGTGGGCGCCGCATTCACCTACGCAATCCGTCTTGAAATCGTCATCCGCCGCAACGCCATCTCGGCGCAGGCGGGCAACGAGACCTTCGACCGCCTCACCGCGGCCTCCAAACTCGAGCTCTAAGGCTCCTCTCAACCCTCTCAACCCTCTCCACATTCCAAGGTGACACAATGAGTGCAACAGGTAAGATCGTCGGCGTCAACGGCAACATGATCACCGTCGCCTTCGACGGCGCCGTCGCCCAGAACGAAGTCGGCTACGCGGTGCTCGGCGACAAGAAGCTCATGGCGGAGATCGTCCGCGTGCGCGGCCGCCGCTGCGACATGCAGGTCTTCGACGCCACGACGGACCTCGCCGTGGACGACGTGGTCGAATTCAGCGGCAACCTCCTCGCCGCCGAGCTGGGTCCGGGCATGCTCACGCAGGTGTACGACGGTCTGCAGAACCCGCTCGCGGACCTCGCGGCCGAGGCCGGCAAGATCTCCAAGGACGCGTCCTACTTCCTCCAGCGCGGCATGTACCTGCCGGGCCTTCCCCGCGACAAGAAGTGGAGCTGGCATCCGACCGTCCAGCCCGGCGACCGCGTCGCGGCCGGCGACTTCCTCGGCTGGGTGCCGGAAGGCATCTTCGACGAGCAGACGATGCCCGGACATAAGATCATGGTCCCCTTCTCCCTTCGTGGCATGTACACCGTCAAGGCGCTCGCGCCTGCAGGCGACTACACGGTCACCGACGACATCGCGACGCTCGTCGCGGTCGAGGGCGGCGCCGAGGTCAAGGTGCAGATGATGCAGAAGTGGCCGGTGAAGGTGCCGATCAAGTGCTTCACCGAGCGCCTAGCCCCCGAGGAGACGCTGGAGACGACGGTCCGCACGATCGACACGTTCTTCCCCGTCGCAGTCGGCGGCACCTACTGCATTCCCGGTCCGTTCGGCGCCGGCAAGACGGTTCTCCAGCAGACGACCGCCCGCTACGCCAAGATCGACATCGTGATCTCCGCGGCGTGCGGCGAGCGCGCCGGCGAAGTCGTCGAGACGCTGAAGGAGTTCCCCGAGCTCACCGACCCGCGCACGGGCAAGTCCCTGATGGCGCGCACGATCATCATCTGCAACACCTCGTCCATGCCGGTCGCCTCCCGTGAAGCCTCGGTGTACACGGCGGTGACCCTCGCGGAGTACTACCGCCAGATGGGCCTGAACGTGCTCGTGCTGGCGGACTCCACGTCCCGCTGGGCGCAGGCCATGCGTGAACTTTCCGGACGTCTTGAGGAGATTCCGGGCGAAGAGGCCTTCCCCGCCTACCTCGAATCCCGCATCGCGGCGTTCTACGAGCGCGCGGGCCGCGTGAAGCTCCGCAACGGCAAGATCGGCTCCGTCACGATCGGCGGCACGGTCTCCCCCGCAGGCGGAAACTTCGACGAACCCGTGACGCAGGCGACCCTCAAGGTCGTCGGCGGCTTCCACGGCCTCTCCCGCGCCCGTTCGGACGCCCGCCGCTATCCGGCCATCGACCCGCTCGACTCCTGGAGCCACTACAATTCGGTCATCAAGCCGGCCGAGCGCGTCGAGAAGGCGCGCGCGATGCTCCGCAAGGGCAACGAGGTCGGACAGATGATGAAGGTCGTCGGCGAGGAAGGCACCTCCCTTGAGGACTTCACCTGTTACTTGAAGGCGGAATTCCTCGATGCGGTGTACCTGCAGCAGAACGCGTTCTCCGACTCCGACGCCACGACGCCGGTCGAGCGCCAGCAGATCATGTTCGGCGTCGTCGAGAAGGCGATGTTCTCGAGCTACAAGTTCGAGACGAAGGACGACACGCGCCGCTTCTTCATGGATCTCCAGCAGACGTTCATCGACTGGAACGACAAGAAGATGGGCTCGCCCGAATTCGCGACCATCCAGAAGTCGCTCGAGGACAAGATCGAGTCGGCGAAGAGGAACTAGGAATTAGCAACTAGCCGACAACGAAACGCCCCTGCGGAAAACCGCAGAGGCGTTCTGTTTTTATCCAAGGCAGGCCTTGAAGGCTCTTTTGAAGTCGTCGGCATAACCCTGGACCATATTCCCCGGAAGTTCCTCCGGCGTCGCGCCGATACCCTCTGTCGAACCGGCGGAGAGCTGCTGGATCGCCCATTGGTATTTCCCTTCGAGCTCTTGCGGGGAATGCGACATGGCCTCCTCGAAACTTGCCCGGATATAGTTTTCAGAATACCCCCAGGATTCCATTTCCTTGAGGATGAAGTCCAGAACGCAGCTCCGGTTCGACGGATTGGCCTGGCAGACGGATACTGCGAGAGCCAGCATCGGCAGGCAGGCGACGCACGCAAAGGCGTTGGCGAGTTCTCCGATGTCGGAGCCCTTGTGCAGCGTCGGCTTCTTCCGGTTTCGGTAGGCAATATAGGCCAGACTCCCCCCGATGCAGATCGCGGGCACCAGAACGGGCGCACTGCCCGCCGCCGCGATGCCGGCGGCGATGCCTGCCGCCGTCGCCTTGCTGGCGGCCAGACCACCAATCCACGGCAGCCCCGAGGCCAGGGTCCAGGCCGACGTATGGGCAATCGTGGTGCCGACGGCCAAAGCCGAAGTGCCAGCCACGCCGCTTGATATAGCGCCCCCTTTGACAAAGGCCGTCACCACTTCTCCGATGCTTCCGGTCCGCGCAACATAGTGCTCGCGGAACGCCTTCGACGAACTCAGCACCTTCATCACGCACCCTCCACCAGACGCTTCATCTCAACGTACTCGCTGATGAAGACATATCCGACGACACCCACCGCCACAATCTGGACGATCGGCAGCAGCAGACAGTTCAGAATCGGAATCTGCGCGACAAGAAAGGCCAGTCCGGCCATCACCACGGCGACCTTGAGAGTCCGCGGATACCGTTCGCAGAGGTGCAGCAGCCACTTCACGATACGCTTACCGATCTGAACGGCCCGCCCGCCGACGTCGCGGGTGAGGCCGACGAGACGGTGCAGGAGCGCACGAATCTGTCCCGCGGTTTCTCCTCGGAACCACCGAAGCGCCCCTTCTCCGTTCAGATCCAGGTCGTCGATTCGGGCATGCCAGTCGGCGAACTCGGCAGCCCCAAGCGGATTGGCGCATCCGGAGAGCTCAGACAACTGGTCCTCGGTCACCTCATATTTGATTCGATTCACGAGATCGATGATGATTCTTCTACCTTCGTCCATGGGATTTTCCTTTTTGTTCATATCATTGACCATACCGATTGTACTTGTGCTGCTTTCGTTTTTCATGAATGATCCTCCGATTGAAACAGATGTGCGGGCATCAGGCGAAGTCCCCCGTTGAGCGCCACGACACATGGTCGACACCAAACTCATCGCGCAGGGAACTGGCAATACTGGAGGCGGACCAGATTGGGAAGTCCTGTGACTCCCGGTGATGCAATAGCGCGTGAACATATGGCAGTTGTTGAAGGCCAAATTGTACCGGCCATGATTTCCGATGGCAGCCTCGGCGCGGCGGACGATCGACTCCCGCCCCAGGGCTCGGTATTCATCGTCTTCGCGGGCAGCCGCGACATAGACGAACGCACCCGTACGGACCTGTCCCTCGCCATTCTGGAACTCCGACGGCGACACGATTCGCACAACGGCGTCTCCATCGATCTCCGTCACCTCGGCAATGTGCTTGTTCCCGAGATAGACGCCCGTGTGGGACGCGCCGCCGCCAACGAGATCGACCTTAAGAATGGAACCTCGCGTGGGCCTGACGGCGTCGCAGAACACGTTCTTGACGAAGCTCTCACCCAGATTGCCGGCGACACCACCCAGTACCTTCCTCGAGGCAACGTCAAGCATGGTCTTGCGCGCCGCGGCACCCGCGGCGCCTCTGGCGCCTGCACCGAGCCCCGCGGCGGCGCCCAGACCGCCGAGCGCCATGCCAAGACCTGTTGACGTCGCCGCCGTGGCCGTAACCGCAGCCGCGCCCGCGCCGAGAGATGAAATCGCCACGCCAATAAGGGGTAGGAGGAAGATCATGCTTATCGCCTTTCGCTATGTGGTTGTAGAGTTGTTCGACAGTGGAAATAATCTCTGTCTCGGAGTTTTCTCCAACGTCCGCGGAAAAAATTTGGTTCAGCGAAGCTCCGGGCAGGCAGTTGAATCATCCCATGCTCCACAAATTCGCTAGGCGACCTCCCGGACCAGATAGTCCGCCCGTCCGTTCACCGTGAACATGTCGTTGACACTCCGCCCCAGCGCGGCATCCACGAGCGGTGAAGAAGGCGACACGAGCGTCACCAGTCCCTGCGACGTCTGGAATTCCAGTCCGGACCCGCCATAGCAGACGAAACACTTCAGTCGGCCCGGCCCCGTCAAGGATGTCGCTTCGAAATAGGCTCCCGTCTGGATCATGTTCTGGCGCGTTCGGGGAAGCGCCCGGAAAAGCTGAAGCGTATGCTCCCATTCACCCAGCAGCGCGGCCTGTCCCGTCGCCAGCCAGCCCGTTTCCTCACGACTGGTGTCGTAGCGGCTCTCGATGCGCCCGGGGGCGTCACGCGTCATCTCCTGCGACGTCCGCACGGCCTTGCGCAGCTCGTCGACGCGGGCCTCGAAAGCCGTGGTCAGATCGTTCAGCAGAATTTCCTTGTTGATCATCGTCCTGTCTCCCGTCTTGTTTTCACGAAATTTTCACGGACACCAGCTTATGCGGCCTGCAGCGGCGCAATTCTCCGCATCAGATAGGCGTCGCCCTCAGCGAGCACGTCATCGAGGGATCTACCCTCCAGAGGGATGGTCTTCCTCGACATGAAGCACGGGTGAAAATGCGTTCCGCCGGTGAAGAAGTCGCCGCGCGTCTTCAGACAATGCGCGCAGCCGACCGCACAGGCGCAGCGAGTCACCTCCACGCAGAGTCCGTCCAATGTCCGCCAATAGGAGGTGCGCAGGGTCCGTCCCTGATCGACCAGACCCCTTCGGAGCAGGCAGCGCTCCATCTCGTCGACGGAAGCCGGAATCTTCGGCCAAGAAGCCGCATCCTTCGTCCGCAGCAGCTCCACGAATTTCACCGTGCCGGCTCCCACGTCGCGGGCATAGGTGAACAGGGCCTCCATGGCATCCCCGTTCTCGACGAATTCCGAGGTCAGCACGGCGTTCACCTTGACCCGCACCAGCCCCAAGGCGAGACGCTTGAGCATCGGTTTGATCTGATCGGGCGTTCGGACGGTCTGCCCCGTCCTCAGACGATATTCCGCCGGTCGCGGATCGTGCACGGAGACGTTGACCTTGGCGTTCGCGCAGGCTTCAAGGGCACGCACGACGGTTTCGTCCAGCAGCGCGGCATTCGTGATCAGCGTCACCTCGGGCTGGACATCCCACGACGCGATCTCCGCGAGCGCCTTCAGCAGCACCGGCTTGTTGAGCAGCGGCTCTCCTCCTGTGAACGTGATCTCCCTACGTCCCTGCGACTTCAGTGCCAACAGCAGGCTCCGCACTCCTGTCCATTCCGCCACGGCCGACTGGCAGCCCCCCTCTTCATGGCAGAAGAAGCACTTATAGTTGCACTTTGGCGTCAATTTGATGCGGGCTTCGCGGTCTGCGTATTTGTCTGCGTCCATGTCGATCTCCTGTGTCATACACTGAAGATAAGTACCCACGCAATGGATTTTCCACCCGCATCACCAAATTCAGTCAAAAAAAAGGACATCTCCGCTCGTCCAATTCTGCCCCCAAAAAAGAACTTCACGCGGCAACTCCCGCGACCATTGTCCGCCGGACGACATTCGACCACGCAGCGACGATTGTGGCGCCACTCCTCGCGAAACGCCTTCTCTCGGCGATCCGCAAGATGATCATAGTGGGCCGCCTTGGGCTCAACCACGGCAGCAGGAGCATTCTGCCCGAAAGCAGGCCATCCTCAATCCCAGATTGCCTTCCACAGACCAGTGATGGCGCAGCCGACGCCAATGGCGACCGCGACGGGGGCCGCGACGACGCATGCCGTTCCAAGCGCGGTGCCCGCCAACGCCGTGTCGGCGATGCCTGCCGACACTGCAGCACCTGTGGCCGTGGCGGCAGCAGCCGCGCCGGCTCCAGAGAGGGCCCCGCCCGTCGTATCTTTGGCGATGCACCCTGCGGCCTCCCAGCCGTTCTTCTCCCCGTTGACGACTGCGGCGACGTTGGTGACAGCCGAAATTCCGCCGCTGATGGCACCGCCCCAGATGCCACCGGTGCGCGCGGACCACGCGACGGCCGTGGAAAGCGGCACGCTCTTGCAGGATCCGCACGCACGTCCAAGGGCCTTCGTCGTACGCCCGCTGATACTGGTGTCCTGCATTCGCTTGGCGATGCCCGTTCTTTCCGCCGCTGCATTGAACTTGGCGGCCGTCTCGCTCGTACCACGCAGAGTCGCCGATCCGTACTGGTCGGACTTCAGTTCAACAGCGAAAGCATCTCGTGGAAGCTTGGAGACGCGGAGTTTCTGAGAATCTTCAGAGGTCCAGTAATGCCGTCTGCCCCTCTCATTTCAAGGGGTCCCACAATCTATCTTCATCAGGAGAATCGTAAAACTCGCCTTCTGAGGCTCACTCGTGCGCAGCAGCAGGAACTCGAAATCCGTCACGCCGCGATGGCGCATACCGCGCGGAAGCTGGCGACACTTTACGTCTCTTCCTTCGCGAGATTGGAATAGAGAGAGTCGAGCTCCAGCTAAACACGCCTGCCGCTCTTCTTCTGTGCGTCGAGAAGCGCCTCGCGCTTTTTAAACCGGACAAATCGACCTTCCCGAGGATACTGCCGAAATCCTGCAGCACCAGCATCGGATAGGCAACAAACGCTGGCGTCTCATACTTCTACACTTCTCCACATCTCGCCGCGCGCGTGCATCGCGAACGACGCCCGTGATGCGCAGAGGCTTCAGATTCTTGAGAAAATCCCCCAAACGATAGTGGGTGTCGACATCGACTTTCCTTAGCTCGTTTTTTACC
>JAUNMP010000067.1 GCA_030537465.1 bacterium
CCCTTGACCGCGTCACGCTGTCACGTCTCGCGTCTCACGACCTCGTCTCACGTCTCACGACCTCGGCGCCAAAGCACATTCAATATACCGCCACTCCACTGTGGACTTTCCCGAGGCTTGACTGCAAATGCGAAATGTTTTTCCTCTCCCTAGCGGACGTAGATGAGGTCTTCGGGCGGGTAGGCGGAGAATTCCATCCGCTTCCCCGTGACCGGATGCGGGAACGCGAGGGTGACCGCGTGGAGCAACATCCGCTTCGGACGCATCTGCATCCGTCGATCCGCCGCGGCATCGCCGTAGAGCGGATCCCCGGCGATGGGATGCCCCAGATGCGCGGCGTGCACGCGGATCTGGTGCGTGCGACCCGTCTCGATCGTGAACTCGACCAGTGCCAGGCCCGCCTGGCGCTTCAGCGTCGTCCAGCTCGTCACAGCCCGCTTGCCGTCCCCTTCCGCCTCGACCACGGCCATGCGCTTCGGGTCCCAGGGTTTTCGCCCGATCAGCGTCTCAAGCTTTCCGTTGGCGGGCTTCGGCGCGCCATGCAGCACGGCGAGGTAGGTCTTCGTGACCGCCTCGTGCGCCTCGAACATCTGGCGCAGCGCGAGATAGGCGCGCGCCGTCTTGGCGACGACCATCACGCCGCTCGTGTCACGGTCGAGGCGATGGACGATTCCCGGACGCTCCACGCTGCCCACGCCCGCGATCGACGGGCACACCGCGAGCAGTGCGTTCACCAGCGTTCCCGTTGGATACCCCGGCGCGGGATGCACCATCATTCCGGCAGGCTTGTCGACGACGAGTATGTCGTCATCCTCGAACAGTACCTCAACCGGAATCCGTTCCGCCGAGGGGCCCGCCTTGGCCGCGCCTTTTTGCCGTCTGTCCATATGCTGCGATCAAAATGCGAGCGAGGGGTCGAGCGGATAGCGGCCGAACTTCGCGCCGTACACCGCAAGACCGCCCTTTTCCGCTTCGAGGCGCACCGTCGCCTTGCCGTTCCCCTTCGCGAGGACGGCAGCAGGGACTTCGACCTCGACCAGCCAACCGTAGCTGCCGGCCTCACGCAGTTTGCCGTCATGCGGCTGCGAGAACCAGGAGAGAATGCCGCGGTGGTCGGCGGGATCGTCCGGCAGGTCGACCGTCTTCAGCAGTTCGCCATTCACGATCACCTTCACCTGACCGGACCACTTCTCGTCGCTCGTCATCGGGTACGAGTTCTGGTTCTTAGAACGTTCGGCGAAACCACCGCCAAGCATATAGGAAAGGTCCTGCGCCGACTTCTCGAGTCCCTGCGAGTCCTTCACGTTGAGCCGCTTCGCGGAGACCTCCGCGCGGAATGTCGCGGACTTGCCCGCGGGCACGCCCGTGAACTCGTACTCGAAGAATCCCCTGCCCGTGCCGCACGCCTTGAGACCGTCCAGAATGTCCCACCGCTTCTGGCTCCACTCCGCCTTCGCACAGGCGTTCGGCGCGACCGTGAGCGTGTTCGCAGGCTTCTCGCCGCGCGTGACGAAACAGGCGAAGTTGCGGGCGACGACCGCGTCGCCGTCCTTCAGCGTGAAGCAGATTGTGCCGCAGGCGGTCTCGTTCGGCAGACCAACGGGGACATCCAAGATGTGCCCATACTGCCAAGATGCGGCGGTGAAGCCGCCGGCCTCGGTCAAGGGTCCCTCGGAAAGCCTGCCGGTGGCGTCCCACGCACGAACCTGATAGGCGACCTTCAGCGTGTGGCCCGCGTACTTGTCGGTGACGAGCGACACGTCGACGGGCATCGTCCACGTCTCGCCCGCCTTGAATTCACGGCACAGCTCGACGTCGAGCGGCAGATAGGCGTCCGCATGCCAGTCGACAAGCGAGCTCCCCGGGAAGAGGTCCTCGATGCCCGTGTACTTGGGCGTGCGGTCGAAGCGGACGTATCCGTTCCACTCGTTGATCACGTCGTGGTGCTCTGTGTAGAGCCAGCCGCCGCACTGCAGACGGCGACGGAACGCGTTCATCATCATGTGATAGTCCCAGCTCCAGTCGCAGTCGCCCGTGGAACCCTTGTAGCCCCACACGTTGCCGCACTCGCTGTTCATCATCGGCGCGTTGCCCTGCACGAAGCCGCCGATGTAGTTCGCCGTGGAGCCTGGGAACGTGTCCTTGCACCACTTGGCGACGGTGTCCTCCCAGGCGTAGCCGGGCTTGTAGGAGTGCCAGGTGTTGAGGTCCGTGACGACATGGTCCCTGTTGCAGGGGGAGTTGTCCTCGATGAGGCGCGTCGGATCGAGCGCCTTCGCCTTCGCGTAGGCGTTCGCCACATTGCGGCGCACCCAGGGGGCGTAGCGCTTCGAACGGTCTTTGCCCCAGTTCTCCCCGTCGGCGAAGAGTCCCCAGGTTTCGTTGAAGAGCACCCAGGAGAAGATGGAGGGGTGGTTGAAGTCGCGCTTGACCATGTCCTCAAAGCAGAACCAGTGCTCGCGGAACATCGCCTCGGAGGCTGGTCCCCAGGCACACGGCACATCGGCCATGATGAGGAGGCCGAGCCTGTCGGCCCAGTAGAGTTTGCGGGGAATCTCGACCTTGATGTGGACGCGGTTGCCGGAGAGGGCGAGCCTCTTGGAGATCAGGATCTCGTTCTTCATGAACTCGTCCGAGGGGAACGTGTAGAATCCGCCCGGATGATAGCTCTGGTCCAGGGTGAGCTGCAGATAGATCGGCTTGCCGTTCAGCGTGACGTAGGGATGCTTCGAGCCGGGCAACGTGCCGACCGAGACCTTGCGCATGCCGAAGTAGGTCCTGACCTCGTCGGAGAGGACGTCGTTCTCAGTCCCCTTCGGCAGAAGCGCGCACGTCACTTCGTAGAGATAGGGGTTCTCGAGGTCCCAGAGCTTGACGTCACGCAGGGCGATCTTGAGCTTGGCGCTCATCTGCCCCGGCAGAAATTCCACCGTCGCCGGCTTTGCGCGGTCGGACTCCTTGAAGCGGACCTCGAAGGTCATCGGCTGCGTCGCGGGGGCACCCAGCGCCACGTCGGCGGTCACCGTGCCATTCTCGATGTCCGGCGTGAAATGCACCTTCTCGAGAAACGCATCCCCACGCGCCTCGAGGTAGACGGTCTGCCACACGCCGCGGGCATTGCCGTAGCCCTGCTTGCCGTAGAGGCGCCAGTCGCGATTGGCCACTCCCGCCGGTGCATCCCAGGCCCGCAGGGTGAGTTTCTGCGCAGCTCCCCACTTCACGTGGTCCGTGAGCTCGAACTCGAACGGCGTGTAGCCCCCCGAGTGCTCGCCGAGACGGCTGTCGTCAAACCAGCAGGTCGTATCGTGGTCGCTGGCGCCGACAACGAGGAACACGCGCTTCCCCTTCCAGGACTCCGGCACCGTGACGTCCCGACGGTACCAGCCGATGTCGGCCTCGTCCTTCACGCCGGAAAGCTCGCTTCCCCAGGGGAACGGCACGAGGATGGACTTGCCAAACTTCTCGTCGCCCGCGGCGAACCATTTCTCCTTCACGCCGGCATCGGACTTGTCGAACGCGAACTTCCAGTTCCCATTGAGGTTCATCCACTGGGCACGCTCCCAGTCCGGCCGCGGGTGCTCGGGCAACGGAATCTCCGCAGCAGCCCAAAGCCCCATCACCACAACCGCCAGCATAGTCAATTTCTTCATGTCATCTCCTTCAAACACCTTCACAGGTAAGCTTGGGCGAATTATACCACATTGACGTACTCCTTGGATCAAGGACGATAACGTTTCACCAATTCGACACGGGCGTCGTCCGTCGTCGGGGCCTCCGTCAGGAATCTCCACTCCCGTCCACGCGTCACCGTCGGAAGCGGCTTCTCCAGTGCGCCACGCCTCAGCTCTCGCCGTGGTTTCGCCAGCACGCGCCAGTTCCGTCCGTCCCGGCAGGTCAGCCGTTCGTCGGCCTTGAGCGTGACGGGGAAAACGAACCGCCCCCTGTCGCCGAAGTCCAGGGTCGGTCGCGTCGCGGGGCCATGCACCACCAGCTCCAGGGCCGCCTCCTCGCCGGGGCGGACCTTCAGGCGCGGAGTCGCGTCCAGGCCCTTCGCCGGCGCGTACCGGAACGGAAGCATTGCCTCGTAGGCCATCAGCTTCCGTTGATCTGGGGAAAGCGGAACAAAGGCGGGGGATGTGTCCCCCAAGGCCAGGACCGTCACCTCAGCACGGGCAACACCCTCCGAATTTCCGGAGAACGAGCAGGCACTCGTGCCGGCCGCCAGTACGAAGTCCGCAGGGGCGGGGGCGTACGCGAGGGTCTCGCCCTTTTCCGAATAGTGGGTCCATCCACGTCCCTCAAGCTCGGCATATTCGCCCGCGTCCAGCACGAAAGGAACCGTCCAGGGGCGTCCATTGACCACAACGGTGGCGTCACGCAGGAGAGGCTTCACGACGGGCAGTGCCCGCACGGACGCGACCTCGACGGTGGTGCTCCCCTTGGCGGGGATTTCGTTCAACCACAGCGAGACGGACTGCACATGGCTTCCGTCATAGGGATTCCGGTCAATCGCCATCACGGAGCCGCTGTAGGGCCAGGAAAGGTCGGCACAGGCATCCGCATCGCGTTCCCGGGCGAGCTGGGTCACGGATCGCCATCCCTTGAAGTCGAGCTTGACGTAGTGTTCGCAGATGCTGCCGTGATATTCACGCGCCATCCGCAGCTGGAGATTGAGGATCGCCCCCGAGCCATCGCCCTTCACCCAGAGGTTGAAGGCGGCGTTGTTCCCCAGATTCATGTAGGGGAACTCGTAGGTTCGCTTCGCACTAGTCCACGCACCCCGCGTGGAGGAGCGGGCGTTCGACGCGGACAGGCGGATGGATTCGCCAGGGACCCCACACGCCAGGGACTCGGAACGCACGGCCTCGACCCGGGCCTTCACGCCGGAGGCTGAATCGACCTTCATCAACGGCACATCCGCAGCCGTGAGAAAGTTCGTCGCCGTCTGCGCGCCCTTCTCTTCGGCACCATAGAGCGCCTCCACGCGCAGGAGCCCCCGACGGCGCTGCGGCAGGGAAAACTGCTGCCAGTTCCGTGCGGAGGGTCCCGTCACGCGGTGCGTGATGGCCGTGACGGAAGAAAGTCCCCACACGCCCGCGTCATCCTGCCGCAGTCGCCACTCGGAATTCGGCGTCGCCAGTTTCGTCCGCGCCTCGGGCGAAAACGCACGGGCCATCCGCGCGCGCTCATACCAGCCGAGCAGCGTGAACTGGCGCGTCAGGAACTCGCTCAAGGGACCCGCCGTCACGTTCACGCCCTGCTGGGACATCGCCGCGTCGAAGCCCGCGTTCTTCCCCGCGAAGTACTCCATCTCCTCGGAATAGTGTCCACGTGCCTGCGCGCTTCCCACACGCGGCTGCCACCAGCCCATCTGGGGCTCCATGAAGTTCGCCATGCGGGCATCCTCCACCGTGCTCCGCAGATGCGCGTCGTGGAAACGCTTCGCGCCCCACACCGCATGGTCCCACGCGCCAACGCGCGAGTGGAACCACCAGTTGTGCGCGCCCCAGCAGCTGGCCTCCGCCACAGGGGGCTGGGTGAAGCGCCTGTAGATGAGATGGCGCAGCCTGTCGATGCCGTAGCGCGTCCCCATGCCCTCGGACCCGTCGAAATAGAAGGAGTCGATTCCGCAGACGTTCCGCACGTTCGCGAGGCGCGTGGCGAGATCCGCCGCCAGAGGGGAATCCGGATCGGGATAGAACGCGTTGTAGCGCTGATGGAGATAATCGCACCGCGCGCCCGCGGGATAGGCGGCCGAACGCGTCTTGAAGGAACCACGCCTGCAGCCCGTGAACGCATAGGGCGGCTCGCGGCGGATGCCCGTATATTGAACGACCTCATTCCCCAGACGCAGGAAATTGCCGTTGCTTGAGTAGGTGTAGACCAGATCGTGCCTGTCGATGGGGCGCTCGTTGACGCGGATCTCCGTTGCATCGGCGGCCAGGGGGGCGGACAGCGTGTAAGTGGCGTCCGCCACGAGATTCGTGGTGCAGACGGGCGAAATCCAGGGATCGCGATGAGGGTTGATGCAGGCGGTGAGGGAGTGCATGCCCACCTTCAGACCGGCGGCGTGGATTCGGTCCACGGCGGCCTTCATATCGTCCAGACCGTTCGGGAAATAGGCCTTCCGGACAGGGTACTGTCCCAGCCACTCCCACCAGCCGTGCAGGTGGATGCAGTCGATGCCGCCACGTTCGGCCAGGTCGATCCAGTCGTCCACGGAATCCAGCGAAAGATCCGCGAACATGTAGGATCCACGGCAGGCAGCCGATCCCAACGACCATGCGCCACCAGCCTCGCTCAATGGGGCGCCCGAAGCTCTCGACATCGCCCGCAGCTGGTCGACAAAGCTGCTTCGCGGTCCTGCGGCGAGACCAAAGCGGGAGCCCAGGAAACCATGTTCCCGCTCGCCCCGCACCAGGAGGCCATTCCCGCGCGAAGCGGACATCGAGAGTGCGACGTCATAGGCCCGCAGCGCCACGGCGCTTGTCTCATCGGAGAGGATGTTCGCCATCGTGCCGCACCATTTCGTGCAGACGGGACGCACCTTCGCCATGTGCACCTCCTCGACGTCGGCGACTGACAGCGACTCGAGCGTGAAGGACCATCCATCCTTCGCGCCGAAGGGCTCCACGCGAACCACCGCCTCGCCCGCGTTGCCCGGGAACGAGAACACCAAACGCCGCCCCCCGTCTCTCGATTCAAGTCGGCGGGCCGTCATCGAAGGCCTTCCCCTGCGAAGGACAGAGACGAACGGCAGCGGTTCGGCAAGAAGTTCGCGACCAGAGCCGGATTCCTTCAGGGAGGAGATCCGTCCAACCTTGTCCAGAGTCAGCGTGGCGGGTCCTCCGGCAAGCACAACCGCGGGCTCGACGGGCCTGGGAGGCGTCGGAAGACCCTGCCAGGACGGCTCCGAGGCAAGGCTGGAGACCTCTTCCGGGGAGAGGGCGCGGTCGTAGATCCGGAGATCATCCAGGCGTCCGTCATGCCGTGCCGGACCGCCCCAGCTTCCAAGCTGGAAACCGCCCATGCGGAAAGGTTCGTCCCAACGGAGCTTCGACACCTCGCGTCCGTTGAGATAGACCCGGTAGAGCGGACGCTGGAACGACACCGTCACCGTCGTCCAGGTTCGGGGAAGTCCCCCTTTGAGAATCGGGGCCTCGCTCTCATGCCAGCGGGATTTTCCCTGTCCGTCCGACGAGCCGACGCGGAAGGAAAGCCGGTCCCCGTGGACAAAGAGCAGCATGGCCCCCTTCCCGCCCCAGTCGTATCCGCTCAGCAGATTGGGATAGCCAGAAGCGGAGCGGGGGGTGTTCCAGCTTGCACGGATCGACAGCGTGAACGAATCGACGCCATCCAGTCCAGGAACCGCGGGCAGCGGACCAACGCCCTCCTCCTCATGCCATTCGCAGAGGAGACGTGCGGGAGCGGCATGAAGAGTCGCGCCCATCATCAGAAAAGAGACTGCCAGAAAACGAACAAGAGTGCTTTTCATGTCAAAAATTTCCTGGGTTGAATAAAACTAGAAGTTCTAGAGATTCTAGTCAGTCTAGAATCTCTAGAACCCAGGGGAATCTTTCCCGACTTCCAGCTAGACGGAACTAGCGCTTCTTGGCAATCTTCTGCAGCACGGCGTTCTGCAGGAGTTTGCGCAGCTTCAAGACGCCAAGAACGAGCAGCGTGATCGCCAGACAGAAGAGCACGGCCGCGCCAATGGCCGTGACGCCACCAGCCGCAAAGCCGTCCTTCATCCACTTGTCGAGGTTGTCGAGGAAGAGCTGGAGAACAGCCGTGCCGGACGTGAGGATCATGAAGCACATCGGGAGGAAGGCGATCCACCAGCGGAGGTGCTTCTTGAAGAGCCAGAGTGAGGCCGTCAGGAGCGTGAGGGACGCCAGCATCTGGTTCGCGGAGGCGAACATCGTCCAGAGGTTCTTCGACATGGACGGATTGAACACGAGCAGGTAGATGCCGATCAGCACCACGATGGTGGTGGCGACGTACATGTTCTGGTTCAGGCGGACGACCAGGGGAGCCTGGGCAGCAGAGCCTTCGCCCTTCGTCTGCGGCGCGGCGGACGTGGACCAGATCTCCTGCCAGACGAAGCGCGCCAGACGCGTGCAGGCGTCGACGGACGTCATCAGGAAGGCCGCCACGGAGAGCAGCATGAAGCTCTCGGAGGTCTTCTCGGGGAGGCCCAGCTTGGCGCAGAACGCCGCAAGGCCCTGGGCGAAAAGCTTGACCGGGGGCATCTTGGCAAGCCCCGCACCGAGGTCGGTCGTCGATCCACTGCACGCCACGGCCAGCAGAGCCAGCAGCGCGACCACGCCCTCGAGCAGCATGCAGCCGTAGCCGACCGGACGGATATGGCGTTCGTTGTCCAGCTGCTTGGACGTCGTACCCGAGGCGACGAGCGCGTGGAAGCCCGAGCAGGCGCCGCAGGCAACGGTCACGAAGAGGAGCGGGAAGAGGTACTTCACGCCGCCACCGGCCTTCGGCACGGTGAAACCCGAGAACGCATCGATCTGGATGGTGGGATGGACCACGATCACCGCGGTGAGACCGATCGCGAGCATCGCGTAGAGGAGATAGCTGTTGAGGTAGTCACGCGGCTGCAGGAGCAGCCACACGGGCAGCGTGGAGGCCACGAAGCAGTAGACGAAGAGCACCACCACCCAGATGGTGCGGGCCGTCGCCGCCGAAACGCCGAAGATCTGCGTCAGGTCGCAGGGGAAGACCACGCCGAACCAGACGAGCAGGAAGAGCACGGGCACGAAGACGAGGCTCGCCCACTTGACGCTCCAGTGGAACTTGTACACGCACACGCCGAAGAGCGCCGCCTCGAAGATTCCCAGCAGCGAGGAGGTCGCCACCTCGGGGTTCGAGACGAAGGAATCGGCGACCTGTCCCGTGAAGACCGCCATCACCAGCACCAGGGCGGAGAAGCAGAACATCAGGAAGATCATCTTCCCGGGGCGGCCCAACACGTCCTCAATCACCGAGCCGATGGACTTGCCCTCATGGCGAACGGAAAGGAAGAGCGTCACCATGTCGTGCATCGAGCCGACGAAGATGCAGCCGAAGATGATCCACAGGGCCACGGCCAGCCAGCCGAACTCGGCCGCGAGGACGGGGCCGACGATCGGACCCGCGCCGGCGATGGCCGCGAAGTGGTGTCCATAGAGCACCATGGGGTGCGCCGGCACGTAGTCGACGCCATCACCCAGCGTATGCGCGGGGGTCGGGCGATCAGGATCGACGCCCAGGCACTTCGCGATGAACTTGGAGTAGATGAAATAGGCGGCGGCGAAGGCCACACAGCCGATCAGCAGCAACAGCGCTCCGTTCATACGGCTCAGCTCCTCAACTTTTCAAACGAATGGATCAACCCTGGATGCGCACGCGGCGGCCTTCGACCGTCAGGCGGCCGGCCGCAAGATGGCGCAGTGCCTCGGGGAAGGCGATGTGCTCCTGCACCTGGATTCGGGCGTGCAGGGTCTCGGGCGTGTCGTCCTCCATCACGGGGACGCTCTTCTGGACGATGATCGGGCCGGAATCGGTCCCCGCGTCCACGAAGTGGACCGTGACGCCCGCGACCTTGCAGCCATAGTCAAGGGCCTGCGTCCAGCTATGGACGCCGGGGAACGCCGGCAGGAGCGCGGGATGGATGTTCAGCACGCGCATGGGGAACGCGGCCAGCAGCTTCGGCTTGACGATGCGCATGAAGCCGGCGAGCACAACCGTGTCGCAGCCGGCATTCTTCAGGAGCTCGATGCAGCGGTCCTCGGCAGGACCCTCGAGCTTCGTCTTCCAGGGCGCGCAGTCGAGCCACTGGCAGGGGATGTTGTGCTTCTTCGCGCGCTCGAGGATATAGGCGTCCTGCACGTCCGCGAGAACCAGCTTGATCTCCGCGTCGAGCTCGCCCTTCTCGATCGCGTCCACGATGGACTGCATGTTCGAACCCGAGCCCGAACCCAGCACGCCAAGTTTGAGAGTCGCCATAAAACCTCCGAAATTGAACTGTCAGATGCGGCTCGGCGTTTCGATGCCGAGCAGGGAGAGGCCCTTCGAGAGCACCTTGCCGAAGAGCGCGCACAGCGCGAGACGCGCGTCGCGGACGGCAGGCTCGCTCTTGAGAATCGGCGAACGCTGATAGAACGAGCTGTAGAGCTGAGCCGTCTGGAAGAGATAGTCGGCCAGCACGCTCGGCTTGTAGTTCTCGGCGGCGCGGAGCACCGTGGGGCCGAACTGCAGGAGCTGGAGCGCGAGCTGCTTCTCGACTGGCGTCGCGACATCAAAGGCCTGGGTGGGGGCGAGTTCCACGCCGCACTCCGTCTTCGCCTTCTCGAGGAGCGAACAGACGCGGGCGTAGGCGTACTGGAGGTAGGGGCCGGAATTGCCCTCGAGGGCGAGGGCCTTGTCCCAGCTGAAGTCGATGTCGGTGATCGGGTCGTGCGAGAGGTCCGAGTACTTGACGGCACCGAAGCCGATCTGCTCGGCCAGCTTCTCGTCGCCGCCACGGTCCTTGACGATGTCGAAGGAGCGTTTCACGGCCTCGGCGAGCAGGTCGTCGAGCTTGATGAGGTTGCCCTCGCGGGTGGAGATCGCCTTGCCTTGGTAGCTCATGAGGCCGAACGGCACATGCACGAGCTTGACGGTGTGGCCCATCTTGCCGGCGATGTTGAACCACTGCTTGAAGTGGAGCTGCTGACGGGCGTCGGTGACGTAGATGATGCGCTCGGGGTCGTACTCCTTCACGCGCATCTCAACGCAGGCGAGGTCGCTCGTGGTGTAGTTATAGCCACCGTCCGACTTGCGGACGATCGCGACGCCGAGCTTCTCCTCCTCGAGGTTGACGACAAGGGCGCCGTCGGACTCGACCGCGAGGCCCATCTCCTGCAGGCGTGCGACGACGCCCGGCATCGTGTCGTTGTAGTACGACTCGCCGCGGTAGGTGTCGAACTTGACGCCGAGCTTGTCGTACATGCGGTTGAATTCGTTGATGGAGATCTCGATGAACTTCTTCCAGAGGGCCAGGTTCTCGGGGTCGCCCTGCTGGAGCTTCACGAGCTCGGCCTTGCAGGACTCCTTCCAGAGCCCGTCCTCCTCCTTGGCCTTCGCCGCGGAGAGGACGTAGCACTTCTCGAGGTAGGGAACGGAGAGGTTGTCGCGCTCCTCCTGCGTGAGCAGCTCACGGTAGCCCTTGATGAGGATGCCGAACTGCGTGCCCCAGTCGCCCAGATGGTTGTCGGCGATGACGTCGTAGCCAAGGGCGCGGAAGATGCGGTCGATCGCGTTGCCGATGACGGTGGAACGGATGTGGCCGATGTGCATCTGCTTCGCGGCGTTCGGCGAAGAGTAGTCAATGACGACCTTCTTGCCCGCACCCGTCTGGGGGATGCCCAGCACCGCCTCGCCGTTCAGGGCGGCGAGACGCCCGGCCAGCCAGTCGGTGGAGACGGTGATGTTGAGGAAGCCGGGGCCGGCGAGCTCGACCTTCTCGATGAAGTCAGGCTTCGCCTCCATCAGCTTCGCGTAGACGGCCTCCGCGATCTTCCGCGGCGGGAGGTGCAGCACCTTCGCGCTCGCGAGCGCATCGTTGCACTGGAAGTCGCCAAATTTCGCATCCGTTGCGGGAACCGCACGGACCTTGGAGAAGTCATTACCGGGGAACGCAGCCTCAAAGCCGCCCTTCAACCACTCTTCAATCGTCATTTAAGCCTCAACAATCAACCAAACAATCCAACAATCAAACAACTACAGATTTCCGCCGTTCTTCTTGGCGAGCTTCTGAAGACGCTTCGCCATCGCAAGCTTGTCGACGGCGCTGAGATGGTCCACATAGAGGACACCCTTCAGATGATCCGTCTCGTGAAGCACGGCGCGCGCAAGGAATCCCTTCACGGTGATGATCTTCGGCATGCCGTGGACGTCGGTGTACTGACAGGTGACCTGGGCAGCGCGCACGACAGGGGCGCTCATGTTCGGGAAGCTGAGGCAGCCCTCCTTGCCATCCTGGGAACCCTCGGTCGCCACGACGACGGGGTTGAACATCACGAGCGGCATCTCCGTAGCGGCATTGAACTCGCGGATCTCGTCAGTGTCCTCGCAGCTCGACGGCACGTCGATCACGCACATGGACTCAAGACGGCCGACCTGCTGGGCCGCGAGCCCGACGCCGCGCGTCTTGTACATCGTCTCCAGCATGTCCTCGGCGACCTTCAGCAGGGCCGGGGTAATCGCGGGAACCGGGCGAGCAACCTCGCGCAGGACCTTGTCCCCATATTTCACGACATCAAGTATCATATCACTCCTGTTGAGCCAAAACCACCTGAACCGCGATCCGTTTCATCGGTTTCCTGGACTTCCACAATCTCAGCCTGCTCCACGCGGGAGACGACCACCTGGGCGATCTTCATGCCCTTCTCGACCTTGAACGGCTGCTGTCCGAGGTTGACGAGGATCACGCCGACTTCGCCGCGATAGCCCGCGTCGATCGTTCCCGGCGAATTCAGCACGGTGACGCCGTGTTTGAGGGCGAGCCCCGAACGCGGACGCACCTGCGCCTCGGCATCAGGCGGGAGCTGGAAGACCAGTCCCGTGTGCACCAGGGCGCGGGCGCCAGGCTCGAGCGTCAATTCCTCAATAGAGCGAACGTCCATCCCGGCATCACCGGGATGGGCGTAGGTCGGCATCTGCGCCGCAGGATCAATTCTTCGAATCGAGAGTTTCATCACTCGTCAATCGAAGTCTCGCTCGAGGTCTCGAAGCCGATGCGGTCGAGATTGTGACGCATCCAGGCGGCGGAAAGCGTCTCCGCCGACATGCGGGAGAGGGAATCGCGGAGTTGCCCCGTGAAGATCTGCGTCTGGGCGGCGTCACCGGCCACGCGGTCGACGGCGTAGACGAGCAGCGCGCGGGTCGAGCCGGGGAGAAGCGTGGCCTCGGAGACCTCGCCCTTCTTCAGCTTCATGGCGGCGCGTGCAACGAACATCGCGTTGTCGAAGGCCGACGGCGCAAGGTTGGAGGCGGAGAAGACCATCTGCGTCGAGATCGTGGCCCCCTCGAGCTTCAGCACATCAAAGGACTTGCCCTTGTCGCCCTTCTTGATCTCGGCGAGGGCGATGGACTGGCACTTGTCGACCTTCGCCTTGAAGGCCTTCTCCTGGGCCTCGCGCAGCGCGAGAGGACGGACCTGCTCCTTAACCTCGGCCAGGGTCGCGATGCGAGCCTTCTCGAAGCCATTCGTCGTCACGGAGACCACATTGCCGGAGGCATCCTTCTCCGTATCGACCACAGGGACGAGCTCAGCCAGGTAGACGGCGTTGGTGCCGTCCGCCAGGCAGTAGCGACGATAGGGGGAATCAACCTCGAGATCCTCGACCTTCGTCAGGAACTCCTCGCTGTCGGGAGCGATGGAACTGGCGCGCACCATCAGGCCACGCACGAACTTGCTGTCGAGGGAGAAGCGGCCGGACGTCATGACCTGGACCTTCTTCTCCTTGGCGACATTGGCCAGGACATCGACCTTCGGGCCATCGAGCTCCTTCATGTCCTTCGGATAGATGAGCACGCCCAGCTCCTTGCGAAGAGCCTCAATCGACGCGATGATCTGCAGCTCGCGCTCGAGAATCGGCTTGACCTCATCGAACTTCTTCGTCTGCGTGACGCCGTTGGTGCCCTTCGTCTGGAAACGGGCGTTGTCCGAGTCGTAGAGATCGCGCATCTCGCCCTCGGAGATCTTGAACTTCGCGAGGAGCGCAGGATCGTCGGCCTTGACCTTCACGTAGCGCACGCGCATGCACTCGGGGAGAGCGTAGGAGTTCGTGTGCTCGTTGTAGTAGGCGGCGATTTCCTTGTCACCGACCGTGACCTTGGAGGCGTCCTTATCCACGAACGTCGCGACCTTGACCGTCAGCTTGTCCGTATAGTCGTTGACGGCGTCGTTGAGCTCCGCGGGGGAAACCCACGTTGCAGATCCCTGCAGGATCCTCTGGAGCTTGCCAACCGCGATGCGGCGCTTGAGGAACGCCTCATAGAACTGCGGCGACATCCGGTTGTTCATCAGCACGCGCTCGTAGCGCTTCATGTTGAACGAGCCGTTCTCCTGGAAGGAAGAATCCGCGGCGATGATGTTGCGGATCTCCTCGTCGGACGCCTCCAGCTTCATGTCCTTCGCGACCTGGAGCGCGGCAGCCTCCTGCCAGGCCATCAGATTGATCTCGTTCTGCGGACGGGCCTCCTCGCCGCGACGCCCGAAGTCGACATCGTGACGTAGAACATCAAAATAGGCAGGCTCGAGATTCTCGCCGCCAAGCTTACCGAACTCGGGGCCGGAGCTGTCCTTGAGGAATCCGGGAATGACGTCAATGCCCACAAAGAAGGCGCAGATCACGACGGCGAAGGCGCCCCAGACCCATTTGTTCTTGATGAGACGGTTGAACTGATGAATGACCACTTTCTTGTCCTGTTCTTGTGTGCTTTGACTTGAATGAAATACCTTGACGGTGCGAACCCGCGCGGAAACGCCTTAGATGTCCTCTTCTTTCTTCTCTTCCTTCTTGTCGTCGCCCTCAGCCTCTTCGTCATCCTTCGCGGGCTTGGCGGGAGCGGCATCAATCGACTCGGCATCGTCCTCGTCGTCAACCTTCTTCTGGGTCTTCTCCACTTCGGGGAGCTTCTCGGGGACCACGAGCTCTCCGGAGTTGACGTTCGAGAGTCCCTCCGCAAACGCGGAACGATTGACAATCCTGCCAGTCGTATCGAAGGTCATCGTCGAGACGACCGTACGCCCGCCAACAGCGGACTTCGCGCGGAATATCTTGATCGAACACTGCGGCGAGAGCGAGAACTCAAGCGTCTTCGGAACCTCCTTCGTCTCCCCGGTCTCGAAGTCCTTCTCCGTCCCGATTCCCTGATCAAGCAGAACCTTGCAATCTCCGCTCTCGCCACGAATGGACGTGAACAGCTGATCGCCGGTCGTGCGGATGCGAACCTGGTTGGCCGCGCCCATGCGCGGAATCGAGTAGTGGCTGCCCTTGAGGGAGATGGTGCCAGTCACACAGCGAATCATCGCCTCATCGCCATCATTGACATTCGAATAGTCGAAAATGCTCTCGCCCGCGATGTTCTCGCAGCGGAACGCCGGAGCGACGACCTTGATGAGTCCTTCGCCAAGCGTAGGCGGGAACTTCAGCTCGACCCGTCCCTTCAGAAGCTCAATTATGCGAGCAGTGGCGCCGATCTCGATCTCACGTGTCGCGAATTCGGCGTCGGAAGAGATGACGATAGCGGACTTCTCGCCAAATTCAAACACAACGTCGGGCTTAATGGCACCATCTGCGGCCACGCGAACTGTGGAACCAAACGGATAGTAACGCCCCTCGACGGCATCAACCCATTCGGACGTGCGCGGCTTCAGCACCATCACCTTGCCATCTGCACGCTTGCAACGCATCAACGGGAAGAAAACCTTCTCGGCCTTCGCAGGGGCGGCCTCAGCGGACTCCTCGGTCGCGGCGGGCTTCTTCTCGGCGGCGCCTTCATCCTGCGCAAGGGCCGGAGCAAGGGCGGCAAAAACGGAGACGGACGCCAACGCGAACGTTGTCTTGAATGAAATTGTGCGGCTCATGTGAAACCTTTCCTTCTCTTGTGGTCTGTATATTCTACAATTTTCCGCGCCTGAACGCAACTACGATAAGAGGGATCGCGAAAATCGCGAGAACTACCGAAGTCAGCTGGCCAATCGACATCCAGCCAAACATCGAGCGGGGATCGTCACGCAGAAATTCAACGGCGAAGCGGATGAGCGCGGACCCCAGCAGGTAGACCCCCGCCACCAGACCAGGATGCGCCTTCTCGTGCTGCCGCAGCAGCCTCAACAGCACGACGAAGAACAGGAACAGGGCCGCAGCCTCGAAGAGCTGGGTCGGGAGAACCGGAAGCCCATGCGCACCGCTGGCGCCCGCATAGGTGGGGAATCGGAGCTGAAGCCAGGCAAACGGGGAGTATTCCGGCAGGTGGATGCCGTAGCAGCAGCCGAAGAGGAAGCAGCCGATGCGGCCAAAACCATGCGCCAACGGCAGAATCGTCGCCAGCAGGTCGGCCGTCTCCAGAAACGGCGTCTTGGTCACCCGGCACCAGATCGGCAGAACCGCGAACGCGCCGATGAAACCACCGTGGAACACAAGACCTCCCGACCAGACCTTGAAGATGTCGAAAAACGGCTTCCCGGCGAACTCCTCGTGCCAGAATTCGACGACATGCCAGGTCCGCGCGCCAATCAATCCCGCGAACAGCATCAGCATGACCAGATTGACGACGGCGTCGTAGGAGCGTCCCGTGCGCAGGCAGATCCGCTTGATGAACCAGAGCGACGCCATCACGCCCAAGGCGATCATCAAGCCGTAGGAGTGCAGAAAAGGAAGGCCAAACAGATTCGGGTACATCACAGTCCTTTCAGAATCTCAAGGGCGAGTTTCGTGGGGGCGGCATTCGTCGGCGTCGTCCACCACCCCTCCCCCCTCTGGGAGGAGATGAGACGGAGGGCGATCTTCTCGCGCGACAGCCCGTTTGTCTTGAAAAGGTCGTCCCGCGGAACCGCGTTCGTGTCCGAATGCCGCGCCAGCCACGCCTCCGCGAGATCGACCGCGTGGTCGACCTCGTTCTGGACGGACGGCTCAAGAGGTCCCTCCGGACGCGGCATCGGGCGCACCCCGATCGTCACCGCGAACAGCATTGCCAAAACGAACTTCATGTTGTAAACTCTTGCGTCATGGACAACGCAGAGTATACCAAAAAAGCCCGCGGACTTTCACTTCTTTCCGGCGGACTCGACTCACAGCTCGCCGTGTGCGTGCTACGTGCCGCCGGTGCCGAGGTCGAGGGTGTCGTGTTTGCCACCCCCTTCTTCCAGCCCGACAGCGCCCGCAAGGCCGCGGAGGCTCTGGGTGTCAAACTGCATGTCATCGACTTCACCGACGACGAGATCGCCCTCATCGAGAATCCCCCCCATGGCTTCGGAGGCGCGATGAACCCCTGCATCGACTGCCACGCAAAGATGATCGCGCGCGCGGGAGAGCTCATGGTCCAGCTCGGCTACGACTTCGTCTCCACCGGGGAGGTCATGAACCAACGGCCCATGTCCCAGAACAAGCAGGCGCTCGGCGTCGTCGAGAAGTGCTCCGGCCTCAAGGGCCGCCTTCTCCGCCCCCTCAGCGCGCAGCTCCTTGAACCAACGATCCCCGAGCAGGAGGGTCTGATCGACCGCTCAAAGCTGCTGGGGCTCTCCGGACGCCGCCGCGAGCCGCAGATGGAGCTCGCCAGACAGTTCGGCCTCGTCGACTACCCCTCCCCCGCCGGTGGCTGCAAGCTCACGGAAAAGGGATTCGGCCGCCGCCTGAAGGACCTCCTCGACCATGAAGGCCTCCACGAACGCCGCCTCGTCGAGCTGCTCAACATCTCCCGCCGCTTCCGTCTTCCGGACGGTACGGGCGTCATCCTCGGCCGCGACGTCCGGGAAAACCGGGCCCTCAAGGAGGCCGTCGCCCCCACGGACACGCTCGTCGCCCCCGTGACGGTGCCCGGCCCAACCGCCATTCTCCCCAAAGTCTGCTCGGATGCGGACCTGGCACTTGCCCGGCAGCTCGTCTGCGCCTGGAGCCGCTACGACCAGTTCAACGACGACATCACGATCCGCACCACGTCGAATGGCGCCTCCACCGACGTCAAGGTTCCGCGCCCCTACTCCCGCGATCCCTTCCTTCCCCTCCAGATCCTCTAGACCTTGAATCTTGAACCTGGAACTTTGAACCTGTAACCTGGAACTCCCCGTGCTCGACGCAATCGCCTCCCATCTCGACGCCATCGCCGCGCTCGCCCCCATCTGGGGCTATATGCTCATCTTCCTCTTCATGGCGGTGGAAAGCTCCTTCATCCCCTTCCCGAGCGAAGTCGTGATGATCCCCGCCGGATTCCTCGCCGCCCGCGGCGAGCTGACCCTCCATTCCGCACCGCTGGATCTCGCGCTCGCCTGTTTCGTCGGGCTCCTCGGCTCCCTCGCCGGCGCCTTCTTCAACTACTGGCTCTCCGCCAGGCTCGGCAAGCCGTTCCTGCAGAAATACGGGAAATGGTTCTTCGTGAAGCCCGAGGCCCTTGACCGCGCCTGCGAGGTGTTCAACCAGTACGGCGCGGCGACGACGTTCGCCTGTCGCCTGATTCCCGTCATCCGGCAGCTCATCTCGATCCCCGCCGGACTCGCCCGCATGCCTCTTGCCAAGTTCGCCGTTTTCACGGGGCTCGGCGCCGGCATCTGGACGACCATCCTCGCCCTGGTGGGATATGGCCTCGGCAAGACCGCGGGGGACATCTCCTACGTGGACCTCGTCCACCGCGGCAAGGACACGATCAACGCGAACCTCCCCTGGGTGATCGTCGGGGCGATCGTCTGCGCCGTCGCCTACATCGCCGTCTCCAAGCTCGTCATGCGGCGCCGCGGCTAACCCCGCGACGACCACTCGCCCAGAAGACGCGTCACCTCCCGGTAGCGCGAGTAGGCCCTCGCCATCATCTCCGCGCCCTCTTCGTCGGGACGCGTCAAGTCCGAAGCCCCCCGCGAGGACACCTGGTCGATGATGCCGAAGTCGCTCCAAATACCCGTGCCAACACCCGCCAGGGCTGCCGCCCCCAGAGCCGCGCACTGCTGCCCGATCGGACTTCTCCTCACGGACATGCCGAACACGTCGGCGTAGATCTGCCGCCAGAGCGGAGCCTTCGCCCCGCCCCCCACGAGCACCAGCGGCTCGGCCAGGGGGGCCTTCTTCGCCAACTCGACCAGCGCGGTCCTGAGCCCGAAGGCAACGCCCTCCATCACCGCGCGGGCCATGTCACCCCGCGTATGCCGCAGGTCGAGGTTCACAAAGGCCCCGCGCATCTCCGGCGAAACATCCAGCGAACTCCCCCCCGCGAGAGAGGGATTGAAGAGCAGTCCATGCGCCCCCGCTCCAGCCTCCGCCGCCAGACGGTCCATCTCCGCATAGTCGAGCCCCAGCACATCCCTCAGCCATGTGTGGCTCGTTCCCGCGCTGAAGATCGCCAGCGCGCTCGCATACTGCCCCGGCACCACATGGTCAAAGATGTAGGGACGCGTCACGGAGTCGAGAATCGGCTGCTCGCTCGACACCGCAATCCACGCGCTCGAGCCAAGGGACGCATAGGCCCGCCCTTCGCGATAGGCCCCGGCGCCCAGTGCCATGCACGAGTTGTCCACACCGCCGGCAACCACCTTCACACCGGGCGGCAGCCCCAGTTCCCGCGCGACCTCGGGCAGAACCTCGCCCAGCACCTGGGTTGCGGGGACGATCTCGGGGAGGATCGACTCCGCGAGTCCGCTCCGCGCGACCAAATCCGGGTCATACTTCCTGTCGACCAGATCGTAGACGCCCGAGCCACTGGCATAGGAGTTGTCCGTTGCCCGCACACCGGTCAATCTGAAGTTGATCCAGTCCTTCGTGCCGAGAATTCTGTCCACGCGGTTGAACCACGCGGGTTCATGCGCGCTGAACCACATCAGCTTGAAGACGGAATAGAGTCCGGGCGGAAATCCGCAGCCCGTCTTGAGGTACCAGGCCTCATCCGCGCCGAACATATCGGCCTCGGCCCCGGCACGCGAATCGCTCCAGATCGGCACCTGGTCGCGAAGAAGCCGGCCGGAGGCGTCAATCGGCACCACGCCGAGCGAATGCCCGGAGATGCCAATCGCCGTGACGACGGAGACGTCCCCCAGCGCCCGTGTGGACGCCACAACCGCCTGCCACCAGTCCTCCGGACGTTGCTCGTGCAGCCCGCTTCCGGGATAAAGCGTCTCGTATCCCGAGAAGGCGTCGCGCACGCAGACGCCGTGCTCGTCGAACAACGCGGCCTTGATGCCACCGGTGCCGAAGTCGTAGGCGAGGATCATACGGACTCCAGAATCGCCCGCGCCGTCTTCACGCCAATGCCAAAGCGCCGCGTGCCGACATCGTACATCGCAAGCAGCGTCTCCAGCGTCCGCACGCCACCTGCGGCCTTGACGCCGCACTTGTCGCCGACCGTGCGTTTCATCAGTGCACAACGCTCGACCGTCGCGCCGGTCGGTGCCCAGCCCGTGCCCGTCTTCACCCAGCTCGCGCCGGCCTCCGCGCACCAGCGCGCACCGCGCGCAATCTCCTCATCCGTCAGCCAGTGGCATTCGAGAATCACCTTCACCGGGCGTCCACCCGCCGCCGCGACGACGGACGCCACGTCGTTCTTGTACGCCTTCTCGTCACCCGCCTTCAACCAGGCGATGTTGTTCACCATGTCGACTTCATCGCACCCGAGGCCAACCAATTCCTTCGCCGTCTCGACCTTGATGTGCGTCGTCTCAGCGCCGCCCGGAAAGCCGCTGACCGAAGCGAGCTTCACGCCCGTTCCCGTGCCAAGCCGCTCCCGCATGTAGGGCACGTGCGCCGGCAGGCAGAACACCGCCGCCACGCCGAACTCCTTTGCCATCGCGCAGACGGCGTCAATATCCTCGCGCGTGGACTGCGCCTGCACGGCGCTGATGTCCATCATGCCCGCGATTCCCCGAATCGTCATCACAGCGCTCCTTTCAGAATCTCGACGAGAGCCTCCGCCGTCACGGGCGGATTGGAGGCGAGCACGCCATCCGCATTGAAGCTCACCGTCTTCACGCCCTCGACGATGCCGGGGATGTCCGCCTCCGTGACGCCCTTCTCGGAGAGCGTCGTGGGGACGCCGCACTTTGCGATGAACGCCTTGAAGTCGGCAATGGACATGATCTCCCGCTCGAAGCGCTCATACGGAGCGGGCTTGATGGACTTGTGGTACGCCATCCAGGCGGGCATCATGATACCAAGGGACGAGCCATGGTTGATGCCGTGGCGGGACGTGAGGACATGCCCCACCTGATGCATCGGCGTCCAGGCGTCGCCCGGCGAAGCCCAGCCGTTGAGGCCGCAGGTCGCGGCCCACATCAGTTCGGCACGCGCGTCGGCGTCCGTCGGATTCGCGAGCACGATCGGAAGATTCTTGACGATCGTCTTGATCACGCCCAGCTGGAACTCATGCAGCAGATCGCTCTTCGCCTGTCCGTTGACGAAGATCTCCAGTACGTGGCTGATTGCGTCAATCGCGCCGCAGGCCGTCTGGAACGGCGGGAGCGTGTAGGT
>JAUNMP010000340.1 GCA_030537465.1 bacterium
TCCCCCGCCTCCGCCGCCCCCGCCTCCGCCCCCGCCTCCGCCGCCGTGCGGACGCCACGCTCCATGCTGCTGGTAGAAATCGAGCATTTCCTTAAAGGTATCCCGGCCCCGGGTGGGGTCGGGATTTGTTTTGGCACGCACATGAAAGGTACTCGCAGGGATGGCGAATTGAGTCGGATGTGGCGAAGATCTTGTGAATTATGGTAGAATTTCGGGCATGAAAAAGATATTGTTTCTTGTCGTCCTGCTGGCGGTGGTCGGTGTCGTAGCCGCACCGCTCGTTCCTGATCTGCCCGCCGAGGGGGCGAAGGAACAGCTCGAATTCTACCTCGACGCCGCCAATCATGGATCGCCCCGTGCCATGCTGGCCCTCGCCCACTACAACGAGCATGGCATCGGCATGGACACCAATCGTGTCGAGGCGCTTCGCTGGTATCAGAAGATCCTCGCGTCGCGGGGGCGTCTGTCCCCGGAGATTCTCGCGGCGGCCGAGAGTGGGTCCGTCCGGCTGGGTGGGGACACACTCGTGTTCGACGAGGCGTCGACGAACGGGAACTATTTCCTCGATCTCCTCGCCGCGCAGACGAACCGCGAGACTGCCTATCTCGCGGCGCGCACACTTCGGCACCGCCTCCTCGGCAAGACGCTTGTCTTCACCAATCTGGTCAACACGTACTCCCAGCGCGGCAGGAATGGAAGCTCTGAACTCATGCTGAACATTCCGGACGAGTGCCAGCCTCCCATTGCGCGCGACCACCACGCCTACTATCCCCACAGATTTCCCTTCATGACCGTCCGCGCCTTCTTCGACGACGGGGGTTCGCGGGTTGCCCGTCTTCTTGACCAGGGCGACAGGATCGTGCGGTTCGACGGGCAGGTCGTCACGAACTGGCCCTGGCACGAGGGGCTTGTCCTCAAGGGCGTCTCCGTGGTGCCGGAGGATGCGGCGATTGCGGATCCGCTGCCTCCGTTTGACGCGGCGACCATCACAGGGGACGAACTTCTCGACTACTTCCGGCGGCAGCGGCGCATCCGCAAGTGGCAGTACGCGGAAGTCCAATCCAGGTTGGTCGGCCGCCGCCTCACGTTCCACAGACTCCGGCTTTCCGGAGGCTGGGGATCGAGGGGTGGAAAAATCGATTCGTCGTTTTCGATCACGGCTGTTCCGAACTGGGAACGCGTCGGCGAGGGCGACATCCCGGGAAGCGCGACGTTCAGACTGTCCTTCTCGACCGATTCCGCGAGGCGGTTTGCCCTGGGCCTCGCTCAGGTGGGCAGCTTCGCCCAGATGGGGGAAGTCGTCGGCACCTTCGCCAAGGTCGAGGACCCGAACCAGGGTTGGTCTCTTCAGCTGGAGGATGTCGTTCTGGTCCCGAAAGGAGCCGACGTTGAAATCGCCGAGAATGGCAGCGGAATTATTCTCGGGGACGAGATCGTTCGCAGGGTCGGGCATGATTTTACGCCCGTCGTGAAGCTGGGGCTCTGCTCGCGTTTCGGGGGAAGGGAGGTGTCTTTCACCTCCGGCGTGGTCGACTCCTGCAGACCCGACTGGACTAGCAACACGGTCCACGTGGTCTGTCGCATGGTCGCGCAACGTTCAGACGGTGGACGTCGGAATCCGCTCCGTGTATCCTTCACCATCCCCGCCGAGACCGTGAAGACGCTGCGCCGCACGCCGATTCCCGGCGACCTTGTGGTTGGATTGAAGGGGCGCATCCCTGGCCTCCCCGCCGTTGACGAAAACTCCCGTCGTCGGTTGAATTCCGATTCCGGCGTCCTCGAACTGGAACAGCCGGACTTCTCGATCACGTGGAGGTCGGATGTCGTCAAGCTGACCAACCTTGAGACGAAGACGGGCGAACGGATCGTCCGCCGCCTTGCCCTCTGCTGGAACGAGGTGAAGGCCGATCAGTTTCTGCGTCTCGCGCGGCAGGTCGACGGGATGGCCGTTGACTTCCCCTCTGGCAGAATCCACACCGCGAATACGAGGAAAGACGGAACGGCTCTCGTCATCGTCGGACTCGAGGATCCTCTTTTGGGCGAATGTGCGGAGCTGACGCTTGTCGTTCCGCGCGGAAAGTTGGCCGAGCAGGCCGCGATGCTGAAATACGGGGTCCACATCAGGAATATCCATGGTGTTCTGAGGGCCGAGCTTGCAAAGCCCGACGACTGGGGCGCGGAGACGATGTGCGTTCGCCTGAACGACGCCACCTTTGAAATTGTCCCGCCACGGGCGACATCCCGCAAGTAGGGGGGACGGCTTCCAGCGCCTCGCACCTCCCAAGCGCGAAAATCCGCCCCGTGTCGGCTTCGGCTGCTGCGGGGCGGATCGTTTTTCGCTTCGAGCAGTGGGGGCTCAGTGGGGCGTTAATGTTGCGCCGAACGAGGGATTGACTGGGAACGATCCATCATGGTACAATTTAGAAAAAGTACACAAAGGCAGGTGGTCTGCCGAGGATTTCTAAATGGTCAAGACGCGCGTTGAGTGCCTGGAAAAGTTTGGATCGGATATGGCGATAGCAAAGGCCGTTTCCGAGAAGGTCCTGTTTCGCCTTGATCGCGGGATCTATTCCGACAGACCCTATGCGCCGTTCGTCGAGATTGCCGAGAAGCGCTATCCGGATACGGTTGTCACGCTCGAGAGCGCGTTCTATTATCAAGGACTGACCGATGTCGTACCCGAAGTCCTTCACCTCGCCTCGAACCGGAAGTCGGCGCGGATCGCCGACAGGCGCGTACATCAGCACTTCGTCCCAGGGGAGATCCTGCATCTGGGAGAGACGCGCGTTGCGTTTGGAAGCTCGTCCATCCGCACGTACGATCTTGAACGGCTATGCATCGAGGTGATGCGCATGAGGACGAAGTTGCCCTACGACTTCTTCAAGGAGGTTGTCAACTCGCTTCGCTCGAGGGTCGGAGAGATGTATCCGGCGAAGATTGACGACTATCTCGAGTTCTTTCCGTATCGTGAATCGGTGATGGGTGCCATCCGAAAGGAGATATTCTGATGAAGGTTTTTGTCGAGACGATAGCCGACCTCATGGCTGCCGGATACCGCGAGTTCAATGTCGAGGAGAAGCTCGCGCAGGACATCGTATTGAAGGCAATCGAGCAAAGCGGGCTCAAGGCAAACATCACGGTCAAGGGCGGCGTTGTCATGGCCACGCTGACCAACGACATCCGTCGAACGACGATGGATCTTGACATCGATTTCATCCACTACTCCCTGGCGGACGAGTCGGTCGACGAGATGGTCCGCCGACTCGATTGCCTGGAGGGAATTTCGATTACGCGTGTTGGCGATATCGTCGAACTCAGGCAGCAGGACTATTCTGGCAAGCGCGTCCACCTTTCCATTCGAGACGCCGAAGGGTATGCGATTCAGTACAAGCTGGACATTGGTGTACATACAATGGCGGTGGCGCGGCAGGATGACATGCGCTTTGATCTGTCTCATATCGGCGCGGAGTCGGCGACACTTCTCGCGAATGGCCCGGAGCAGGTCTTTGTCGAGAAGCTGAAGAGTCTTCTGCGGCTCGGCAGCATCTCAAGCCGGGGGAAGGATGTTTATGACATGGTGTATCTTCTTCGACTTGTGGATGTGGAGAGACTCAAAGCGTTGATAGACGTCT
>JAUNMP010000341.1 GCA_030537465.1 bacterium
AGCCCTGGGAGATGCCCCTCCACACGCCCGACATCATGGCGTCCGCGAACCTCACCCGCGCCTACGCGCTCGCACATCTGCTGAAACCGAATCCGAACTACCTCTCCGAAGCTCGCCACTGGGCCTATACAGGGCTCTCCATGGTCTACCTCATCCCTCCGCCGTACAACTTCGCACCTGATGCGAAGCCCGTCGGCCGCTATGCGACCTGTGCGGTGATGGGTGCAACCCACTGGACGCAGCCGAACTGGATCGGGCGTCCAGTCCAATGGTGCGGACTCGTCTATGCCGCCGCGCTCTGGGATCTCGCCCGTATCGACACCGATGATTCCGCCGCGTTCTGGCGAAAGCTCGCCTCGGGCATCACAACGTCTGGCATGCGCCAGACGCACACCGCGGACGACCCGAAGTCCATCGGACTCCTGCCCGATTCGTGGAACCTCGAACTGCAGACGCGCTACGCCGTCCCGATCAATCCCGGCACCGTCCAGGAGAACCTCGCGGAATACCTCAAAAGTCCCTTCTACGCACTGCGTCGACTGCCAGGCGGCATCCTCCTCCATGTGCCTGGAAACGCACACTCGCTCTCCGACACGGAACTCCGCTGTGAAATCGCCGGCTGGCCGGAGGAATCCTTCTGCGCCGTTCTCACACGCGTTGACGCCACAGACGGGAAAATCGATGTACGCTTGAACGGGAAAGTCCTCGAGACAAAATACGATGCCTCCCATCGCGCGCTGATCGTCACGCTGCCGCCACGCGCGCGCGGCGAACTCACCGTACGGCGCTGAGTCGCTCCATCACCGCGAAACCGCAGTCGTCGGGCCAGCTGGTGACGTTGCGGAGGATGACGACGATCGCACGCGACTGCGGGTCGAATCCCACGAACGACGCACCTCCGTAGATCATCCCCGCGCGGTAGAGCACGCGGCGACCAGAGGAAAGCTTCTTCACACGAAGCATGCCGAACACGGCATCATCCTCAAAGGCATCGATGGACCGCTGCCGTAGCTGCTCATCGAGGATAACCCAGTAGGTCGAGAACATCTTCGCACAGTCGGTCGCGGAAGAGATGATTCCACCCGAGGCGCGCAGGGCATTGCCGAGACGATGATCGGGGACCGACCGTCCCCTCCTCGTCAGCCACGGGAGCTGTCCCGCACAGGCGCGCGTCATGCGATTGGAGCAGAGTGTGGCGTCCGGCTCGAAGGCCGTGTCGTCCAATTTGAGAGGGACGACGAGTTCCTCATGGAGAATCTCCTCCAGGGACTTTCCAAGAGCGTCCTCGACGGAGGTTCCCAAAAGGCCGAATCCGACATTGGAATAGACCTCTCGCTTGCGGCGGACGGCCAGCCGCCAGCAGGGATTCCAGGCTTCCTCGGCGAAATCCTCGCGAGAGTCGAATCCCGAGTAGATGTGCGTGCCCCAGAGTCCACATGTCAGGGCCCTGAACGTGGAAACAGGGCCAAAGGGCACCAGAAACTCGCGCGGCAACCCACTTCGGTTCTCCAGTAGTTCACGCAGTGTGACCGCGCCGTACTCGGGAGGAAGGTCAAGCCGCGAACAGCTCGTGACGGGACGATCCAGGTTGAGACGTCCATCCGAATGCAGCTTGAGGAGAATCGGGTGCAAGAACACCTTCGTGAGCGACGCAATCCGGTAGAGCGAATGCTCGTCCGCAGAGCCTGCATTCGCGAAGACGGTATCGGAAGATGAGACGATCGCCACCGAACAGCTCTCGTCCCCCACGTCATGCGCGTAGAAGTCCGCCGTCCTTTGGGCGATTTCCTCAGTCGTCGTCGTCCCGGAAAGCCGCGACTCGATGGTCGTGCATCCCGCCACCAGCAGAAGCGGCAGGGCAACGACCAACGTCCTCCACCCGCGCGTCATCGACCTAGATTTTCTTGAAGATCAGGGACGTGTTCACGCCGCCGAAGGCGAAGTTGTTGGTCATCGCATACTCGGCGTCGATCATGCGGCCCTCTCCCGCGAGATAGTCGAGCTCGGCGCAGGCGGGATCCGGATTCTTCAGGTTGAGGGACGGCGGATACCAGCCCGTCGTCAATGACTTCACGGTGAGCGCAGCCTCGATGGCGCCGCACGCGCCCAGGGTGTGGCCCGTGTAGCTCTTAATGGACGAAATCGGCACCGCGCGATTGAAGATGGCGCGCGTGGCGGACGTCTCGGCGATGTCGCCGGCCTTGGTGGCGGTACCATGTCCGTTGACATAGCCGATGGCGGAACCGTCGATGCCCGCGTCGACAAGCGCGTCCCTGAGGGCAAAGGACATCGTCTCGGCGTTCGGATTCGTCACATGCGTGCCATCCGTCGTCTCGGCAAAACCCGCCAGCTCGGCCAGAATCGTCGCTCCGCGCGCCTTGGCATGGTCGTATTCCTCGAGCACGAACGTCGCGGCGCCATCGCCAATCACCAGACCGTCGCGGTCCACATCATAGGGTGCCGGCGTCGTGCATGGCGCATCGTTTCTGAGCGAAGTCGCGTAGAGAGTGTCGAAGATGGCGACCTGCGTGGCGCTGAACTCCTCCGCGCCGCCCGCGAGCATCACGTCCTGCACACCCCAGCGGATGAGCTCCGCGGCGTTGCCCAGCGCGAGCGAACCGCTCGTGCAGGCCGTGCCCGTGGGCACCAGACGCCCGTGCGTCTTGAAGTGGACCGAGAGGTTGCAGGCGGTTGTCTGCGGCATGAGCTTGATGTAGGTGCCGCTGGTGATGCCCGTGACCTCCTTTGTCATCAGCATCGAATAGAAGTCGAGGAGCGCGGGAATCGATCCCGAGCAGGAGCCATAGGCCACGCCCGTGCGGCCATTCTGCAGCAGCGCATCGTCGAGCCCCGCCTGCGCCACGGCCTGCTCCGTCGCCGCGAGCGCGTACATCGAGACGTCGCCCATTGTCCGCGTCGTCTTCCGGTTCCAGTGCGCCGGCTTCTCGAAGGCCGTCCTGCAGCCAAGACGCGTGTTCAGCCCCTTGTACTCGCCGAGTTCGGGCAGAGCCTGCACGCAGTTCTCGAATCTCTTCAAACGCGCGAACGCCGTCTCGACATCGTTTCCCAGAGGAGACACAATCCCCATGCCTGTCACAACAACACGTCTCTTCATCTCACACTTCTCTGATTTAGCGTCCAGGGCCAACCTCGCAGCTCATTCACGCATTCTCAATTCAAACATTCAAGCATTAAAAACATTAAAAAGGGCAGGAAGGCGATCTTCTCCGCGTCGAACGCGCCGAGGAAGAGCGGCGGGCGCTCCGTGTCGAACGTGCGGGCGCGGCCGATGGTGAGGATCAGCTGCACGAAGCTCTCGTGGATGTCCTTCCGCACGCCCGCCTTGGCCTCGGCCCAGAGCGCGTTCTCCGCCTCGTAGAGGGCGAGCTCGGTGGCGGGGATGGCGACGCAGAAGTCGACCTTGCCGATGATGCGCGTGGTGTCAAAGGCCGCGAACCAGTCCGCCGCGACCTTGTTCTTCAGCTCCTCCTCGAGCAGTCCTATGGGGTATTTCGCCATTCTGTATTCTTCAAATCGTCGCGGACATTATATCAAAACCTTCCAGTGCTGAGCGCGGATTCGATCTCGCGACACAACTCACCATACCACGCAACC
>JAUNMP010000342.1 GCA_030537465.1 bacterium
TCGGGGCGATCACGGGGGCGATTGCCGAGGCCTACTACGGCGTGCCGGAAGAGATCCGGGAAGCAGCGTTGTCTTATCTTGATCCCGAGCAGAAGGCGGCCCTGCTGGCGTGCGAGAAGGGGCTCTTCAACCTTCATGTCACAGGCAGCGACTGGGAGTCGCTCGATGCGGACGGAGGACTGATCGCCGCAGTCGATCCCGAATTCGCGCTGGAGATGGGCCTGATTCCAACGCTGGAGCAGCTGATGGCGGAGACGTGACGAGATTGATCGTTGGACGAGTGGACCGAACCAGATTAAGGCACATGGGGAACAGATGGAGACTACGAAAGATCTATTTTTACATATAAGATGATGAATTGTTGATAATAGATGATGAAAATCATTTATTGTTGTGAGGTTGCGACTGAAGTGCTTGTTTCGTATTGCAATTACTGTTGAAAAACGTATAACGCTAAAATAGGAAAGGAAGCAACAAATGAGCGAGTTCAATCAGGCACGTCGTGAGGGTATTGTCAAGTTCGGTTATGATTTCAATACTCTGGCCGAGGTCACCCATCTGTTCGGAAGGACGGCGACCAGACTGCCCTATCAGATTTCGTTCCGTATTCCCAACGCGGACGCGATCTGCTCTCTCTTGTCTGAGGACGGCGGTAGCGGCTGGAAGAACGTGCCGCACTACGGACCGGTGCGCGATGGGCGCGGCTGGCAGGAGATCGTGCAGATCGACGAGTTCAACGCCGATGCTTCGGAATCCGCAAAGCGCGTGGATGACGAACTGTCCCATCCCCTCACGCGCTATGTGTTCTGGCGCATGCAGCGAGACGGGGCGTCCTGGTATAAGTTCTACGGCGTCTTCCGCCTTGACGTCTCCGAGACCGAAGCCTTGCGAGATACGGGAACGAACATCTGCGTCTATCGCAAGGTGTCGGACGAGGTCACATGTCCTGCCTGTGCGGTATCGGTGTCGACAGTCGCGGCGGAGACGTTCTGCGAGTTGCAGGGGAAGACCCTCACGGCGCAATTGCTGGACGAGGTTGCCTTTGAGGGAACTGGCGGGAAGGATTGTTCGGGGACCGTCAAGGTCTGGCCGGGGCAGACGTTCATGGTCGAACGAGTTTCCGAGTCGGACCAGATGGCGGTCTGCATAACGTCGAACGTCGACTTCCTTTCGCAGTTCACGGACTTGCACGAGGTACGCATACTCGTTCCGAAACGCGATCTCGAGCTGGGGTATTTCAGCTGGGACGGTCGTGCTGGTGACATTGCGGACGTCGCTTGACAGCGAACGAGTCAATGTGGTTAAATTCCAGCCACGTGAAGGTCTCCACGACGAGATTGTGTACGTAAGATTCATAAAGCAGGGGACGCAAATGTCCCTTAAGGATTGAGAGGAGTGTTTGAGCATGGCACGATTGGGACGGCATAGTAAATTAGGTGGACATTCTCTTCAGTGGATTATGAAACATTGGGAGGAGGGTGATAGGGTGCTCTTGGGAGGGGAATGGGTCAAATTGCTGACGAACTCCCCTGCTGATTTACGACGATATAGGGAATTTTGCAATTGGCGAATGCTGAGGGGGTATGATTGGGTGGTGGCGCTTGACCGAAACCCGGATATGTGGGAAGAATGTAATGACTTCTCGGCATTGAGTGGCAAGGATTGGATCTGCATACTGAAAGTTCATCCCGAGGTGAAGGACGATTGCGATTGGGATGCGGTCAAGGGTGCACATTGGGTCGACCTTTTGATTGAGCAGCCTCAGTTTTGCGAAGCCCATGACTGGGATTGGTCTACATTGACTGCAGACGAATGGGTTCTTCTCTTGCGGAAGAGACCGGATCTGGCGAAGGAAATGGAGCATACCGCGGATAATCTGTCGGCTGTCATTGGGGCTGGCATGGGTGACCTTTGCGGCATGGAGGATATCAAGGAAGAAGATCGGTGGGTCGATCTGATCCATAGGAATCCCAGGTGTTTCAATTATTGTGAAAAGAGAAATCTGTCGGAAAAGGCCTGGGGTTCACTCTTCGAGATCAGACATCTGCTGAAGGTCGAGATTCCGGAATGAATGTTCGTAAAACAGGAGGAAATTCTATGGCGTTAAATGAAGATGAATGTCTGATTGCACTCTCGGGGAATTTTGAGGCGCAGAAGGTCATCACGAAAGAACTTCGTCAACGGATCAACTCGTTGTACAATGCCGGAGGGGAGGGGGATTGTCTTGTCTCGCGGGAAGGCCAGACAACTGAAGAGGGAAGGTTCTGGAATGTGCGAGGGCTGGATGCAGATGTGGTCATCAGGTCCGGCTCGTGTCCGTGGTGGGTGCCCTGTCGTGATGACATCAGGGCAGACGACCGATATGACAAGAATGGGGTGTGTGCGAATTTAACTCGAATCGATGGGGGAACAACCCCCGAAGATGAGCTTCGGAATCGGGATGGCCGTACTCTGGAGTTGGTGTCGTGCGAAGGAATCCCGCAGAATATGTGGAGTCTCGAGTGGTTGATTCTCATTCTGGAACACTATCTTGTTCCAAATGGCTACGTGCTGAACGGAGAGGTCGAATGGTGGAATGCGAGATTAGGCACGATCTTCGCAGATGAGGATGAATTTACTTTTGGTTGTTCGGACGGGGCCGGAAATCCTGAACAGGGGGAATATATTCTGCGGGACAACTTTCTGACCATTACGGGGAGTTGCACGGATTCCGACTACAAGCGGGTTTGCGAATACAATGCGCGGCTCGAGAGATTGATCGGAGATCGGCTCTAGGGAAGTGAATAGAGAATTTGTTGTCGAGGAAGATGCGGTCTGGAGTGGACGGGATAATGAGAATTGACATCAAGTCATTTGCCATAGGTGATGGAATACCTCCAGACGTGGACTTCTGGGGTGGTGTGTACATGTTTGACTGTCGTATGCTTCCCGATCCTTATTGGGATGAGAAATTGCGTACGGAATCAGGACGTGATGTTGGGGTTAAAGCTTTTTTCGCCAATCATGCAGAAGAGGTCAGGACGTTTCTGGAGCCGGTAGAGGCAGTCGTCAGACGGGCGTTGACGACTGCCGTCGAAGCGGAATGGGAAACGATTACGATTCTTTTTGCATGTGTGGGTGGACGTCACCGATCCGTCTATTGTGCAGAACGACTTGCGGAACGACTGAGAGACATCAAAGGAGTTGAAATCAATGTGGAACATCGCGTCCGAAAGTAATGCGCTCCTTCTGGATGTCGTCGGAATCACGAATTGAAATAAAATCCGCAACGCACACTTGCGTACGGACTAGATACATGCGATAATGTAATGCCTTTGGGGGATTCTTTATGGTGGTGGTGGGCGGATGTTCTTCCTAGGTGGCAGGATTTTCGGTACGGCGTTGGTAAGTTGACAAAGCAAGAGAGAACGAAAGGATCGCGTGAAATGAAACCTGAACTACTCGAATCCATTTATGAGACAATGGCGGGAGAGGTGTATCAAAAGACGGGATGCAAAATGAAAAAAGTCCCGACGAAGCCTACCTACTATAATATCATTCATCAAAACAAACAGTTTGGTGTAGGTTTTAACCAGTCTGGCATTTACATATAT
>JAUNMP010000068.1 GCA_030537465.1 bacterium
GCGACGGAGTCGCCGGAATGTTCAACTGAGGAGGGTTTTGCAATTACCTCTTCAGGTAATGAGAGGTTGATTGAGAGGCGGATGATGACGAGACGGTCGATTGGCCAGTCGTTACACCTGCGCGCTTTTGTCTGACCGATTGCTCCGCAGGATATTCGCCCTTGCGGTCGGGAGAGACGCTGTGTTAAAATAGCGCTATGAAAAGTTCGTCATTGCTGTCTTTTGCGTTCACATTCGCCGTGAGCACGATTTCGTTGTCTTCGGTTTGGGCCGCAGACGTCTATCAGGTCAATGCCAGTGTTCTGTCGGGCGGTCTCGACCTCGTGGGCGGCGGCTACGCGACGGATGCGCTCAAAGTGCCAGTACGCCGCTTGTCCGCGGTGATGGCATGGGCTTGACCCTGATCTTCCGTTAGGATTTAAAATGGCTTTGAAATCTTTTCTTGTCCTCACGACCGTCCTGTGCGGGGGGCTGTTGAATGCCGCGCTGACGACGGCGGATGCCGAGGCGATCCGCAAACTGTTGCGCGAGACACCGAATCCCAAGATTTCCGTCGACTGGGAGAACTATACGTTTGCGTCCTCGCGTGCGCCGACCGATCCCTACGCCTACACGAAGGACATGCTGGAGTTCACCAAGGGCGTCTCCTTCCTCGGCAATCTGCCCCATCGGCATGCGAAGGAGCTGGACGCCACAGCGCTCTGCGCCGGACTGGAAGGATACAGCAGCTTCGTCCTGGGGGTGACCAACACGATCGAGCGCCTGGGCGAGGCGGGGGTGAAGCAGGCTCGTCTGCTCATGCGCTGGAACGCCTTCGAGAAGGAGAAGGGCGTCTACGACTTCACGCAACTCGACGCCGTGCTCGACGTGTGCGAAAAGACGGGCATCCAGGTCTGGTTGACGCTGGGCGGCACGCCCTGGTTCTACATTCCCGGCTGCACGCCGGACGGAGCGATCACCAACTATGTCGAAGGGGCGACGATGGAGGGGGCGCTCCTCTCGGATGACGCCAAGTACAAGGCGCGCAAGGTGACGACCCGCCGCGTCGATCTGGGGCGTGAGTCCGCCTATTTCCACAAGGTCATGCCGCAGTACCTGCAGGCGGTTTCGGCGCTGGCGGCACATGTCATGGGACGCGTTCGCCATTTCGAGTACAACAACGAATGTGAAGCCAGTTTTCGAAGGAATGGCGAGGATGGCTGGCACGCCGTGGGAACGGACGCCGCCGCCAAGGCCCTGGTCGACTGTTTTGCCGAGGTCCGCAAGGCCGTCTGCGCGCAGATTCCCGACGCCGAGTTCAGCGCGAGCTTCTGCGCGTTGTCGTCCGCCTATTTCCCTTGTCTCGCCCGTTACGGATTTGCGGATTTGGTCGATTTCTACGACTACCATGGCTACGAGCGCACGCCCGAGACAATGGTCGAGGAGTCGATCGCCCAGGCTCGGGCGCTGTTTGTGCGGCGTGACGGGAAGCCTCTGCGCGTGATGATGGGCGAGTCGGGCCGCGCGTCCGGAATCTCCGGCCGCTTCTCCACGCACACCGAGTACGGACAGGCCAAGTTCACCGCGCGCCGTCTGCTCAACGATCTCTACAATGGGTGCGAAACGATCAGTCTCTTTAGCGTCGGCTCCGATCGGTATGGCTACTTCCGCAAGGAGTCTCAGACGCCGAAGCTGGGCTATTACGTGATGCAGGGGCTCGGATGGCTGATGGACGGCATGAAGCCCGCGCCGCAGTATTACGTTCGCTACAACACGATCGGACGCCAGGAGTTCACGCCGCAGATGCCCTATACCTGCTCGAAGCGGGTGGCCTTCGACCGCAAGGGCGTGCCCGTGATCGCGCTTTGGACGCCCGAGCACCTCGACATCAACCAGCAGCGTCTGGATGGGCGCCTGTTGATCGTCACCGACGGCATCCGCGAGCATCTGCTCCCCAATCCGGTGATCATCGACCCCCTGCGGCGCAAGGTGTGGGACTGCCGCGAACTGGTCTATCGGAACCCGCATGGCGACGACGAGTTCCGTTCGTTCCCGCTGCTGGACTACCCGCTGATCGTCACGGACCTCTCGGTGTTTGCAGACTTCTTGCCGACAAAGTGAGATGATGGGACGTCGCATGAATCGGAGGACCTTCATCAGGGGAACGGCGAGCCTGGCCGCCCTGTCGGCGGTCTCGCTTCGCGCGGCGCTGATCGGAAAGCCGAAGACTCTTGTCGTCGGCGCGGACAAGGCCGGGTGCGAATATGCGATTGCCCATCCAGACGACACGGTTCTGCTGGAGCGCGGTATCCTGCCGGCAATCGAGCTTGGGCACGACCAGACGGATGCCTGGGCGGTGAAGCTGCTGGAGGCGAATTGCCGCGTGCTGCTCAATGCCGAAATCGAATCGATTGCCCGGTCGGCCTCCGGTTACGAGGTCGTCGCCTATGGCGCCGATGGCCGTCATGTGTTCACTGTCGCGGCCGTGAAGGGCTTTGAGCCTGGAGCTGGGAGCTTGAAGCTTGGAGCTGACAGCCTGGTGCAGGGAGCAGGGCGTTTAAAGCTCTTCGTGAAGAAGAATTTCAAGGCCTGCGAACTCCCGGCAATTCCGTCGTTCGCGGGCGAATATGATGTCGTCGTAGCGGGGCTCGGCTCGGGCGGCGTCTACGCCGCGTGGAAGGCGGCGAAGCTCGGGCTCAAGACGCTCGGGATCGAGCGAATGGACAAATTGGGCGGACAGGCCACCCTCGGCTGCGTCTGCGGGACCTACGAGAACCAGCAGGCGAAACTGGCCGAGTTCGAGAAGATGGCGCAGGAGGCCTGCTTCGAGACGGCGCGGATGACGACGGTCATTGGCGCCTGGATGGAGGGACGTCGGATTGCCGGGCTCCGTCTTCTGTTCAGGGGCGCCGTTCGCGACGTGCGGGCGAAGATCGTGATCGATTCGACGGGTGACGCGAGCGTGGCGCGCATGGCGGGGTGTCGCGTGCGAATCGGCCGCGACAGCGACCATCAGCAGGGGGCGACGTCGAAGGCGTCGATTCTGCGTCAACCTGATGGCCGTACGCGGATGAGCTATGGCTTCTACCGCGATTCCGCCGAATGTGAAGGGTTCGACTTCTCCTCCCGGATTCTCGGCTATGCCGCTCGCGATCGGAAGACGCTGGGAAAACGCCAGGTCGTGGTCAAGGCGACGATCATGGGGGCACGGGAAGAAGGACATGTCGTCTGCGAAGACACCTACACGCTTCGCGACGCCCTCTGCGACCGTCTTGTCGCGAATCCGATCTTCATCGCCCGAAAAACGCCGTTCGACCTGGTCCGCATTGATGGCGACTGGGCCTGGGAGAATGAGGACACGGTCGACTGGAAGGAGATCTGTTCGCTTAAGAACTTCGCCTTCGGTGCGAAGGTTCCCTATGGCACCATCGTCCCGAAGGACGCTGAGGGGCTTCTGTTGGCGGCGAAACACTATGGCGTTGCACACGACGCGGGTGGTGGACTGCGCATGCAGTCGCATATGCGTTGTCTGGGGCTCGCCGCGGCCGCGGCGGCGAAGATCGCGTTGGACCGCGACTGTCGGTTGAAGGACGTACCCTATGCGGATCTGCGGCCGCTGCTGGACGAGCCGGGAATGTTCCAGTCCGACTGTCGTCCTGTCGACATCTACTACAGTCGCTATTCGCTGGGGCCGTTCGGGGTGGACGAAATCGTCTCCGCGCTGTCCCGTCCCTACGTCCATCCCGGGGACTGGGTCGTCTTCACGGCGCGGCATCCCGGGATCGACATGGCCTGGGCCTATCTGGCCTGCTGGCGAACGCATCTCTGCGGTTCGCCGACTGAAAAGATGGCGCTTGCCGACGAACTGTCGAAGCATCTCGATGGTGAGTGGGGGGCTCATTTCGCGTTGGCGCTGGGACTGATGCGCGATGCGCGGGCGGTGCCCGGATTGATTGCCTGTGCCACGGGGAAGGGACTGTTTGCCGACCGGTTGAAGGCTCTGGCGGCGCTGCGGCGATTCAAGACGCCGGAAGCCCGTGCCGTATTCGAATCGGTCGTTGCGGATGATGCGCAGGCGTTCACCGAAGGCGTGCCGGACGAGAAGGGCACAGGCTTCGCACGGTTCACGCGTGACTACCGCCGCTTCCAGTCGCTCTCCCATGCGCTCTTCGCGTTGAAGGAGATGGGGGCCGATCTTTCGGCGTGGCGGAACCATCCGCTCGTCCTCGCGTGCGGAGCTCGCGACAACGCCGATCTGGCGCCCAGGCTGCGGGGAATTTGAATGATCATAAAGGAGAAGAAATGAAGAAAATCAGTGTCGGTTGGATTGTCGCGGCGGGTGTCGCTTCTGTTTTTGCGGGTCTGGAGTGCCAGGGGCCGGATGCGGCCCATGCATGGGCGATCCATGATCGAAATCGGCCGAATCCCGTGAAGATCGACGCGCCGGCCGGAAAGCCGCCGAGCGATGCGATCGTGCTCTTCGACGGTACGAAGGAGAGCGTCGAGAAGAACTGGTGCACGGGCGGCGGGGCGCCGTGCAAATGGGAAGTCGTCGACGGTGAATTTCGCTGCGTGCCGAAATCCGGCTCCGCGCGGACGAAGCGTTCGTTTGCCGACTGCCAGCTCCATCTGGAGTGGAAGGCGCCGACGCCGGCGAAGGGACTCGGCCAGGGCCGCGGCAATTCGGGCGTATTCCTCTTTGGGCTCTACGAGATCCAGGTGCTCGACTCCTATCTGACCGATCCGTCGAAGTCGCCCAACCCGAATCCAAACTATGCGGACGGCCAGGCCGCCGCCGTCTACGCGCAGAATCCGCCGATGGTGAATCCCGCCCGTCCCGAAGGCGAGTGGCAGACCTACGACATCATCTTCCACGCGCCCGTGTGGGAGGGCGAGAAGCTCGTGAAGGGGCCGACCGTGACGGTGCTCTTCAACGGCGTGCTCGTCCAGGACAACTGGGAATTCGAAGGCAGCACCTACAACCTCGAGCGCAAGCCCGTGCCGAAAGGGGAGAAGGCGTATCCGATCAGCCTTCAGGATCACGGCAACCCCGTGCCCTACCGCAACATCTGGATCCGCGAGATTCCGTCCGTCTACGCCAATACGACGCATGGTGGGCCCGGTGTGAAGGCGGCGGACGTCCTTGCGCTGCGCGAAAAGACGGCGGCGGCGCTCTTCGCCAAACTCGGTCCCAATGCTGGCGGTTCGGGCGTCCTGAATGCCGCGCTCGAGATTCTGACCTATTCGAAGAAGCCCGAGTACGTGGCCCTCTATCGCCGTTCCGCAGACGACTACGTGGCGAAGGCGTCCTCGTGGGACGACGCGGCGATTCTGAAGAACGAGAAGGGAATTCGTTCCTTGGACCGCGCCTGCGGCGTCCTCGTCAAGTATGGTGTGCTGGAATCTGACGATCCGCTTGTCGGCTGCGTGAAAAAACTGGCGTCCAAGCTGCCGGCCAAGAAGTGAGCCATGTACAACGCCGACGAATTTGAGAAGTCCGTACCACCGGGAATCGAACGAAGTCTCGAAGACCTGCCCTATGACGTCGCCCGCAAGGAACTGTATACGGCGCGGGAACTCTTCGAGTCGTTCGACCCCGCCGAGCCGGCCAGCGTCGAGACCTGTCTCGACGCGCGCGTCGGCCGGCATCTGGACGAAACGGGGCGGGTCCGCACGTCGCCGCTGGAACTGCAGGCGCGGACGATGCATGATGCGCACATCCGCGCGGCGCTGTACCGTCTGCTCGAATGGTATGAGGAGAAGAAGGTCGTCGGCATCATGGGCGGACACGCGCTGCTGCGAACCGACGATTATTTCCGCCGCGTGGTCGAAGTCTCCAAGGAACTGACGGAGCGTGGCTTCCTGATGATCAGCGGAGGCGGCCCGGGCGCGATGGAGGCGACGCACGTCGGCGCCTGGCTGGCGGGGCGTCCGCAGGCGGACGTCGATCGGGCGCTGGCGATGCTGGCGAGCGCGCCTTCACTGGAGGATGCGCGGTGGCTTTCCGCCGCTTTCGAGATGATGGCCGCCTTCCCGCAGGAGAAGGGCTTCGTCAGCGTCTCGATTCCAACTTGGCATTTCAGTTCGGAGCCGCCGACGCCGTTTGCCACGTATATTGCCAAATTTTTCGAGAACAGCCTGCGGGAGGATATTCTGCTCACGGAAGCCTATGGCGGACTCGTCTTCATGCCGGGCGGCGCGGGAACGCTGCAGGAGATCTTCCAGGAAGTCGTCCAGAACCACTATGTGACGCTCGGCTATCCGAGTCCCATGGTCTTCGTGGGGCGGACGTTCTGGACGGAGACGATTCCCGTCTATCCGCTGATCGAGCATCTGGTCGCAGTCGGGCGGTTCAAGAACATCGACGCCTCGCTGGTCGAGACGACGGCGGAGATCGTCGCCGCGCTCGACCGATGACTGCAAAATAAAATATTTGCCGAATTCTCGCAGTATGTGATATTATCTTGGCGACTCGATGGGGGGGAGTGTTTTGCTTGCCCTGGATGTTCTGATTGTTTCGGGTTTTCAAGGGGGATAAAATGAAGTTTGGACTGTGGTTGGCTGGAGCCGTCGCTTGCCTGGGTGTCGGCGCGGAGACGGTGTCGGTGAATGCCGAGGCGGGGAAGTCGAAAACGGATCTTCTCGTGCGCTCGGGCGAGACGGCGCTTTCCGTCAACGCGGCGGCAACGGCGGGCCGCGTGCGGTTGAACGCCCTGAACACCCATTCCGGCGGAACGCAGTTGAATGGCGGTCTGCTGGATGTCGGCACGGCGGCGGATGGCGTCCAGGCCGCCGAGACGGGCACGGGACCGCTCACGCTTACAGGCGGCACCTTCCGCTATGCGGGTCCCGCAGGTGCGGAATGGAAGACCGCGGTCTCCAACGCTGCGCCGAACGGATCCGCCGTCGTCTGGCAGGTGGACAACGACCTCGTCGTTTCGGGTGACGTCGGCTCCTCTTCAGGCGCATTCGTGAAGACCGGGACGGGCACGTTGACTCTCACGGCTCCGTTTACGCTCGCCAGTGGCACGGCCGTGGACGATACGACCGTGCGGAAGCAGATGGCGGACCTCTCCCCTGACCACGCTCCCACGAAGGGCTTCTCCAATGCGACGTTCCTCGAAGGAACGACCATCATCGACCCGGGCTATCCTCTGGCTGCGACGGCGCCGACGACGAACGTCCTCGCAACGGCGGGGTGGACTCAGATTGGCGGCTACACGACTGAGACGGGTGTTGAGAAGGGCGCCGTGCTCGAACAGCGTAGCGGGGTGACCTATACAGGCGCGGGACTGAATATCGGTGCGAACAACGGAAAGGTCGGCCAGGCGGGCGAGCCGCCCGTCTCGGGACTGCGCCTCACGGGCGGCCGTTTCCTCGTCGGCAAGACCGGAACCTCGGCCACCTACATGGGCGCGAACACAGCAGGGGCCGGTAATCGCAGCCACAGCTTCCTCGACATCTCCTCCAACAACCGTTTCATCACCAAGGGCTTCTATGCCTGCCAGAACACGGGATCGGTCTGCGACGTCCATGTCCACGATGGCGGCTATCTCTATGCGCTTGATGCCAGCTACACGACGGGTTCGGGCAGCTCTTCCGCTGCATCGACGAACAATCTCGTCGTCGAGGGCGAAGGATCCTGGATCAGCTTCCAGAACTTCGTGAACGACAGCAAGAACGGCGGCCTCACGACGAATCTTCGTCTTGCGGACGGCGCCGTGATGGAAATGCGCTACTTCACGAACACCGCGAAGGGCAAGCTTCATCTCGTCTTCGATGGTGGCATCTGGCGCCATCGCAACAACGCCGTCAAGAATATCACGTGGCCGAGCTCGATCACGAGCGCGAAGATCGGTCCCGGCGGTCTGATCGTCTACCACAACGGCGGTTCGGATCTCTATCCCGTGATTTGGGACAAAGGTCTTGAGCCGCTGGACGACAGCGGGACGGATGGCGGCGTCAGCTGGACGCAGGGTAGCGCCACGCCGCCGTGCCTCATCCGTGCGGTCAATACCTACCGCGGTCCGACGGTCATCGAGAAGATCCGCGTCGAGCTCGGCGGCAACGGCCGCCTGCCTGAAACGACGGCTCTTCGGATCTCCACCAATGGCGGCGGTTTGATCGTCTCGAACGGCGTCCAGACGGTCCGCAGCCTCCATTTCGGCACGGCTGCGCTGAATGGGGCAGCCTCGTCTCCCATGCTGGGCTTCACGAAGGGTTCTCGTCTCGAAGTGACGGACGCTGTCGTGGCGGGTCCGCTCGCATCTCCGCAGTTCTGGATTTTCGAGGAGGCGGGCCCCACGAACATGCTGACGAACGGCCTGTTCTCCCGTGGCGTCCACACCTTTGTCACGGCGCCGAAGGCCAGTGTCTCTGCGCTGATGGATATCGCCGCGCACCTGACGTTCCCCTACAAGCCCGACGCCGTCGACTATGCCGTCTCCGTCGTGACGAGCGGCGAGCGCGCCGAACTCCGCGTGGAGGTGACGGACGCCGGGACGCCGCCGACGGCCTCGTCTGGTCTGCTCATTCTCCCCACGACGGACGGCGATTCCACGTTGACCCCAACGGCGGCGCAGGTCACGTCCGCCAACACGATTTTCACGAACCCCCGCGCGACGGGGGCGGGCACGGTCGATCTGGGGGCGCTCGTGGGCTTTGCCGCAGGCGGAACCTTGCGCACGGGCTCCGGCCGCACGGAGGTCGCCGATCTCTCCTTTGTCGATGCGACCTCTGATCTCGTCCTCGGTCCCGGTACGCTCGCCTATACGGGGGCCTCCGCCGCGATTCCCGGTTTTGCCATCGAGTCGGGCGCTTGTTCCAGTGTCCTTGACATTCCGAATGGTGACACCACGCTCACGGTTTCAGACTTCGACGCCCGTGCGGGCGGCTTCACGAAGATGGGCGCCGGCACGCTCCATCTCGGCGGAACCGGTTCGATCGTTCTGACCCGCAACACAAAGGACAATAGCACTGGCAACGGCGTGGCTGCGAACGGTGACGGTCCGACGACGGGCTATCGCGCCGTGAACGTCAACGGCGGCGTCCTGTCGATCGGCACGGTGGGCGATTCGACCGACGCCCCCGACGTGCTCGCTCCGAATGACTTCAGCGTCGGTTCGCAGTCGCATCGTGCTGGACAGGGCATCCAGACGGCGGGTACGCTCGAGATCAACAACGGTTCGCTCTTCGTTTCGAATTACTGCTACGTCGGCTACTATTCCGCCTGCGAAGCCGCGTGGCAGGAGGAGGTGTTCCCGAGCATTGTCCAGAATGGCGGCTACATGCGCACGGGCCTTCTGCGTTTCTACCAGGACGGCAACACGACGAAGACCTCCAAGGCCTGTCCGGTCTTTGAAATTCACGGCGGTACGAACGAGGTTGACACGTACATGGTCGTCGGATACCAGGCTTCACCGGCCAGCTTTGATGCCCGGGCGACGGTCCGCGTCGATGGTGGTCTGCTGCGGGTTGGCTCGTACATCGCGTCGAGCTATGCGGACGGCTCCGTCAGCACCGATTTCACGATTTCAAACGCGGGTCGCGTTGAAGCGCAGGGGATGTTCTATCCGAACTACAATAACAAGACGGCGGATAACACGTTCCGTCTTATCCAAGGTGGAACCCTGCGAAGCCTCGGTATCGAAGGCCGTTCCACGGCGAACCCGGTCAAGGTCTTCTTTGATGGCGGCATCTTCGAGCCGCTGGTGAACCTCACGGCCAATTCCAGAATCATCAACCTCCAGAATGCCTATATTGGTGCCGGCGGCCTCATCATCGACCTTTCGCATGAGGCGGACCTCGAAGGTCCGACCGACTATTGGTTGAACCTTCAGCAGACGTTTACCGCGGATCCGGCTCTGGCTGGCGCACCGGACGGAGGCATCGTGCTGAAGGGGGCGGGTACCGCGCTCTCCTGGGATAAATTCAATGCGTCCACGTTCACGGGCGGCATTCGCGTGCAGGAGGGGCCCGCTTCATCGTCGCACGGGGGTACATGCCGACGGACAACTGCACGGTCACGGTCAAGCCCACGGCCACGCTCAGCTCCTATGCGGACACGACGGTGCCCGTCGTGGGCTCGGTCGTCCTCGGCGAAGCCGGCGCGACAGTGCCGACGTATCTCGAAGTGCTTTCGGGCGCCTCGCTCGGCGTCGTCGTGATGGGGACGTTGGACGTTGAATCTCCTGTTGCCATTCGGACGCGGCCCGAAAACCACAAGCTCACGCCCGGCCTGGACTGGGGGGTCTACACGGCGCTTGTCTACAATGCCTCGAATGCGGACGTTGATCTTGCGAAGTTCACGCTGCCGCCGGAAGCTCCGGCTGGAACTTTGTTCGAGGTGCGGCAGGAGACGGTCGCCGCAGGCGACTACGCGGGCTACAAGGCCGTTGTCGTGACGATCGGCGGTACGGCCGCAACGTGGATTTCCGCGACGGATGGCGGCGACTGGAGCGATACGGCGAATTGGCAGGATGGTGCGACGGCTCCGAACGGTCTGGCCGCATCCGCGACGTTTGTTCCCGCGACGAAGGCGGACGTTCCCGTTGCGTTGAATGCGCCGGTGGCCCTGGGCGGACTGACATTTGCAGCCTCCACGGGCAAGAACGGCTATACGCTCAGTGGTTCCCCGCTCACGCTCGGCGTGGAGGGTGGAACGGCCGCCGTCGAGAGCCACGGTGGCACTAATGCAATCGCGCAGACGGCCGTTGCGGGCGACGTCGCCGTCCATACGGCGATCGGCAGCGAGCTCCGGCTCAACTCCGTGACAGGGACGGGGGGCCTTCAACTCAACGCGAATACGCTCAACACCGAGGGCCAAGTCACGGCTCACCTCGAACCGTCTTATACAGGTGCGGTGAAGACCGGTGCGGGCCGCGTGGCGCTCGACAACCTTGCCTTTGCGCAACGCGCCGACCAGCTTACGCTCGGCGCGGGCACGCTTCTCTACACGGGCACGGACTCCGTAGAGATTGGCGGACTCCAGGTTTCCGCCGGAACCTCACATGCTGCCATCCTTGAGAACACGGCCGACATCACCGTGGATTCGCTCAAGGTATCGGGCACGTCCGCCTTTATGAAACGCGGGACGGGCGATCTCCATGTCCGAGGCACCGCGACGTTCTCGCCGAATACGACGGTCAACAATTCGAGCACTGGCAACAAGGTGAATGCGAACGGCGATTCTCCGACCAAGGGTCTCCGCGGCATGACCGTGGCGACTGGACGTCTTGTCTGGGGCGATGCGGACGATGCTGCGAGCGCGCCGGTCTATTCGAGCAGTTCCGAAATCACGGTCGGCGGCGTGAATTCGCAGGGGAACGCCGCATTCGAGTTGAACAATGGTTCCGTGACTGAAGGGAATGTCTTCTATCTCGGCTACTACGGGGCTTCTCTTACGCCGCGCGCAACCTTGTCGTTCATTTTCAATGGCGGTACATTCCAGGCCAAAAACCTGGTTTGCGCCTACAACCTCACAAGCCAGCAGAACGTGAATACCGAGGTCGTCGTCAACGGCGGTCGCGGCTATGTGACCGGTGACGTGATACTGGGGCGCAGTCCGGCGAAAACGCCGGTCGAGCAGACCTGTCGGTGGACCCAGAACGGCGGCGTCTTCGGCGTGAAGGGCAACTTCCATACGTGCTACTGGATCACGAACCAGACTTCGAAAGGGCTCATCGACCTGAACGGCGGTACGCTCGCCGTGACAGGCACCGTCACCTTCGCCCGTGCCGGCAAGAACACGCAGGACAATGCCGTCGACTTCCGCCTCAATGGCGGTCGACTGGAGGTGAATGCCATCACCCAGTCTGTCGATGCGGCGAACACGTGCTTCTACGGCAACGGCGGCATACTTGCGCCGATCGGCATCACAGCTGCGGGCGGTTGCTTCGGCGCCGTCGGCAAGCTCTACGCCTCGACGAACGGACTGGTCGTCGATACTTCCATCCTTGCCGGGAAGGACAAGGACTACACGATTTCGCACCCGATTCTCCACGATCCCGATGCACCGGCGATCGACGGCGGTGTGACGAAGCAGGGGGCGGGTCGGCTGACCCTCTCGGGCGCGAACACGTTCACGGGTCCGTTGACGGTGGCCGGTGGCACGCTTCGCCTGCTGGGCCCGGCGACGGTCGTGCCCACGCTGGCCTTCACGGGCGGTACGCTTGATGCCGTCGCCCCCGTGGAAGCGGGCACGTTGACGGGCATGGGCATCTGCCAGGGGGCGTTGACGGTGACGGGCATGCTTGTGCCGGATGTCGATGCCGTTGTGAACGTGACGGGCGATTTCACGCTCGCTTCGACGGCGAAGGTCGATTTGGCGCAGTACCCCGCCGCGTCCCTCGACTATGGCGACGTGGTTCCGCTCGTGGCGGTGCTCGGCACGGCGCAGGTGCCGACGACGGTTCCTGTGACGGAGGCCAGTGTCGGCGCCCACGTCTCAGGGCAGAAGTTCCGCTTGAAGATTTCGGTTGGCGACGACCACGTCGTCTACGGCACGCTGGCTTCGAGCGGCACGATGATCTTGCTTCGGTGATAAAGGTGAGTCTGCATGTCCGATAGAAGTGGACTTGTCCTTGGATTCGCAGTCTTTGCGATACAGGGCATTTGGGCCTGCACGGGCATGTATGCAGGCAAGGCGGTTTCCGCCGAGGGGACCATTCTCATCGGCCGTACGGTGGATACCGCTCCCTGGACGGCTTGTCATCGCTTCGTTGCCACGCCGCGCATTTCGGATCAGCCCGGGCGCGTCTATGCTGAAACGCCGGACGGCTTCACTTGGCCGTTGCCGCCCACGACCTATGCGTTCGTCTCCACGCCGCGCCATTCGAGTCTTGGACGCGGGGCCATGCACTCCGCCTGCGCGAACGAGAAGGGGTTCGTCGTCAGCGGCACGGTGACGGCGCACGCCCAGGCGAAACTCATCGCCCTCGATCCGATGGTGTCGACCGGCGCGGGCGAGAACTCTCTGCCGGGACTCCTTGCGACTTGCTGCGCCACCGCGCGCGAAGGTCTAGATCTGCTGGCTCGGGTGATTGCCGAGAAGGGGCACCATGGCGGCGAGATCTACATGCTGGCCGACCGTGACGAGGCCTGGTACGTCGAGGTCTACACGGGCCATCAGTGGGCGGCCGTGAAAATGCCGGACGACCAGGTGGCCTGCTTCGGCAACCAGTTCATGATCCGCTCCTTCGATCCCGCCTCGCCCGAGACGCGCCATTCGCCCGATCTGATCGAACTGGCCCGGAAGGCCGGTACGCTCGTGACGGGACCGGACGGTCTTCCCGATATCTTCCGCTCCTATTCGATTTCGCTGCGAGACTATTCGAACTACCGCACGTGGTTCGGCCATCGCACGCTCGCCCCCGAGACGGCGGGCGCCTATGCCGAGGATGCCCCGCAACCGCTCTTTTTCGCACCGGCGCGGAAGGTGACGCTGCGCGACTTCTTCGAACTTCAACGCACGCGCTACGAGGGCACGGACCACAACCCCGAGTCCAACAACCTCCAGAAGGTGCGCGTGATCGGCACCACGAAACAGGCTACCTGCCATGTCATCCAGGTCGATCCGCGCCTCCCCGCGCCGCTGGCCGGCACGGTGTGGGCCACGGTCGCCTCGGCGGAACATGGTCTCTTCGTGCCGCTCAACGCGGCGATCACGTCCACGCCGGCCGCCTACGCCGAAGACCAGAAGCTGCCGTGGCAGCAGTGGGATCCGCTCTTGGCAGGCCCCTGCTTCCGCCGTCTGTCGGCCCTCGCGGAGAAGGATCGCGTGTGGTATGGCGCGGGGGTGCGGGACTACTGGCGGACGCGTGAGGACGCGTTTCTCGAGGACTATCCCAACCGCCTCGCGGCGGCAGCGCGGGACTGGTCCCAGAACCCGCGCCGCGCCGCCGCGGCGCTGACGGACTGGACGAACGGCGAGCTTTCCCGTGCGCTTGCCCAGGCCCGGGCGATGACGGACGAGCTGCTGTGGTACATCACCGCCAACAACCGCATCGAGGGCGATGGTTCGGGCGCCACGGCGCAGCCGTCCGCACCGTTCCGTCCGAATGCCGCCCGCCGTCGCACCCGGGTGCTCTTCTTCTTCGACACCGAGGACTTCACCTGCGACGAGTCGAACGACGCCATTCGCGACATCGCGAACATCCTCCACGAGGAAGGCGTGCGCGGCCAGTTCGCCATGGTCTGCGAACTTGGCAACTTCATTCCGGCGATGAAGCGTCAGGACGTCCTGGACGCGCTGAAGCACCATCTCCTCGGCAGCCAGACCTTCTACCATTCCCGCCATCCCAACATCGTCGAGTACGCCGACATCCCCGACTACGCCGAGGCCTACCGCCGCACGCGCGCCGAGGAGGAACCTGGTTTCGAGCTGCTCAAGAAGGCCTTTGGCGTGGACAAGGTCTGGTGCAGCGTCTTCCCCGGCAACGCCAACAGCTATGTGGGGCTGTACGTCCATTCGGAGCTGGGAAGTCCGTTCTTCGGCGGCGGCAATGCGAGCTTCACGCCGGGCGAACGCGAGGCCGCTTGGTTCGTGAACCAGTTCCATCTGCCGTACTACAAGAAGCTGCATCTCGAGTCCTTCATTCCGCCTCGGCCGATGATCGACCTCCCCGAGCGGCTGGACGAGCTGTCGACGCGCGACTACGTGACTCTGTATATGCACCCGCACATGGCGCTTTCGACGCAGCACTGGGATGGCCCGAACTTCAATCCCCGCGATCCCGTTGCGTGGGGGCAGTGGCGGCCCACGCCGAAGCGCGACAAGACGGACGTGAAGATCTACTACGACCGTCTGCGCCAGCTCGTGCGGGCGCTTGTGCGCGATCCCCGCTTCGAGGTGACGGACTGCCAGAGACTTGCCGCCTCCTTCCGTCCGCGGCGGCCGATCACGCGAGCCGAGGTGCCGCGTATCCGTGCGTCGCTGCAGGGGCGCCTGGCGCCGATCGGCCGCTCGTGGTGCGTGGCGGACGCCTTCCAGGGCGCGGTCAAGCTGTTGCGGGGCGAGGCGTCGCATCTGCCGGGGCGGGTGTATGGCTTCCTTGAGCCGCCGAAGGGCGTGACGGCGCCTGTCACGGTGACGGCGGAGGAGCTTCGTGCGGCGGCGCGGACGCTCGATATTTCGACCTTTATTCCGCCGGAAGTCGCTGTGGGCGCGCGGACGATCGGTCCCGCCGATTTCCTGCTCGCGGCGCTGGAGGTGCTGGAGACGAATGCCGCCACGGTGACGGTGGCGCCGCGGGACCAGCTGGGACCCATTCACGCGCTGATGCCGAGCCTCGCAGGATACTCGATGAAGGGTGGCTGGCCGCTCTATGAGGACAGCTTCCAGGATGCCTATCTCACGGCCCGCCTGCGCCTCCAGCTCTGGACTCTCCGCTACGAGGACTGACGGCACTGACATCTTGACGGTTTTGGTCTCTTGTGAGATAATTCCGGCATGAACAATCGTAATGCTCTGGTTTGGGGGACTCTCGTGTTCGCGGGAGCGTTTCCGTTTTGTCTTTCCGCTGCGGTTCCCGCGTCTGGCGTTTTTCTGGGCTATCTGGAGAACGCGACAAATTGCGTGTCGGAGAATGCCACGCAGCAGGGCATCGTCTCCCTGGCCGATGGGAGTACGCTCTACAAGACGGGAACGGGCACTTGGACAGTCCCCCTGGGCGTCTTCGATCTCTGGAACACGCCGACGATTGTCGTGAAGAACGGACGCGTCGTCCTGGACATGGACGCTCCCGCACGCCTCCCGGCGGTGTGTCCGACCGACATCTTGAATGACAAGGCGCTCCTCTGGTACGATACGTCGGACTACGCCGCCCATCCCGAACGCTTTGTGACGCGGACGGACGCGGATGGACGCGTCTTTCTGGACGGTCTCTACGATGTCCGCGAGACATCCTGCGATCCAGTGGCGCATGCGCGTCCCTATGCCGAGGCCGAGCACGTGTTTCGCTACGTGAAGGAGGGTTATGCGGGGGGAAACTCCAGCCACACGGCGACTTCGAACAACGCCGAGAAGATTCTCTCCCCTGAAATTGTCGAGCGCGAGGGCAAGACGGCCCTGTGGTTCGGCGGCGTGGGCAGCGGCCGCCGCATGCGAATTCTGCGTACGGGCAAGACGACGACGGACGACACGCTGGACGTGGTCCATGTCTTCGCGGTCCATGACGCGCCGTTGGGTTGGGGGCCGATCTTCGCGCCGGGATATCGGACGACGGGAGTCTGGGGCGGTACGGCGGCCTCGTCCTGGAACAGCTACATCCTCCATTGCGACGATGGCGCCAATCTGGTCGGCAACCGCACCTATATCAACGGTGTGCGCAAAGATGCGCTGACGGACGTTCCCGTGAAGGGCTTCTCCCTCTTTGAATGCGAGATCACGACGGGGGGCCGCGCCGTCTCCCGTCTGTACCAGAACAATTCCGCGGGCGATGGAAACGCCTGCAAGATCGCGGCGAACGACGACGGCTCGCGTGCGACGGTGGTCCAGTTGGGCGGGGGCGACTATGCCTATGAGCTGATCTGCTTCACGAACCGGCTCACGGGCGCGGAACGTCAGCAGGTCGTCGAGTACCTGAAGCGCAAGTGGTTCCCGCCGACGCCACCGAGTGTTGATCTTGTGGCGGCGGACGGGGCGGACTGCGTGCTGTCGACATCGGGCGTTGCGACGAACTCCTTGCCGCGCGAGAGTCCGATGTCGTTCGTCAAAGAAGGAACGGGCGACCTGTTCTTCGACCGCAACACGAACGACGTCGCCGTCCAGCGCGTACCCCTGACGCTGCAGGACGGAAAGGGGCGCGTGGTCAGCCAGCGTCCGGTGCCGTTGACGCTCCAGCCGGGCATGCGTCTGACGGCCGACTTCGAGACCAACGCCACGGTGACGGTGGCGTCGTCGCTGGAGGCGAATGCGGAAAACGGCCACCGTTTTGTGAAGGACGGCAAGGCCGCGCTGCTGGTCCGCGACGTTCCGTCGTCGATCAAGTTCATCGAGGTTTTGGACGGTACGTTTGTCGTCAATCCCGTTTCGTCCAACACGACGGCCTCCTCCTCCTGGGTGGGGGCGGTGGGCGACGATGTCTACATCCCAATCGCCAATGCCAGCTTCGAGGCGCGCGCCGCGGGAGACGAGGCGAAATGGGGCGTCGGCATTGGCTCGACCTATTGCGGGTGGACGATGCTGCCGGGATGCGGCGCCGGTCAGCAGTGCGTCTACAGCGTGGACACCTGGGGCCTCTCCGATCCGGGCTGGGACGGCGCAAAGCGTTCCACCTGGGGCTTCACGGCCCGTCCCCACGATGGCGCGTCCGCACTCGTCATGCGCCACAATGGCGGTGTGCGGACGGCGAATGCGCTTGATCTGGCGGCCGGAACGTATGAACTCGAGTTCTGGACCAATACCCGCAGCACGAATCAGGGCGGTCTGGTCGACGTCCTGCTCATTGATCCAGAGACGAACGAGGAGACGCTGATCGAGCGTCATGTCCAGATGTTCTCGGCCGCCGAGGGCTTTGGACGGGTGCCGGTGCGCTTCAACGTCCGTGCGGCGCGGAGCTGCTACCTCGGCTTCCGCTGTCCCAAGGGCTATGATTCGACGCAGATCGTGTGCGTGGACGACGTCCGGCTGCGCCGTATCGCCGATTGCAATCTCGCCGACTGGCAGATCCCTGGCGGGAATTTCGAGGACATCCAGGGTACGGCCGGGTCGTGCATGACCTCGCGCCTCTTCTCCACGGCGCTTACGCATCCGAACTGGACGCTGACGCAGCCTGCGGGACACGAGAACAAGACGGGCGTCCATCTCGGTGTCGGGTTCGCCAACCGCTACATGTACAAGCTCGGGGCTTCGGAATACCCCGTCTACAACGATTCCCGGGATCCGTTCCAGTCGCAGATCATGACGTTCTTCACGAACGGCGCCGTGGCCGTGACGACCTTTACGCCGCCGAAGGGAACGTGGTTTCTGAAGGGCGAGCTGGCGGAGAACGGGCAGAATCCGAACGGCAAGATCACGGCCAAGGCGACGGTTGGCGGCGTTGAGACGACGTTGGGCGTCATCGATCCGAATACGAAGATCTTCACGGCTTTCCGTTTCAAGGATGCCGCAATCACCGTCGACGGCGAGACGCCCGTGACGCTGGCGCTTTCCTACGAGGTTACGAGCGGCATCAATTCAGGCGCAAAGCGCGCCGCGCTCTATGTCGACAATCTGGTTCTCACGCCGGGCGGTTTGTCAACGGCATCCGCGACGGCCAGACTTTGGCAGTGGCCGTTCGAGAACTTCAACTATGAAGGCATGCAGAGCATGCAGACGGCCAACGACGGAACGGCGGGAGGCGTCGACTACAGGAACTATCCCTACTACAATTGCAGTGGAGCCGATCCGCTTGGGAACACGGTCGGCATGTTCGTCCGTTTCAACGGAGCCTTGACGTGGACGAAGAATTTCCAGAAGGCGGGCACCTACCGGATTTCATGGTACATGAGCCGGGTGTCCAGTCCCAATCTTCCGGGCACGCTTCCCGTTCGGGTCTGGCTCGCGCAGAATGGCGTCACAAATGATCTGGCGGTCTTCCGCACGGGAACCGCCTGGAAGCAGGAGGAGAGCGTCGTGTTCCGCATTCCGGAAGGCCCGTCCTACACCTACACGTTCGGTTTTACCGGACTTGTCCCCGGCATGAGCTACGTCGCACAGGACGAATACGGCCTCAGATGTCAGGATGCAGTTCTGGACGACATGACGATCACGCGTGTCGATGCGGGCGATCTGCTGGACTGCGACGATGTCTTCCCCGAGGATGCCGAACTCGCCGTGGGCGAGCACGGGCGTCTCCAGTTGAATTTCCATGGTACGAACGAGATCCGTCGACTCTCGTACAAGGGACGCGGGTTTGTCGGCGTCGTCACGTCGGCCGACCATCCCGAATTCCTGAGCGGCCCCGGCGCGCTCTACATTCCGCCGCGTGGCACGATGGTGATTTTCCGTTGATTTCAAGAGGAGGATGCAATGAAGAACAACTGGACACGCAGTCTGGCCCTGGTGGGCATGGGCCTGACTCTGCCTTGCGCACTGAACGCCGCCGCGTATTCCGACGACTATCTGGAGACGACGGACGCCTCCGTGGTCCGTTCCATTGACGGCACGGACGTCATCTACGCCTTCACGAACGCGGCCGCCGATTCGGTTTCGGTCTCGTTCAAGACGGGAATGACTTTTTCACGCTACCTGGTGGCGGGCGGCGGTGCGTCGGGCGGTTCCGTCATGGGCGGTGGCGGCGGCGGTGGCGGCGTCCTGACGGCGACCGTCTCGGGCGTTACCTATGCGGCGGGCGACACGTTGACGCTCTCCGTTGGCGCGGGCGGCGTGGCGCCGGTGCCGACCACGGGCTCGAACAGCGTCGACTCGCAGCCGGCTGGGCGTCCGGGCGGCAACTCGATTCTGACGTTTGGTGGCACGACCATCAAGGCTCTCGGTGGCGGTGGCGGCTGCGGCTGGAGCCAAACGCACCAGAACAATCCCGATGGCAACGGATCTGGCGGCGGCGGCTGCGCCGGCAAGACCTCCATCGGTGCCGCGGGGACGGCCGGACAGGGCTACAAGGGCGGCAATTCATCCAATGGTTGTGCTGGCGGTGGCGGCGGCGCCGCGCAGGCGGGTGGCAATGGCGTCGGCGGCGCGAACACGACGGGCGCAACGGGCACGGGCGGCAAGGGCGGTGACGGTCTCGCCAGCGACATTACGGGCCGGACGCTCTACTATGGCGCCGGCGGTGGTGGCGGCTGTGGCTGGAAGAATACACAGGATCCCGGTGCGGGCGGCCGTAGCGGTGACGGTACAGGCGTCTGGGGCAAGGGAAGCGACTACTATGGCGTTCCGGGGACGGCCACGGGACCACAGCCGGGGCAGGATGGTTTCGGCGGTGGTGGCGGCGGCGGTACGTACGCCGGTGGCAACAAGGCCCAGAACCAGGCGGGGAAGGGCGGCACGGGAACGGTTGTGCTGCGCTTCAGCCCGCTCTCGGAGCGGTCGTTCATCGTCGCGTCCAACGTCGAGGCGCCGGGTCTGATGATCCCTGCGCCGGGGGCCTACATTCTGGATGCGGAGTCGACGACGGCCTGCTCCGCGGTCAATCAGACCAACGAGACGGCGGGCACGCGTGGACGGTGCGTCGGCTATACGCTCGAGACCTATGATCCGGCGACGTCCACCTGGAGTGCGCCGTCCACGTCCGAGCAGATGGCCTACTCCTATGTGCAGCCGGCCGTCGGCGTGAATCGTCTGACGTGGCAGTGGGAGATCGACCACCGCATTCGGGCCACGACGGCGGGGGCTGGTACGGTCTGCGTGGACGAGGGCGCGTCGGGCGCCGTCGCGGATGCCTGGGATCTGCAGGGATCCTATGGTGCGTCCCACACGCTGGTGGCGACGCCGGCGTCGGGCGTTCGCTTCCTCAATTGGACGGGTGACGTGGCGGCCATCACGTCCGGCGACGTGATGTCTCCGACGATCACCGTGTCGAGCGCAACGCCCGTTTCGTTGACGGCGAATTTCCTTTCGCCCGATTCGGCGAACTATCTGCAGAGGTAATTGCAAAACCTCGGCGAAGTCGTGCCGGACGTCCGCCTGACGGCGT
>JAUNMP010000069.1 GCA_030537465.1 bacterium
CGCCGTCAGGCGGACGTCCGGCACGACTTCGCCGAGGTTTTGCAATTACCTCGTAGATAAATCCGCCCTGCTTCCGGTCGTAGAGACCCACGATGCCGTCCTGGCGAGCCGGGACATAGTCACGAACCAGTTCCCCGGCCTCGTAGATCTTGAAGGAGTAGAGCTTCATCGACGCATAGAAACGGTTTTCGGCGAACCGGCAGCCAATCTTCAGAGACGAGTCGCTTGTCTCCGTGTGTGGCAGGGAATCCCATTGGGTCGTGCGCTCGTACAGGGGGGTGCCGTTTTTCATCAGAACGACATGGTTTTTGTAACCGTCAATCGTCGCCACAAGACGGCTGGCGTCGACCGCGACCGTCGTCGCCACGTTGTCGGTCTTGGCATCCGTCCCCGACTCGCCCGTCCCCCAGTTCTGACAACTCCACGCCCAGTTGCCGGAACTGTTGACATAGAGGCGGTTCCACAACTTCGTGCCCGCACTCCAGACAAGCTGCTGCTGCGTCGTCGTGTCGGTCATCTCGAAGTCGGCGACGATCGCCGTCCGCCCCGTCACGTAGTAGCCCGTATCGACGCACTGAGTGCCGGAAAATTGGATGTAGCTGTCGGCATGCGCGAAAATCGCGAATGCAAACGAAAGGAACGCTGTCAGACTTTTCATGGGAATCCTCTTTCTCATTTGAACTCTAGTCTAGCATTTTCCCTCGCACCAGTCTTTCGCATTTCTTTAAAACAGTTTTTTGAAATATTCTTCAGGGAATCATCCCCGACTTCCACCATCTATGCTATACTCCCCACATGACAAATGCAATTCGGTTCCCCATGGAACTACAATCGGGTGAAGACCTCGACCCGCAGACAACGCTCGACAAGATTGTCTGCAACGACGAACGTCGACTTTATTCGCTCGCTGAAATCGGTCTCCCGGAAATCATCGGTATCGGTTCGCTGAAATACCAGAAGAACCACACACCACTTCCGCCCCACTGTCATCCCCATGCAGTCGAGATCCACCTCTGTCAGACAGGTGCATCCCGTTTCGAGATCGAAGGTACCGCCCATGTGTTTCTCCCCAACACGATCTGTCTCACCCAACCAGGCGTCCGCCATCGCCTTGCGACCGTCGAGAAACGGCAGGAGCACTATTGGATGATGTTTTCGACGAAGGCCTGGGTAACGAGTTTTCTGGGACTTCGGCAGGACGAATCGCGAACCCTGCTCAACCGACTCCGTGTTATCGACAGAACATTCTTTCCCGCCGAACGCGAGGTTGAAGTTCTCTTTCGGGAAGTCGTCAACATCCTCGAACGAGCATCCTTTGGCCCCGAGCACACGCTTCGCCTGCGCATCGCGCTGCTCAGACTCATCATCAAAATCATCGACAGTGCGGAAAGAAAGGATGACGCGGAATCGTCCGAAATCCTGAACGCCGTCATCTTTGGCCTCCGCGAACATCCCGAACAGCACACGACCGTCACAGAACTCGCCCGTCAGGCCCACATGAGCGAGAGCCACTTCATCCACGCATTCAAGAAGACGACGGGACTCACACCCAACGCCTTTCGCACCGAAGCGCGAATCAATGTCGCGAAGCGACTGCTCAAGGATCCCTCGCTCCGCCTTGTCGACATCGCCATCGCCACAGGCTTCGCCTCGCACGCGCACTTTTCAACGGTTTTCAGTCACGAAGTCGGCATCACGCCATTGTCCTGGCGTAAAAATGCCGTCAACAAACAATAGGGACCGCTATGCGAGAAATGATTTCGCAATTTGCCTGAACGCCTGCTCGCAGTAACCGCACTGGGTGCATTCACGCGCGCACTGCGAGGTCTTCTCGAACCAGTCGGACGGGAATGCCGTGTTGTCGAGGAACTGCGGGAAGAACGCCGGCGAGAAGCCGGGTTCGAAGAGATCGAGCAGATTGCCGTCGAACGAGCCGCGCTCGTAGGCGGAGATCACCATGCCCGGATTCGCATGCTGGCGCGTCGCCAGCTTGACGGTGTCGACCAGCCCCTCGTAGCGGTGCAGGTCTTCCGGCCGGATCCAGGTCGCCTTGAGGATCTCGGGGAAGTTTTCGGGCGACTTGTAGAGCGTCCAGCAGAGGTGCGGACTCCACCCCTTCACATTCTTCTGCTTCAACGCCTCAGACGAATGCGCCACCAGATTGTCGTGGTACGTCTGCCACGGACAGTTCCGCAGACACCCCGAATTCGCGAGCAGACAGAGCTTCTTGCCGTGCGCGTCGCACCAGGCTCGGACGGTCTTCACCGTCTCCAGATTGCGCTGCACGTCACGGCCGATGTAATAGGAATCGAAAAGCGGTGCCAGATAGGCCATCGCCTGCACCGTCGTCAGGCGCATGTTCACCGAGGCGCGGATCTCGATGGACGGGAACGCCTTCTTCACCTCGGACGCGACGAACGGCGAGGCGGTCGTGACGATCTCCGGCAGCAGTCCCTTCTCGTCGAGCCCCGCGAGAATGGACCGCACGCGCTGCGACAGCGCCACGCTCATCGCCTCGGCGCCGTAGCAGTTCGCGTTCAGAAGCAGATCCAGCTTCACCCCCGCCGCACGCAGACGCTGGAGGTCGAAGAGCAGGCAGTCCATCAGCACCTCGGGGTCGTCCTCCTCCTCGTAGCCGAGCACCGGGCGTCCGCTCGGCTCGTCCGGCCACGGGAAGTAGACCTCCTTGACGGCGGGGTGCGCGAGGACGATGTCCCCGAACGGCGCCCCGTCGGCGAAATGCTGATAGCCTGCGGCGAAGGTCATCTCAGATCCACGCTTCCTTCTTCTCCATCACGTCCGGATCCTCCATCCGGCCCTCGTACTTGGCGGCCGTCTCGGGATCGATCTCGTAGGGCTTCGAATGGTCGACTTCCCACTGCTTGTGTCCCGGCTGACGGAACGGATTGCGGAACGTGCAGAGCAGCTTCTTTCGCTGTTCAAGGTGGACCATGCAGGCGCGCATGCAGCCGCAGGCGCCCTCGACGGCGCGGCCGTAGCCGTACTGGCGCGGATAATCCTTTTCGAAGGGATTCAGCTCGCGGTCCTTACCGCCGAAAAGGCCCTCTTCGCAGGCCATCTCGTTGAGCTTGCTCCACTCCTGGACGTGCCCCGCCAGCGTCACCTTGACGCTCTCGGTCATCGAGAGCGCCTTGCCGTGGCAGTTCTTCACGCACAGCTTGCAGCGGTCGCAGATGTGGCCCTCGAAGATTGGATCCGGCTCGAGCGGCGCGTCCGTGAACATCACGGCGAAGCGCTGGCGCGGACCGAACTGCGGCGTGAGGAACACCTTCGACCAGCCGAATTCGCCCAGTCCGGCGAGGTAGGCGGCGATGCGGAAATGGACGAAGACGTCCGGATACGGCTTCCCCGGCGCGACCGGCTGGCTCCACCCCTTGCGGAACATGCCCGTCACGGGGTTGATCGATTCGCCGCCATTGCCGTTGAACTGCGGAATGGCCTCGTAGCCGTGGTCCTCCATCCAGCGCACGAGGCGCCAGAGGCACATCGTGCCCTGCACCTGGTTGAGCGAGGCGTAGCCCATCGACGGGTAGTCGATGAAGCGCGTGCCCTCTTCGATTCCGCGCAGCACGCCGCGCGGAATGCGGAACGCGAGCACCACCATGGCGCGGGCACGCGGAAAGATGTAGCGCGGGTCGCACTGCTTCGGCGCACCCTCCCAGCGGTCCATCGACGCGATGCCGACGAGGTCGGCGCCCAGCGCCTTCGCCTTGGCCTTCACGTCCGCGGCGGTCAGTTCTTCAAGCATCATGATTGACGTCCTCCCGCGCGCTTAGTCGATCAGCGGATTGTAGCCGTCCGACGCCGGTTCGTCCGTCTTCGGCGCAACGGCCTCAGGCGGCTGCACGCCATAGGCCTCGGTGAGACCGGCCGCGCGGGCGCTGCCGTAGTTGGACTTCTTGTTGTAGTTCGTGTAGGCGTCGTGGTCCTCGATCTTGCCGGGAAACGCCTCTTCGACCCAGGGCTCGAGCTCGGGCTTCTTCGAGTGGTCGATCGTCCACTGCTTCCAGTCCGGCTTGCGGAACGGCTCGCGGAATTCGCGCACGAGCTTCTTCTTCGCCTCGAGATGGACCATGCACGCGCGCACGCAGCCGCAGCTGCCTTCCGTGGCGCGCCCGTAGCCGAACGTGCGCGGATAGTCGCCGTCGAATGGGTTCAGCTCCTCGCCCAGACCGCCGTAGCGGAAACTCTGCGCGCAGGCGCACTCGTTGTGCTTGCCCCAGGTCTGCGTGTGGCCCGCGAGCGTGAACGACTCGGTTTCGGTCGGATGGATCGCGCCGCCGTGGCAGTTCTTCACGCACTCCATGCAGTGGTCGCAGATGTGGCCCTCGAAGATCGGGTCCGGTTCAAGTTCGGCATCCGTCAGCATGATCGCGAAGCGCTGACGCGGACCGAACTCCGGCGTCAGGAAGACGCGCGACCAGCCGAACTCGCCCAAGCCGGCCAGATAGGCCGCCACGCGGAAGTCGGGCGAGACGTCCGGATACGGCTTGCCCGGCGCGACCGGACGGCTCCAGCCCTTGCGGAAGTTGCCCGTCACGGGGTTCACCGCGTCGCCGCCGTTGATGTTCGCCATCGGCACCGCTTCGTAGCCGTGGTCTTCCATGAACTGCGTCATGCCCCAGAGGACCATCGGTCCGTAGATCTGGTTGAGCGCCGCATAGCCCATTGACTGGTAGTTGAGGAAGTGCGTGCCCTCCTCAACGCCGCGCAGTGAGCCGCGCGGAATGCGGAACGCGAAGACGATCATCGACTTCGCGCCCGGGAAAATGTAGCGCGGATCCTTCTGCTTGTCCACGCCTTCCCAGCGACTCATGGGGGAAATACCCACCAGATCTGCACCGAGTTCCTTCGCCTTGGCCTTGACTTCGGCCGCGGTCAAATCACCGAGATGTGCCATAATGTTCCTTTGATTGTTGAGAATGTTGAGAGAGTTGAGAGGGTTGAGGGTTGAACCACCTACAGGCGCTTGAGGGCGAGCACCAGGAAGACGCCTGAGAGGACGGCGGTGAGCGTGAGGATGAGACCACGAACCCACTCACCGTAGATGCAGCTGCCGACCGCGAACATGAGGGCGTAGACGCCCAGCGACGCCAGCGACATCGCCACCAGCCCCCAGCCGACGTCGTGCCCGCTCACGCGCACCGTCTGCCTGAACTTCTGGATCACGCCCGCATCCGTCGGACGCGTCGCGAGCGTCACGCCCACCCAGGCGACCGTCGTCACGGCCATGCCGATCAGCAGCACGTGCCAGCTCTTGAACGCAGGTCCGCCGAAGAGCGGATAGACGAGGTTCAGGAAAAGCGCCACCACGAAGCTCACCGCCATCGCCGTGATCTCGCTCCAGGCGTTGATGCGCATCCAGAACCAGCGCAGGAGGAAGATGAGTCCCGTGCCCGCGCCGACCTGCAGCACGAGGTTGAACGCCTTGCCCGCGCTCTGCAGGCACGGCGCCAGCAGCGAGGAGGCCAGCATCAGGACGACCACCGAGATGCGTCCAACGAGAATCAGCTCCTTTTCGGAGGCCTGGGGACGCATGAAGCGCTTCCAGAAGTCGTTCGCCACATAGCTCGCGCCCATGTTGAGGTGAGCCGCCACCGTCGAGAAGAGCGCGCCCATCATCGCCGCCACCGTCACGCCGTACCAGCCATTGCGCGGCACGAACGTCAACATTGCCGGATACGCCATGTCGCCCTTCACAAGTGACGGGTCGACGTTCGGGAAGGCCTTCTGCAGCGAGGCAAGGTCCGGGAAGACGATCAGCGACGCGAATGCCACCAGGTACCAGGGCCAGGGACGCAGCGCGTAGTTGACCACGTTGTACAGGACACTGCCCGCCACGCAGTGGTTCTCGCTCTTCGCGGAGAGCATGCGCTGGACAATGTAGCCGCCGCCGCCCGGTTCGCTGCCCGGATACCACACGTTCCACCACTGGACCGCCACGGGAATCGCGAACACGCTCACGAAGAGGTCCGTGTTGTCGAGGGACGGGAAGAAGTCCAGCTTCGCCTGAACCGCGGGATTGGACATCATCTTCGCGAAGCCTCCCACCTCGGGCAGCGCCAGCGCGTAGTACAACGCCACGAATGCGCCGATCATCACGATCGTGAACAGGAAGAAGTCCGTGTAGACCGCCCCGCGCAACCCGCCAATCGCCGAATAGACGATCGACGCGACCGCCGTCACGAGCAGAATCACCCAGGGATCAAGCCCCAGCATCGTCTGGCCGATCTTGATCGCCCCCAGAAGCACAAGACCTGTGGAAATCGTGTTGAAGATCACGCCGAGATAGACGGACCGGAATCCGCGCAGGAACGCGGCCGCCTTGCCGCCATAGCGCAGTTCATAGAACTCAACGTCCGTCTTCGCGCCACTGCGCACCCACAGCCGCGCATAGACGAAGACCGTCATCAACCCCGTCAGCAGGAACGCCCACCACTTCCAGTTCGCGGCCAGACCGTCCTCGCGGATGAACTGCGTGAACATGTTCGCGCTGTTCGTCGAGGTCGTCGCCGCGCTCATCGAGATGCCGATCAGCCACCACGGCATGGATCTTCCCGAAAGAAAGAAGTCCTTCGCGTCGGATCCCGCCCGTCGTGAACACCAAAGCGCAATGCCGATTACGATCGCGAAGAACGCGACAATGGCCGACCAATCCCAGAAACTGAAGGTGATGTCAAAATTCATGGGAAAATTCTAACATGAAGGCCTCTGTGGAGGATAGACACAAATGCGCAAAAGAAGTATAATAAACGCGCAATGAAACGCGTGGCCGTCATCCTTCCATCCGACAAGTTCCAGCATCGCCAGATCCTCGAGGGGATTCTGGAATACGGTCGCGCGCATGGACCCTGGCAGTTCCATCTGGAACTCGGCGACAGGTCCGACCTTATCGTCGGCCGTCGGCGCACCTGGCTCTACGACGGTGTCGTCGCCATGGTCTCGGATGCGGCGCGACGGGACGAGATTCTCGCCCATCGCACGCCGACGGTCCTGATCAATCCCCCGTCCACGGATTCCCGTCCTCTCCAGCCCCCTTCCTGGGCCGCCTATGTCGACCGTGACCAGGAGAACGTCGGCGTCACGGCCGCCGAATACTTCCTCGGCCGCGGACACACCGAGTTCGCCTTCCTCGGCACCGCCACCCCTGCCTCCTGGAGTTCCCGTCGTCTGACGGGGTTCGGCGATCGACTCGCCCGCGCGGGCTTCTCCTGCCGCAGCTTCGCCCTCCCCGACACGGCGGAAAACGGCGCCGAGAGCCTTTCGCGGTGGCTTCACACGCTACGTCCCGGCACGGCGCTCTACACGGTGGACGACGAACGGGCCCTGCAGGTGCTCGGCATCTGTTCGGACGAGGGAATCGCCGTACCCGATACGCTCTCGGTTCTGGGCACGGACAACGATGCGCTCCTCTGCGAATCGACCACACCCCCTCTGTCATCCATCGACCTCGAGGGGACCAGCTGCGGCACCCTCTGCGCCCGACTCCTTGACCGTCTGATGCACCACCGCCGCGTCGAACCTCTCGTCTCGCTCGCCTATCCCCGCGTGACGACCCGGCAGTCCTCCGATGCGCACTTCATCGCCGACCCCTTCCTCGCCAAGGCGCTTGGCATCGTCCGGCAGGACCTCTCCCAGCGACATACAATATCAGCCCTCGCCTCGGCTGTCGGCGTCTCAAAACGCACGCTGGAGATGAAGGCGCAGCAGATTCTGGGCACCACCCTTCAGGCGGAGATCAACGGCATCCGCCTCAACGAGGCCGTCCGCCTGCTGTCGAACAGCTCCCTGACCGTCCAGGACGTCGCCGAAAAATGCGGCTTCAGTTCCGCCAGCCATCTCGGGACTCGCCTCAAGGCCGCCTTCGGCTACAACGCCTCGGTCTTCCGCTATCAGGACCCCCGGTGAACTAGAACCAGACGGGCACGCCCCACTTGCCGATGCGGATCTTTTCGCCAACGGCGCAGCGCTTCTGATAGAGCGTGCTGAAGTTCGCCGTGTTCGAAGGATCGAAAAGCCGGATTTCCGGCAGCGCCACCTTGCTAAAACCCTGTGCCTCCAGCGATTCGACGAGAGAATCCCTGTTGCGCCCGGGAAGCGGCGTGAGCACGCCCACGACACCTGCTTTCGAACAGACGACCGTCTTCTCGCCCATCAGCGGAATCCGCAGGAAGTCGACCCCGTTCCAGCCCTTCGGCAGCTGTCCCTCCGCCACCACGTAGGCGCGGTCGGTAAAGAGCTTTGCGCCGGACTTGAGAGGAACGGTTTCCCACTTCAGATCGGACAGCGCACCGGCATCGACCGTGACCAGCGGCACGCCGTCCGCGTTCGCCGCCACGTTCTTGTATTTCAGCACCCCGCGGCTCTTCGTCACGATCTGGCGCAGCGCGACCTTTCCCGAAACGTCCTTCCCGACGAGCACGTCCTCCTCGCGGAACGTGCAGAACAGGACCTCCCGGGCGTTCGTGCGGTCGAAATCGTAGGTCACATAAATCGTGCCGTCCGCCGCCTGCTGGCCGTCGGGATAGGAGACGCGGTTCCGCTCGTCGAGCAGAAGCCCCCCTTCCCAGGTCCGGCCGTCGTCGCGCGAGAGATAGGCCGTCAGTTCGCGGCGACCGACGTCCTTGTCGACGGGACCGTGCTTCACGAACAGCAGATTCCCCGACGCGAGGCGGCGCAGGAAAAAGCGGCTCGACGTGTGGCGAATGTCCGCGGGATAGACGGACGGCGTCCAGGTCGCGCCCCGGTCGGACGAATACGCCTCGCGGAGCCCTGTCATCGTCCGCGAGAAACACCACAGGCGGCCGTCCTTCTTCTCGACAACCTGGTGCTCGTCGAAGAGGCGCTCCACGACCGGCAGCTCCACGCCGCCCCGCAACGCGAACGTGCGCCCCGCGTCCGTCGAAACGTAGAAGCAGGAACTGGGCTGCGCCTTCCACTGCGCGACGGGGAAAAGCCATTCGCCGTTCGCCAGCGCGGTCGGTTTGCACATCATCACGCCCTTGCCGACATAGGTCGGCGTGGGAGTCTCCGCCGGCTCATCCTCGGCGTCCAGCGTCAGCATCCACAGCTGGTCGTTCGCCGCATCAGAGCCAACGGTGCCGACGCGGTCCGTCCACGTCCACCGCAGCTTGCCGTCTGGCGCGATCCACAATTCGGGGTCGAAGACGCGTCGCGGCCAAAAGCCGTCCGGATCGGCGATCAGGACCTCCTTCCAGGTCTTGCCGCCATCCGCACTGGTCGAAAGGACGCAGTAGTTGTTCTCGTCCTCCGCCGGCGTGATGCCGCAGTACCAAGTCGCCCAGAGACGGCCGTTCTTCGGCGAGACGGCCATCGAGGGGATGCCGACGTGGGCACGGGTGTCGACGCCGTGTTCTGCGTCGGGACGCATCACGCGCGTGGGCACGAGCGGACGCCCCGAACCCTTGCTGATGAGTCGCCGTGTCGCGGCGACCTTCTTCGCGTTCTTCGCGAGCACGTCCGCCTCCGTGAACGTCACGAGGTTGATTTCACGTGCGCCGCTGCGGTCGAAGTCGTAGGTCAGATAGACCGTGCCCTGGGCGTTCTGGTCGCCATCGGGATACGAAACCTTCTCCCGTGCGTCGATGAGGAGGCCGCCTTCCCAGGTGGCGCCGTCGTCGCGCGAGAGGTAGGCCGTCAGCGCACGGCGCCCCACGTCCTGATCGAGCGGTCCGTGCTTCACCAGCAGCAGATTGCCGGAGGCGAGGCGGCGGACGAAGAACCGGGCGGAGGTGTGCTTGATCTTCGAGGGCGCGGACGGGGACCAGGTGCGACCACCGTCCTTTGAAATCGCCTCGCGGATGCCGGACTTCGTCCGCGTCAGCACCCAGAGGTCGCCGTTCTTCTTCTGGACGAGGTTGTGCTCGTCGAACGTGCGGTCCTCCTGCGGGATGCAGGCGCCGCCGCGAAACGACCAGGTCTTCCCGCCGTCCGTGGAGACGGTGACGCCGGAACTGTGGTCCGTGTACCAGTCGCAGGTCGGGAGCGCCCACGTGCCGTCCGCCAGCACGGTCGGCTTGCACATCATCACGCCGGTTCCCACGCAGCGCGGCGTCGGCAGTTTCGCGGGGACGACGTTCGGGTCGCCGAGATCCATCATCCAGAGACCCGTGGTCTCGATCGTCCAGCTGTCGCGGTCCGACCAGAACCAGCGCAGATGCCCGTCCGGCGAAATCCAGATCTCGGGATCGAACGTGCGGCGCGGTCCCTCCCCGTCCGGATCGACGACGCAGACCTCCTGCCAGGTGCGTCCGTCGTCGTCGCTCGTCGAAAGAACGACGTAGTTCGCCAGATCCTCCGCCGGTGCTGGCCCCGCATACCAGGTCGCCCACAGACGGCCGTTCGGCGCCACGGCAAGGCTTGATACCAGCGTGATCGCGCGCTGCGTCACGCTCCGCGCGTGATCCGGCGCCCCGATGAACGCAGGAAGCTTGACCGTGTCGGCAAAAACGGCTGTAGCCCCCAGCACCACGGCCAGGGCAAGGACAATTCGCATATTCGTCATGTGCGAATTATAGCAAAATCAACACCTTTATCCTAGAGGCAGCCCGCAACGTTCCCGGGCAGGCAGGAGCTTGCCCCTCCCAGGCGACACTGGGAGGGACACGCTCCCGCGCGTCCAGACCACTGCAGAGTCTCGCGCGCAGAGTCCGGGCAAGCAGGAGTTTACCCCTCCCGAGCACGCCTCGCGAGAAGCTGAAATCCAAAATCTATGGTGTCCGTACTACTTGACGAACTGGGGGCTCCTTTTGCCTTTCACGACTTTATGAAGTACGCAGATGCGAAGGCATACGCGGTATTTGCCGAAGTAAACGTTGTGACTAACGACGCCGCGCGCGCGAATTTCCAGTGCACCAGCCACGATTTCGCGATAACGCGTGAGGGCTTCTTGAGCTGGCATCAGCTGGGGAGTTGAACCGCCAGGCGTTGTCCCTTATACTTCTTGTGAATCAAAAGCAAGGAGGTAAGAATGGACACGAAGACAAAGAAGCGGATCCCACCCGGGACGCCCCGATATCATCGCCTGACAAGTGAGATCGTATCACAATTCGGGCGCTTAAGAAAGAGGGATTTTTAGACGCCGAATCGACGGGACATCTTCTACCGCTCGCCGCAGACGACCTTGCACTGGACGCGTTCGCCGTTTCGCGGAAACGAAACGGGCTTGCCCTCCACGGCCAGAGCCGCCTGGGGACCTGGCGTGAAATCAAGCGTCAAAGTCTTCGTCGCCGCATCGTAGGTGGCGCCGTGGAGGTCGACGTCGCGACAGTCGGTGATGACGGGCGAGGGCGTAAGCCGATGCAGAACGTATTCGAGATACGAGCCCGTATCCATGCCTGGCCAGTCCTTCTTCAAGCGTGCGTTCAACTTCCCGTGGGCCGCACAGCGCGCCAGACGCGACTCCAGCTCAGAAGGCGGCAGATCATCGCCAATCGCCAGAATCGCCGCCGTGATGTAGTCGAGCCCCTTTGACTCGTTAGCCTTGCGGACTTCCACCAGATAATCGCGCCGCAGCTCCGTCCAGCCAGACCAGTTGTACAGGGAAATCAGATCCTGTGGAATGCCCTGGGACATGTCGAAGAGGTCGATATCCTGAACGGGGCGCACACGCGACTGGAAGACGGCGCCCGACTCGTTGTATCCCGTGGACGCACGCAGCTCGGACGGATTGTCCACCAGACCGTTCCGAGTACAGTAGTCCAGCATCCGCAGCCGCGCCAGCGTCGGACACGCCCGCCGAGCGGCCCGATAGAGCGCCTGCGCCCGTACGGATTCATCGCCGGCGATTTCCGCCAGACGCGCCAGCTTCATCATCCCCGCGAATTCGGCGTTCAGCATGTCGATGGATCCAGGGCCGCCCCACTCGAGACAGCCGCTCGCCTGAATGCACCAGTCGTCGTTGGCCATCGTGTAGCTCGGCACATGCCGCGAGATCGCGTCCCAGTTCGCCTTCACCACGTCCGCCTGTCCCATCTGGTCGGCCAGCCGCTGCAGGCAGGTGAGGATCATCATCACCGTCTCGTTCGAATCGCCGTAGATGATCGTCGAACCATACTCCTTTGGCTCGTAGACCGTGGCGATGTCGCGAGGCGAGTTCATGTAGATCGTGTAGTCGATCCCGCTCACGGGTTCCCGCCGCCAACGACAGACCATCTTGTGCTGCATCGTCTCCAGGGGCTCCAGGAGACGCCAGGTCAGACGACGGCGCATCAACCGGCGATTCTCCTCCGTGAAGATGAACGGGTTCGCCGAGGTCCGGCAAAGCCCCAGCAGATTGCCGTGCATGTTGCAGGTGAGACCATTGGGATTGCGTCCACCCGCATATCCTTGCTTGTCCTTCACATAGTCGACCTTGACGCCGCCGCCACACGTGAACTTCACGCCCTGTGCGAAGTGTTCGTTCGCAATCCTGTCGTAGTCCGCATATCCCGTGACGTGCGGCAGAAGCGCCAGATCGGGCTGGAAGAGCTTGAGCGACCAGCGGACTTCGGACGCGTCGTTCTTGACGGCCAGATCTCCAAAACGCGTGACCAGCCCCGTCGGCCGAATCGCATCCTCTGATTCAAAGAGCGTCCCCTTCATCGTCCAGGCGACCGGCGAAACCGGCGCATAGGTCCGGGGAACCGTCCCCCAATCGTCCGCCGTCCGTATCGATTCGTAACGCGCGCGGATGTCAACCCGCCCCTTCGTCTCGTCGAGGCGGAACATCTCCCGGCAGCGGATCGGATAGGCCAACGCCCGCGGATGCCATTCCCGAGCACGCGCAACGACTGAATCAGGAATGCCATTCGTCCAGCTGGAGGTGTCGCAAGTCTTCGCGCCCAAGAGCCACGTCGGGGTCACCATGCCGAATGCACGCCCCTGTACGACCCAACGAATCCCCTGCACGGCCTCGCCCTGACGGATGACCTTGATCTGCGCAGGACGATGCTGCAGAACCAGCATCAATGGCGTATCCCGTTCGCTGCCATTGTAGAGCAGCATCCACGGTTCGCGCAAATCCGCCACGGGAATCTCGTCCTTGGAGAGATCGAGCACCTTTCCTTCCCCTGCGGGGACATAGGCGAAGGCATTCAGATTCTGCAGACGCATCACCACTTCGTTGCAATGAAAATCCCAGCGGACGCCCGGATAGGCAAGCGACGCGTCTATGCGAAAGGCCGGCATCCCCTCCACGGCGACTTCGCCGCCGAGGGACAGCGCGTCCGCCCGATCGCCGGCAAAGGTCGTCTTCCGAGGCGCATCACCTGTGCGCGGCACCTCGAATTCATACCCCGCCGCACCATTGTGGACGGCCAATCGGGAACTCAGGGATTCGACCAGCAGTCCCGACCCGACTTCCCATCCAAAGCGGCCAAAGGTCTGTCCACCCATGCCGTCCCACCAACCGTCGGCGTCCGGCTTCGGCAGAACCCGCCTCCGTTCCGGCAGTGTGCGTCCCGTCAACCAGCCCAGCGCACGGACGAGGAATGCGTCGGGCGATTCCTTCCCTCCGACAAGAGAGGAACCGATGCCGACCATGTTGTAGGCGAGACGCCCCTTCCCCGCCTGACCATCGACCAGAGCCGGCGTGCCATCGGCAAACTGAAGGATCGTCCGAGACCGCGGCCGTGCCGTAATTGACCGATAGATGCCGAACGCCGCGTCCGAAAGTCCACCTCGGGCATTGAGCGGATGCCGTACATCGACGAACGACACATGCTGACGCGGCGGCAGGTCTTCGGGAGCCGTATGGGAAACCGTGCAGGGGAGAATCGACTCGATTTCGGGATCGGCGATCTCGCCAGCGGCGTAGAGTGGAACGCCTCGATCGGTCACGGCCGCAACGATCTCCCGGGCCAATTGGGGATCGGGACGGCACCGGGAATAGACAATGACGTCGCAGGCTTCCAAAGACGTCGCGACGGCGGCCTGTCCCTCCAGGTGTTCCAACAGCTTCTCGCGGAATCCCGCGTACTGCTGCTTGTCGAACGTCTTGTGGCGTGTCGAGTAGCTGTCGACAAGATCCTCGTTGTCGAAGGCAAAGAACACCCGTAGCGCGTTCGCCCCACAGACAGGGCTGCGGAGCGGCTTCGAAGGAATGGAGACGAATGTGTCGCCCGGACGGTGGACGGCCGAGGCGAGACCTTCGCTGGCGGTCGCGAACCGTAGTCCGGAAACTTCAACGCCCCCTTCTTCGCCCGTTTTCCAGGCACTGACCCAGGCGCCGATTTTCACCTGCACGATCTTGATGTTGCGGTCGCCAAGTCCGAAGTCCGTATCCAGTCCGAGCGAAACCGGCCGCCAGGCACGCCCAGCGACAATCATCTCCCGCGCACTCGTCATCACCGTCTTCCCGGATCCATTCGGGTGGCTCACCGTCGCGACAACCCGAACGGCCTTGCCGTTGAGGCTGCGGACATTCATCACAAGACGGTTGTGCGTCCACATCTCGCGATTGACGTTGGCGATGGCGAGCGCCCCGGTCTTCACGACCGTCTCGTCCGTCCGCCTCGCCCGAATGGCAAAGGATTCAGGCGAGCGGGACTCGACATCATAGTCGGCCCCCTTCGGGAAGATGACATACCTCGTCCAGTCAGGACGGGCTTCGGCGGAAAAGATCAATCCCGTCATCAAGAGAAGCGTTCCAATCTTCATTCCCGCCTCCACTATCGCTCTTACTGGATCTTGAACACGCGGGCCTCGCCCTTGCGGAACGGCAGCATCAGCTTTGGTCCCACGCCGACCTGTTCGCCGGAAAGGAAGTCCTGGATGGGGGCCGTCTTTCCAAAGTCGACTTCGATCGGGCCGTCGACGGTCGCCTGCACGAAGACGAAGCCTTCCGCCGCCGCGACATTGGCCTGCTGCGCCTTCGTATAGCAGTGGACGCCTGCCGTCTCGGCGAAGAGGCGGATCAGCTGCGGGAAGAGCTGCCCCGGCCCCAGGAAGATGTCCTTGCCCGTCCCGTCCTTGCGCGGACGGCAGACGAGCGCCGGCGCCTCACGCTTCTCCTTGTAGACGCTCCAGACTTCATCCGACGGCTCGGTCGCCACCGTAAAGAGCGGACGGATGTCGTTGCAAAGTCCGCCGCCCCATTCCTTGTACCCCAGCCCCTTCTGCAATCCCAGTTCGGTCGTGAAGCCCCACGGGCAGTGCAGTTCGACCGGCTCGAACGAGAATCCCGTCAGATCCTTCATCGCCTCCAGCGAAAAATCGTCTTCCGTGATGTAGCCCGGCGCCCAGCACCAGACGAACGTCGCATCCGGACGCTTCCGCCGCAGATCTGCGATCTTCCGCCGCTGCTCCTGCGTCAGGCGATAGGCAAAGCCCATGAAGAAGAGTTTCACGTTCTCCGGCGGATTCTCCAGAATGTCATTCAGAAAATACTGTCCGTACGGCGCACCGCAGCCGTCGAAGAACTTCCGGATCGAGAGCATCGACGTAACGCGCGACGCACCCGGCTTCACATAGTTCATGCTCGCCTCGTCCATCACGTTCGCGATTTCGGGCTCGTAGGGCTTCGTGCGGTTCAAGAAGGCCTCGTCCAGCGCCGCGAGACGCGTGCGGATCTTCCAGAGGTCGGGATCACGGTACCAGCCGCGTCCGAAGAGATCCATCCACCAGTCGCCGAAGCCGCGGACAATCTCCAGCGCCGCGTTCTTGAGGAGCAGATCCTCCGTCTGCGGCTTGTCGACGGGCTTGCCGCCCGCCACCGTCTTGTAGTCCCAGATGTCCTCGAGATACGTCCGCGTATCGTCCTCGTTGAACCAGAGGACGCCGTTGCGCGCCAGCGTCTCCGCCGCGCACATGACGGGCGTCGATCCCGGCCAGACGCGGTTCGAATAGGAGAACGGCGCAGAGAGCGCATCGATGTTCGCACGCCCCTCCTTCAGGAGACGCTCCAGCGCATAGTGTCCCGTCGCCGAGGGGCCATTCCGCGTGCCGGCGATTTCCCAGGAATAGCCGTAGAACGCCAGTTTGAGGACCTTGCCGTCGGACGCGCGATTGATCGCCGCACCGAGATTCGACAGATGGTCGGCCACATCCTCCTGGCGGAAGATCGCAAAGTCGAGCAGCCGCCGGTCGCGCGTCGGATGCAGGAAGAAGCCGCCCGACAGATCGCGCCGCTGCGCCGCAGGCGGAACTTCGGCGGTCTCCCAATCGGTCGCTCCCCGCGCCTTGAGCCAGCGTCGGAAGGCATCGCGCGTGCAGACTTCATAGCCGCCAAGCGGCGCATCGAATGCATTCTGGTAGAACCATTCGCCCGAGTTCTGCCCGCAGACGTGCAAACCGGCGAAATTGCGCGGAAAGGTCGTGCGGAGATGGCGCGTCAACTCCTCGATGTAGTCGTAGACGACCTGTCGCGCCGCGGGATCCGAAATCGCCACGTTGTTCGCCACGAATCCATTGTCGTAGACGTTGTAGATCTCGGGATGTTCCTGGGCATACCAGGCGGGCGGATCGCCGCTCACGCGGGGAATGAATAGCAGGTCGGGATTCGACGCGATCAGCTTGCGGACGCGATCGTCCATCGCCTCCCAGTTGCGAGGCGTTCCTGGCTTGACGTTCGGATAGTTGAAGCCGCCCGTCACGATGTTCGCGCCGACCTCGCCCGCCAGCCGCACGGTGTCGGCGAACGTGTCGCCATAGCTGAGCGGACACACCTGGGACTGCTTCGTCTTCGGATCCGTCTGCCAACAGGACGGCGAGAAGAACTGCCGACCCTGGTTCGCGCGGATGGCGAACTTGAACCGGTACTTGCGTCCGGCCTCCAGCGCCAGCTTGTTCTTTGAATAAAGATAGAACGGCTTGTTGGAAATCCGCGTCACCTTCACGGCGTCGCCTTCGCGGTCCATCGTGCATCCCGTACCCTCGCCGAAGACCGCCCAGTTGGAACGGAACGCCGCATCGTCCTTGAAGGTGTCCGCCAGCGCGAGGACGTGTCCATCATTGTCCTCCAGCCGCACATCGCGCAGCCAGTAGGTCGTCTTGTTGGAGTTGAACGCGATGCGCAGACTGCTGTCGTCCGTCGTGTGGCGCGCGGTGAACGGCAGCGTGAACGTGTACTCGTGGACTTCGGAGATGAAGGCGATGGAGGGACCGGCGCCATAGAACGCCCGCGGACGAATCCGTTGACCGTCCACGCAGAGATGGGGACCTCCCGGCGTCTGCTCGACCGTGACGGCGATCGGCTTCGAGCGGTCCGGGGCGGGATGGTCCTTCGCCGTCACCAGCGTCCAGCTCCGGGGCGGCAGCACGCCGTCCGCATCGATGTCCGCCTGGTCGAGCCGCCAGTACTGCGGCTCGCGCGTCCAGTTCACGAGCGCGGCGGCAATGCGGCCGTCCTTCGCCTTCCACACGTTCCCCATCACCACGGGCAGGGCGGGCTGCTTGACGACGCGCGCCCCGCCGTCCTTTGTATAGACGCCGCGGATCACCATGTCGAGCGGAACCTTGCGGCATTTCAGACGCCCCGGGGCGCACATCTCGCCATCGTAGAGGAAGTCCAGGTGATCGTGCCAGAACTGTGCCGTCCGCCTGACGAACGCCACATCGTCCGCATACTTGGGGTCATCCATCAGCTGGATGTGGAAATTGTGAACGCACGGCTGAAGGCCAATGGCGGGGCCGCGGGCGAACTCCAGGGCGAACTGGTCCTTGGGGAACATCTTCTCCCAGGCGGACTCGTCCTGCCAGCGCTCGGCATCAGGCCAGCGCGGATCCCATGGCGGACGCCCGTCCACCACCGCATAGCTGCCGAACATCGCGATCGCGCCATGGTAGAGCATGCTGAAGACGGGCACCATCTCCATCTCGGGCATGGGACGGACGCCGAAGCGCTCGCCATTCTGCCAGAGAACGATGAACGAGTCGACCGAATCGAGATAGGCCTCGTTCGATTCCTCGGTCGAGAGCTTCAGACCGGGATTGTCGGCCTTGATCTCTGCGAAGAGCGACTTGAAACCCTTCACGAGCGTGTCGCCGCCGCCCATCGGATGATGGTGCGCAGGGTTCCAGCAGGATCCATAGCCGCCACAGCCGATCTGGTCCATGTAGACCGAGGGAAGACCGCACCCCGCCAGCGTCGACATCAATCCCCGCATATGCCGATGGAAATGCGGCGCTTCGCCGCACATCTGCGTGAGGCGGCACTTGTCGAAGACGTTGTACATCACGGCCGGCAGCGAACCGTCGCGCCGCAGAACGGCGTCGGCCTTCATGCCGTTCTCCCAGCGCGCGTCGTCGCAGTCGGACTTCATGCCGTTCGTATAGACCTGGGCGAAGATGCCGCCCTTCTTCAACCGCTGGACGCCCGCGCGGAAAACCTCCTCGCCTTCGCGCGGCGGCCAGAAATAGGGATAGCCCTTGTCGTAGGGCGTCGCATGCCACCAATACCAGTCGAGCGCCACGGGGATGCCCGTCTCCTTCTGGAAGCGTTCGGCCGGCGCGATGACATGGTCCGCCGTACCGCGATTCCACATCCACAGACCAATGTCGCGCAACGCGCCCGGATCGCGGGCAAAGGATTTCTGGACCCACGGCTGCTGCCGCGTCCATTTCCGGTAGATCGACGCCGCGCCGAACCAGCCGCCCTTGAAGGTGCGGAAGACGCCCGTGTAGGGCAAACGCGACGCGGGGTTGTTCGCGGCGACGATCGGCACTTCATAGGCGCTCTGCAGACGAATGGTGTTGGGCCGCACCCCTTGGAAGATGCGCATCGACGTCGTCAACTCGCGGGCGTTGTCCCGCTGGTCGACATAGTATCCCGAGCCATCCGGGTCCAACGTCGCCACGAAGTGGAACGCCATGGGACGCCCCGCCCAGGCGGGTTTGTCCCCCGCGAGCTTGGACCAGTCGGGGCGGCGGATCTGTCCGTAGGCCTGCGGACACAGAACGGCCGTCTCCGACGTGCGCGGCACGAGCATGTCCGGGAAGAAGATCTCCTCGACATCAAGATTCGTCGCCGTGTTCCCAGCGTGGCGGAACGCGTATTCCGTCCCCTCCGGCGTCTCCGTCAGGTCGGCCGTCACGGTGAAAGCCTCGCCGCAGACCGGATGCCCCGTCCAGACGAGCGTCGTCCGGTTTCCGTCCTTCGTCACGGCGGCCTGTTTCATGTTCGACGGCGCCACGACCTGCATCTTCTGGCCCGTACGGCGGAGAATCATGCGGAAGGAGATTTCCGCGTCGCCCAGACGATAGTCCCGGTTGGAGACAAAGCCATCAGCCGCCCAGGCACCGCAGACGAACGCGGCGCCCAGAGAGAAAAGAATCTGTTTCATGATTTGAACCTCGAAGAACGATCGCCGGACGTCACTTGAAAATGACCATCAACCCAAAGGGCTCCGTCAGCAAGTAGCCATCCTTGTCCAGTCGAACCTGCTTGCCGTTGTAGCGGATCTTCTTGACCTGCTGCATTGTCAGCGCGGACGACGAGGTGCCGAAGCGAATCGAATGGCCCGGCTTCTGCGGTCCGGAGATCGCGAGTTCCTCGGCCGACCATTCGGCCTCGGGCTGTGCGGCCAGAGACAACGACGCCCCTTCGCCGAGCGTGATCGCGGAGTCGGAAAGAACCTTGACGGCCCCGACCGACGCGGCAATACCAGCCTTGACCTCAAGTGCACCACCATCCAGCACGAGGTTATCATTCGCAGAGGAGAACACCTGGTCCGATCCCAGCACAAGTGCGCCTTCCGTCACGCGGACGGACGCGATTCCCGTGGCCAGACTCTTCGTCAGCGACACGGATCCCGAACCCCGCTTGACGATGCGCGAGTCGGGGTAGAGACTTGGATTCGACGCATTCGTGTACAGGGTAATCGGTGCGTCGATCGTCAGGTCGGCCTCTCCATTGCCTGTCACATCGGCAACATCCAGAATCCAGGTTCCCTGGGTTGCGGCCGAAGCGGTACGGATTTCACCTGCCGTCACAGAGGAGGCCTGTTCGCCTTCCACGTGCCAAACGCCATCGGGACCGAATCCACAGAAAAGAATGGCACCATCCAAGGTCGCGCCACGTAGCGTCATCTGATTTGCATAGTTGACGGCGCCGGTGTCATTTCCTTTTCTCAACTGCGCCAAACCACCCTCCATCACCAACCGAGGGCCTTTCGCCCCCCAACGGAACGTATCTGGGACGACCAATGTCGCCCCTTCGTGCATATTCACGGTCGACGACCATCCCGTGCCCGTCGTAGAGACCATCGTATCGTGCTTGATGGTCATCTTGCTTGCTCCGCCATACACGTCCACCGTGCCATTCGCCGGGAAACCGCTCGTATGCGCGATGGAGATCTCGTAGCAGGACGCCGCATCGTCCAGCACACCAAATACGAGGCCACCGTTCGTGCAGTCATTGGCGCCAGAGAGGGTCACGGACATTCTGCGAAGCCGTGGATCCTCACGACAGAAGAGATCGACCTTCGTCGGTTCATAGGAGCCAGTTTTATACGGCGCGTTTTCATAGGAGGTAATTGCAAAACCTCGGCGTTGACGGCTTGTCCGTCCGCCTGACGG
>JAUNMP010000343.1:0-276 GCA_030537465.1 bacterium
GCCGTCATTGCCTCGCCCGGTCACTCCGTCACTGAGTCACAAAAGCTGGGTCACGCCGTCACGCTGTCACGTTGTCACGCCGTCATTGCCTCGCTCGGTCACTCCGTCACTGAGTCACGAAACCTGTCTCACGTTTCCTGGTCTCTTGGTCTCCGCTCGCGTCTCTTGTCTCACGTCTCACGCCCCCCCACCCACCCCCCCCCACCCCCCTCGAAAACCCCCGGGCCGACCCACCGGCCCCAAAAGCACAACACCCGGACCCCACATCCCCCCCCC
>JAUNMP010000343.1:286-3555 GCA_030537465.1 bacterium
CTGTTGTCACCCGTCTCACGCCCCCCCTCCCTCCCTCCCTCACGCCCTTCGAAAAGCCCGGTCACTCCACTGCGAACCAAATGCGACATCCCGCTTCCCAAGCTGCCCCACCCTGAAGCACCCCAAACCACCTCTCCCAACCATTCTAAAACAGCCGCAAGGCGCAAAGTCTTATTCAAAAAACAATCAACAAATTTCTTTCTCTTTTGACACAGTCCGTTACAGAAATGATATAATTTGGCCTGTTGAAACATAGCCGTAGGAGGGGCTATCTACTCTCTCCCCGACGCCGCGTGCTGGAACACGCGCAGAGACGATTTGTCGTACGTTGAACCACTTCCCCGAAATCTGGAAGTTTCTTGAAAGGGTGTGTTCTGCGTTGGTGATTCTTTTGTCTTGGGCTACCTCGCAGTGCTTCTTTCGAGGTTTTCCAGAACCACGGGGAGGGCACTGCGGGGGACGCCCGTTGTAGTTGAGGATAACCAGTAAGGTGGTTCAACGGATGGCGGGGTTCAAGTTCATTGATTTGTTTGCCGGGATTGGCGGCATTCGACTTGGTTTTGAAAGTGCGGGCAACAGGTGTGTGTTTACATCTGAATGGGACAAGGATGCACAGAAAACCTATTCTGCTAATTGGCCTGGAGAGAAATATGACAAAATCTCAAGAGATGATTGCGTTTGAAGACTGGTTGTATGCGAACAATACGCCGGGGAGCAACAAGGCGGGGTCATATGTGACTGTCATCGAAAACATCGGACCGATTCTGCGCAAGTTGCCGCAGTTCGCCGATCTTCCAGATGACATTTGCACGATCTCGGATGTTTCCAGGCTTCGGGAAATTTGGAAGGCTGTAACCGCAGAACAGAAGAAGCCAAATGGTGGAATCTTCGCTGGGTCTGTCTTGACGGAAGGGTACTGGGCTAATAATTTCTGTTCGGCTACTATTTCAAACTACATTAAGTTCCTCAATCAAAGCAATATGAAGTCTGACTCAGGTATTCGCTACTGGACCTATTCTCCTGGTACGGGGGCAGATCGGTGGGACGAGTTCCGGCAAAACGGAATAATGGCGTTGGATTTTGATTCAACGGATGATTTGCGCGGGTATGAAGACAACGAGGCCCTGCGGAGAGACCTTCAGCAAAAGTCGGGGGACGAAGCTTCTCATAAGAATGGGGTGCGTGCGTTGCTTGATTTCAGGGATGTGATGAAGCCTGGGGACTTGGTCTTCGCAAAGAAGGGCCTGAATCCGTTCCTGGGGGTAGGTCGAGTTGTCGGGGACTACGAGTTTGTTGCAAGTGCGCCCAATATGCGGCATCGGCGTGCGGTTGAATGGTTCTGCGTAAAGACTGTAGAACTTGATGACAAGGCTGCACGAAAAACTCTGACGGATGTGACGCAGGATAAAGAACTTTGCAAAAAGTTGGATGTTGCCTATGGTATCGGTGACACGAAGGTGGTGAAGAAGATCGAAGAGTTGTCGACGGATGATCTTTCGACGTTTAGGGATCAGTTGGCGGCCGCGGGCCTTCAGTACGACGAGGCGTTTGTCCGGCGGTTCTTTGCCGCTGTGCAGGCGAAGCAGTTCGTCGTGTTGACCGGTCTGAGCGGCAGTGGCAAGACGCAGCTGGCGATTCAGTTCTGCGAGTTCATCGCCAGGGGGCGGCATGCGATTGTCTCCGTTGGCGCCGACTGGACGAACAACGAGAAGATGCTGGGCTATCCGGATGCCGTCCACTGCGGAAAGTACGTGCGTCCGGAATCGGGCGTGCTGGATCTGGTGCTGGAGGCGTCCAGCAATCCGGGTCGTCCCTACGTGCTGGTTCTCGATGAAATGAATCTGAGCCACGTCGAGCGCTATTTCGCCGACTTCCTGTCCGCGATGGAGTCGAAGGGCGATCTCAAGCTGCATGGGGGCAAGATGCCCGTGGACGGCGTTCCGCCGACGGTCAAGATGCCGGAGAACCTGTGGGTGATCGGGACGATGAACGTCGACGAGACGACCTACATGTTCTCGCCGAAGGTTCTGGACCGGGCCCAGGTGCTGGAATTCCGTGTGAAGGCCGAGGACATGAAGGCGTTCCTGGACGGGAAGCAGTCGGCTGCCGCCGAGGCCCTGAACGGGTTCTTCCCGGAACTGGCGAAGGTCGGGGCCGAGTTTGGCTATCGGACGGCCGGGGAATTCTGTTCCTATGTCGAGAAGGCCATCGCTCTGGGAAGTCCGATCGACGAAGCGGTCGATACGGCGATCATGCAGAAGCTGCTGCCCAAACTGCATGGTTCGCGGCGTCAGCTGGAGCGTCCGCTGGAAGCGCTGTGGAAGCTGTGCCTCAAGCCGGATGGTGCGGCGTCCGTCGAGACGCTGGCGAAGGCGGAGGGCGAAATCGACGTCTTCCCGTATGGGAACAACTGCAAATATCCCATCAGCGGCGAGAAGATCGCCCGCATCTACAAGAATGCGAAGAACAACGGCTTCGCCAGCTACGCGGAGGCATGAGCGAAGTCTTCCAGATTCCCGTTCTCGGGGCGCGGCACGTGTGGGCGGTCGGAGTCGCGCCTGTTCGGGGTGCGTTTCTGCAGGAGGCGGACGCGGTGGAGTCCGAGCGCAATGCCGAAGCCCGGTGGCAGCTGCGGGAAGGGGGAGAGTACGAGTACGAATTCTCCGACAACCGTCTCCTGTTCGCGGAGCATGAGTGCGTGTCGCCGAGTGTCGGACACCCGTGCCGCGGACGGATCCGCACGGGAAATCTTGTCGGGCGGCTGAGGCTGGACGTCCGACTCGACTACACGGGCGAGAAGGTCGGTTTTGTCGAGTTCGAGGTGACGAGCCGCAAGCTCGACTATCGGGCCGACTACCGTCAGATGCTGGACGACATTGCGCGGCGTGCGACGGACCTTCTCTTCTCGGCCCAGGAGCAGATCCATCAGCAGGTGACGGTGGACGCGGCGGTCGATTCGTCCACACTGTACCAGCGGTTCGCGTTTCTGCGGGCGATTCTGGAGAGCGACCGCTTTTCGGATGCGTTGGCGAAGATCTGCGCCTCGCCCATCCGGAAACTGGTGGATGAAGAACGCGAGGTGCGTCCCGCGTGTCTCAGACGGGTGACGCCGAACGTGGCCCGGCAACTCGCCCGCGCCGATCTGCGCCCCAGGTGGGTCGTGACGGAGGACCGGGTCGAGACCTGCGATGTCGACGAGAACCGCTTTGTCAAATGAGGTAATTGCAAAACCCCTCGGACACCCTGTCGCCGGCCCTGCCACCCGACAT
>JAUNMP010000344.1 GCA_030537465.1 bacterium
GAAGCCTCGGGCTCCCCTCCCCCCGCCCCCCACACACAACCGTCCCCCCCCCCTCCACCTCCCCACCCCTCTCACCCCTCGCCTCATCCACGTCGGCAAGCGCTGCGGTGCCCATTCGATGAAGCAGCCCGAGATTACACGCCTGATCTGCGATGAGGCGCGGAAGGGCCGTCGCGTGGTGCGCTTGAAGGGTGGAGATGCAGGGCTCTTTGGTCGCCTGGCCGAGGAAACGGACGCGTTGGCCGCGCTGAAGATCCCGTTTCTCGTTCGCCCCGGCGTGAGCGCGCTGACGGCTGCGACCACGGGCACGGGGCTGCTCCTCACCCGCCGCGGCGAATCTGCAGGCTTTTCCGTCTATACCCCCCGTCGAGCAGCCTCTCAACCCTCTCAACCCTCTCACCTCTCTCAACATCTACCCCCTCTCGTTATGTTCATGGCGACGCGGATGGTCGAGGAGGAGTCGCGGAATCTTCTGGCGGACGGAATGTCCCCAGAAACGCCTTGTGCGCTGGTCCTCGATGCTGCCGGGCCACGCGAGGAAGTCCGCCAGGCGACGCTGTCCACGGTCCGCAATCTGGTCAAGGACGGGCGACCGGGTCTGTTCATCGTCGGATCGGTAGCCGTGCACCAGTGGCCCCGGAATGGCGAGTTCGGAGGTCGCCGGGTTCTGCTGACCTGTTCGGAGGCGATTCAGGAGAAGTCCGCCGTCGCGGTCGAGGACAGAGGTGGAAAGCCCATTTCCTGGCCGCTCATCCGCCTCGTCCCCCGGACATTCCCCCAATTCCCCATTCAAACATTCTCCCATTCTTCCATTCAAACATTCCCCTACGACGCCATCGTCCTCACGTCGCCGTCGTCGGTTCGGATTTTCTTCGAGACTTTCGTCTGTGATCGGCGCAGACTCCCTGCGTTTTACACCTGCGGGGCGGGGACGGATGCGGAACTGCGGAAGTACGGCGTCTCAAGCGACATCGTGCCGGCGAGCGACTTTTCTGCCAATGGACTCATCGCCGAAATCCGGAAGATGGACCTGAAGGGGAAGCGCGTCCTGCGTCTGCGCAGCGCAAAGGCCGGTTCTGCCGTCGCGCAGGCCCTCCGCAAGGCCGGCGCGAAAGTGGACGACGAGGTCCTCTACGACAACGAATTCTGTTCGCCTGCGGACCATCTGCCGCCTTTTGACGATGTTTTCTTTGCCTCTGCCTCCGCCGTGGAGTCGTTCCTTTCCCAGTATGGCGCGGCGAAGCTGCGCGGGAAGGGGATTCTCGTGATGGGGCAGCCTACCCGCGCGGCGCTCCCGAAGGCCCTTGCCGCCAAGGCCCGCGTGTTCAATCCCTGATGGCATCCCTGAAAATTTCCTAAGATAGTACCAGTCAACCTCGTTCAGAGATCGGAGAATAGCAATGAACAGGAAAGGTTTCTACATGTCGATGATTGTTTCCGCAGCAATTCCGCTTGTCGCCGCCTCGCTCAAGCCGGGGGACGTGATGAGCGGCTTCACCGTGAAGAGCGTGACGGATCTTCCGGAAGTGCAGGGGCGTCTCATCCGGATGGAGTACACGAAGAACGGCGCCGATCTCGCCTGGCTCGAACGCGACGACGACAACAAGACGTTCGCGATCGGGTTCCGCACGCTGCCCTACGATGACACGGGCGTGCCCCACATCATCGAGCATTCAGTGCTCTGCGGATCCGAGAAGTATCCCGTGAAGGAGCCGTTCGTCGACCTGCTCAAGAGCTCTTTTGCGACGTTCCTCAACGCCTGGACAAGCGCCGACTCGACGATGTACCCCGTCTGTTCGCGCAATCCGACGGACTTCCTCAATCTCGTCGACGTCTATATGGATTCCGTCCTCCATCCGCTCAGCGTGAAGAGTCCGCTTGCGTTCAAGCAGGAGGGCTGGCACTACGAACTGGACAAGGCCGATGGCGAGCTGAAGCGCAACGGCGTCGTCTACAGCGAGATGAAGGGCGCCTTCGCCAATCCCGAGCGCCTGCTCTATCACGAGTCGAGCCGCCTGCTCTTCCCCGACACCTGCTACGGTTTCGTCTCCGGCGGTGACCCGAAGGCGATCCCCGAACTGACCTTCGAGAAGTACAAGACCTTCTACAACCGCTTCTATCATCCGTCGAACGCCCGAATCTTCCTCGACGGCAAGGTCGACCTGCCGGCCGTGCTTGCGAAGCTGGACGGCTTCCTTGCCGCCTACCCGCGCGCCGAGGTGGATGCGCCGGTGATGATCCAGAAGCCGGTTTCGGCGACGAAGACGATCGAGTACGAGATCGGCGCGGATGAGAAGCCCGAGGGCAAGGTCCTGATGTCCGACGCCTGGGTCTTCGGCCGCTTCGACGAGCGCGAGAAGTACATGGCGATGGATATCGTCACCGACGCGCTCGTGGGCGACAACGACGCGCCGCTGAAGAAGGCGCTGCTCGAGAGGGGACTCTGCGAGGATGTCCGCTTCGGCGTCGGTTCCCATGCTCAGCTCCTGCTCTCCCTGGTCGTCAAGAACGTGAAGGCCGAGAACGTCGAGGCTGTCCGCCGCACCGTCCGCGCGACGCTGGAGAGCATCGTTGCGAAGGGACTCGACCACGCCCGTCTCGCGGCACTGATCGACAAGGCGGAATTCCATGACCGCGAAAAGGACTACGGCGGCACGCCGCGCGGACTCGCGTTCTTCTCCGATGCCTACGATCAGTGGCTCTATGGTGGTGATCCTGCGGACGCCTTCCGCAACGCGAGCCGCTTCGCCTCCCTCCGCGCGAAGCTGGGAACGGGCTGGTTTGAGCAGCTGCTCCGCACGTCCGTGCTGGAGAACCCGCACCACGCCGAACTGACGATGCTGCCGTCCACGACCCTTGGCGCCGCGCGCCGCGAGGCGGAGAAGGCCGAGCTCGCGAAGGTCAAGGCCTCCTGGTCCAAGGATGAGTTGGACGAGGTGCTCGCGACCTGCCGCGCCCTCGAGAAGCACCAGACGACGCCGGACCGCCCGGAGGACGTCGCGAAGCTGCCGCTGCTGTCCATCAAGGATGTGCCCGTGAAGGGACCTGTGACCGCCCGCGAAATCGTCTCGCTGGACGGCGTGACGGTCGTCCGTCCCCACACGCAGGCCAACGGCGTGCTGCATCTTGGTCTCTACTTCGACGTGTCCGACCTGTCGACGGAGGAGATCGCCGACCTCCCGATGCTGGCGCGCGTCCTGGGTGATCTCGCCACCGCGAAGCACCCGATCAGCGCGCTCCGCAATGAGCTGGACGGCAAGCTCGGTAAATTCGGCATCAGCGAAACCGTCTACGGGAAGGTCGGCGACGCGAAGAACGTGCGGCCCTGCATGGCCGTCACCGTCTCGGCGCTCGAGTCCAGGAAGGTCGATGTCGTCCGCCTCGTGCCCGAAGTCCTGCTGGAGACCGCGTTCTCCGACACGAAGGCCGTCGGCGATCTGCTCAAGCAGATGCGCATCGCCGCCGAGCGCCAGACGATGGGGCTCTCGGGCCGCAGCCATCCGTTCCGCCGCGCCGCCGCGCAGCTATCCG
>JAUNMP010000070.1 GCA_030537465.1 bacterium
CGAGGCTCTCGGGTCCCGGGTACCCCGACTACGACTACACGCTCGAACTGCGGGACGGCGGCTCGGCGGGGCTGTTCATCCTCGACGACCTGCGGGGGCTCTTCGGCTCGGACTACACGAGCACGTCCTTCGCCGGAGAGGGCAAGGTCGCGACGCTCACGGTGCCGAAGTTCCAGATCAGGGTCAAGTCCGACAGCGTCACCGGCTATGACCGGACAGAATACCCCAATGAGCTCTTCGACAGCCGCACGGCGAAGGCCGAGGTCCTCGTCCAGCCAGAAGGCGTCGACCTGTCGGCGCTCGGCCTCTCCCTGTCGTGCGAGCCGGCCGAGACCGGCGAGTACGTGAACGACGGGCACGGGACCGACGTCACGCTCACGCGCACCGGCCCGGGGACCTGGAAAACCTCGACCATCTACTGGTATGGCGTCAGGCCGGACCGCGAGTGCCGCGACTCGAAAAACGCCTACAGGTTCGTCCTGAGCCGCGGAGGAACCCGCGTCACGTACGCCACCTGCGGCGTCAGGTTCCCCGAGGACGGCGCGAACGCCAACTGGCGTCCACCGACCTCCAACGACACCGCCCCGGGCGCTCCGCGGCACGTCCAGACGGCGACGGAGGACCACTGGTGCTGCGACATCGTCTTCCGGGAGTTCGAGAAGGAGGCCGGATACATCTCGACCCGCATCGGCACGAACAATGTGCCGTTCACGTGGACGGGGCAGTACGCCGCGCAGATCCGCGCGGAGGAGCTGTTCCATCTGAAGCAGAGCCGCGGCGAGGTCCCCGTGTCCGAGGGCGGCTTCCCCGACTGCTTCACGGTGCGGGGCATCCAGTACTTCATCCGCCAGCAGGCGGCGACGAATTCCTGCATCGACACGGCGACGTGGACGGTGAGGGGAGCGACGGCGGCGGAGGCGCGGACGCGCGCCGAGGGCGTGATCAGACAGGCCGTGCAGGAGGAGATCGAGAAGTCGCGAGATATCATGTTCAAGGACGCGAACCGGGCCTACATGGAGCTGAAGGCAAAGGAACACGCCGGCTACAACGCCTGCTTCCGCTACCACTGCACATACGAACGCTTACCGGAATATGGGCCGAACCCGCAGCGGGAACTTCACCCGGCCTACCAATGACCAGAAAGGAACGAGCGAACATGAAGACATCCACACGACTGGCCCTTTGGGGCTTCATCGCACTGACGACAGGGAACACATATGCCCAGACGCCGTACCCCAATCTGATGCGCTTCGACACCGCCTCGGCGGAAGTTCGGGAGTACATCGTCCACAGCATCACGGGTTGTGTCCGCACGGCCAGCATCGCGCTGGTGCGGAACCACGGCTTCCCCGATTCTCCGACTTATATCAAACATCTGTCCGTTGTGAATTTCAGACTGGAACTGGGGCTGGAAGCCCGCCGCTGTGTCGAGGTGCTGAAGGGGAGTCCAACCGTGGGCGGGGACAGGAGTTGCTATTTCTACAAGACTTCACGTCTGTGCCGTGATCCGATGTACAGGCCCAGAGTGTACTCCGACAAGGATATCACCCTATACGACTTTGAGCCAGACGAGTTCCTGTACTACGATTATGGAACCAAGAAGGGACGGGGGAGGCACGAACGCTGGAGGCTCGTGCCGCCCTACGACATTGATTATGGGTGGTTCTGCCGCGCGGAGACCGCGCGGCTGGCGTTCCTCACGCCGGAGCGCTGTCCGCTCGTGGATCGGGTGGATGGTGATCACCATATTCGTATCTCTCTTCTCCACACGGCGAGCGGCGGCACCATCAAAACCGAAGACGCGAAGAGGATGAAGCCCGAGGAGCTGTTGAGGGAGCTTGGCGTGGAGTCGGTCTTCTCCAACCGGGTGTTCAGCCTGAACGAGGGATGCGTCTTCCATGTCGACTACGAGCTGCCCAGATTGAAGCAGGAGTCCAAAAACCGCGTGCCCGACGAGGTGCCGCCGGAGGTGATGCGCCTTTCGTCCGAGGAGGTCTCGGAGGTGGTGCGGCTGGCGTACGCGGTGGACGGCGACGCGGCGGGATACGACGCGGCGTGCGCCCGCTGTCCACAGCTGCTGAAGCCCGTGACCGAATTCCGCACGGGGATCGGCCGGATGCTCCGCGAGGCGCTGTCCGCGGGCGGGATGCTCCCGAATGGCGCGTCCCCCGCCGCGAAGGAGTGATCCGCCATGCGGGGACGTCGTGGCGTGTCGGCGGCACACTGGAGCGGGACGAACGCGGTCTCGTTCCTGCTGGCGATCCCGACGAACGGCGCGGACCGCGCCTACGTCCGCTACCGGAACGTGCAGGGGGCGGACATGGACGGGCGGTCTGCCGCCGTCGGCTTCCAGACCTTCGACGGACGCACCCGTGCGTCGTGGTGCCACCGGGAGCCGGGACGTGTCCAGGACGGCCTCGCGCTGCAGTTCCTGTTCGGGCGCGGAACGAATCCGACGAGGGCCGACACGGACGGCGACGGCCTCGGGGACGCCGAGGAGCCGCGGCTGGGCCTCGACCCCCTGCAGCCGGACACCGACGGCGACGGGATGTCCGACGGCTGGGAGCTCGCGCACAGCGCGCCGACCAATTCGGCATGGGCGGTCTTCGTTCCAAACTACGAGCGGCAAATCACGGAGATGCCGCAGGTGGATCCTGCCGAGCCACCTGTGGCGATAACAAACTGGCTGCCGGTCGTTGGACATTTCTCGATTGGCGCGGCAGGGGCCGGCATCCGCAGCGTCGCGGCGGCAGTCAAGCATGAGAAGCGTCACAGGGAAGTCTTCCTGAGCCATCCCGAGAACGCGACGAATCAACCAGCGCCCGGCGACGTTGGGGTCCATTTCGACGAGAATCCCGACGACGAGGACTGGGATGGAGTTTGGAATGTCGACGAGATTTCCGGGAGGTGGGGGATTGTGTCAAATGAAAAGGCCGCAGACACGTATATGATCAACAGGATTCTAGGAGTGGACAGTTATGTGTCTTATGGCGATAATGAGATACGAGCGCGGTTGGCAGAAAAGGAAAACATTGAATCGGACTGCCATGCCAATCTTGACTGGTGCAATCCCGGGTGTCAAAGTAAGGTCCGCCGTGGGCCTATGACGGATGAATCAAGAGGAGGTGCGTCACGATGAAGCGCATTGTACTGTTTATTGCCTGCGCATTGGCGCTTGTGGTGTTTTCGGTGGAGGAAAGGTCCGGATTCCGTTTCTGGGAAAGGCTGTCGTTTGCTTTTGATGAGTTTTCCGTCGATGCGGACGGAACACTTCGGGGAAGATTGGATCGGTTTACCGAATCTGGATTCTTCATGAAGATTGGAACTCGCACATCGTATGTTTCAACTCGAAATCGACCATTTGTCCTACAGCCGGGCGAGGCGCTGACGTTCTGGCGTTCACGGGGGGCCTACTCAAGCATCTGCGTGTTGCAGGCGGACGATCCTCTAATCAAAGGGGTGGTTTTCCCCGCCGAAATGCGCGGTGAGAGACGCTATATCCGAATCAAAACGAGGGGAATGGAGATATTCGTGGGGGCGGTCTCTCAAAAGGCCTACCTCCTGGACGAGAAGGTCTGTATGGATTTCCCCCTGCCGTTCAAATCCGTATGGCCGGATCAGAAAGACTATGATTTGTGGGTGTCGGGCGGCGGTTTCCGCCCGCGGTTCAAAAAGGTTGCGAAAATCTCCGAGGGAGAGAAGCAGCTCGCCGCCGATCTGTTTGGATACTTCTCGGCGACGAATCTCTCGGAACTTGTCGGAAAGTCGTACTCGGGCGGGATGACGAATGTCAGGATATCCGCGGCCTCTGTGCCCGCTCGGGTTGTACCAGGGCTTGTGGATCCCCTGGTCGTTCAGATCGAAGGAACGAACGCGCAGCTTCGGGTGTCGGGTTTCTGTTTTGTGACGCAGGACGGTGGTTGCCGCCGCGCTCGGCGCTGCCGAGTCGATTCCCAGGGGCGCTTCGTCTGCGGATGGCGGGTCGACAGGGCGAACGACAATGGTACGCCCGATCGGGTTGTGCTTGACATGTCCTTCGAGTACGACGCCGACGGCGTGCTTCGCCGCGCCTGGACGCCGGGGTGCAATCCGCTCATGATCGACAAGGGGAACAAGCTGTACTTCACGGGCGACAGAGATCTGGCCATCAAGTATCGCGAGGAAATCCATCAGACACTGGCCGGCCTCCCCTGGTTGAAGTAGTTTGAGACCAAAGGAGTCTGTTGCATATTGGATGGAATGAACGCAACTCCCCGGACGACGAGGTTGTTGTCAAGACGTTTTAGACTTATAGGCAACAATTTGGAATCAATGCACAGGGAACACTGAAAATAACGAAATTGGGGAATTGGGTACAGCGTGGGACGAATACCGTCACCTTCATTAATGGAGTTACCTTCCGCTTGTTGCGGCGCGGTTGTTGCCGGAAGTCAAATATGAACAGTGGAAGTTGAGGTTGGAAGATGCGGGGATCCCTGAAAAGTGCAGGGCGTTAAGAGCGAAGCGGGATGAAGACATTCGCCTACGCTGGGAATCTCCGCCACATCTTCTACGATTTGCTATACTTATCCGCGTCTGCATGGTCGTTTGCGGAAGTCTGTCGTCTTGATGGTGAAAACGCTTTTGACGCTCCAGCCATCAGTGGTTCGTAACAGGAGGATTGTTCATGAAGAAGTCGTTTCTGCTGGCGCTGTGCGCGTCGGTTCTCGTCGTTTCCGCGGGCGAGTGGGCGAAGCCGGTCCCGATTCCGCGTGAGAAAGGATTGTTCCGTTGTCAGATCCACCGTGGCGGCGGACGGGCCACGCGCCCCGATAATTCGCTTGAGACGTTCCTCTGGTGCTGGGGGCACGGCATGGCGCCGGAAGCCGACGCCCGCCTCACGAAGGACGGCGTCGCCATCGCCATGCACGACGACAATTTCAAGCGCATTGGCCGGGGCGTCGACGCGGAATTCGCGAAGAAGAAGATCAAGGACCTCACCTGGGACGAGATCAAGGACGTCGACACGGGTTCCTATCTGGGGCCACAGTATTCTTCCACCCGCATCGCAACGATGGAGAGCGTCTTCGCCGCGATGAAGGGCCGTTCCGAGCGCCTTCTCTACGTGGATGAGAAGGGTGCGCCGCCGGAACTGATCGCGGAGCTCGCGAACAAGTTCGGCGTCATCGAACAGGTCTACTACTGCTCCTCGAAGTGGACGCTCATCCCCCGTTGGCGCAAGGTCGCCCCGAAGGGCCGCTCGATGGTCTGGCTTGGCGCCTGGCCGAAGAACAACTCCCCCGAGGAAATCGCCCGCTGCGAGGCGTACGTCCAGAAGCAGCTGGACGAGATGGCCGCCACGGGCTTCGACGGCATCGATCAGGTGCAGATCCATCTACGCACCGATCTCACGAAGGCGGATCCGTTCTGCCCGTCCACGCCGTTCGTCAAGCGTGCGATCGAGTTGATGCACAAGTATGGCGTCACGGCCAACGGCGTCACCTGGACCGAAGGCGAGAACGAGAGCGTCTACCACAGGATCTGGGAGATCGGCTTCGACCACTTCACGACCGACTACCCGGAGACGCTCTTCAAGGTCGCGGACGAGATCCGCAAGACCGCCAAATAACAACGCCCAATCGAATTCATGGCGTTGTGGTATACTGTCGCCATGAAGAACACACTCATCTTCTCGGCGGTGCTGTACGCGGTGGCGCTGCAGGCCGCGGACGGCAGGATCCGTTCCGTCTACACGATCCCAGGCGAGCTCAACGACATCGTTGGGCACGTCCAGGGGGCGGCCTGCTCTACGCAGGGCGTCTATCTCTCCCACGCGGGCGGAATCTTCAAGATCGGCTGGGATGGCCGCTTGATTCGGAAATGCACGGCACCCGTTCATCTGGGGGACATCGGCTACGCCAACGGACGCATCTACGGCGCGCTCGCGCTGCGCAAGCCGATTGACGGGCGAAAGGGCATGATCCGGGTCTGGGACGAGAACCTCAATGTCGTCGACGAGAAGCTGCTCTCCGAAAACGTGGATGGATGCGCCGTGATCGGGGACACGATCTACTATGGACTCGACCCCTACGGCAAGACGCCCCATCGTGGCTGCAAGATCGGCCGGATGTCCCTCGCCTTCAAGGATCTTGGCGTGGTTGACACCGACCATGGCGGACAGTGTCACTATGGCGTGCAGACCATGGCGACCGATGGCCGGGACCTCTTCTGCGGCTACTATTCCTTCGGCAATCCACCAGTACGCTGCGCGCGTTTCGCGCCCGATCTCAGAGTCTGCCGCGGGACGCCAATGCTTTCCTGCTCCGAGGGATTCGGCATGATCCCGCAGACGGTCTTCCCCTCCGAACATCCGCGGTTCTTCACGGTCAACGCCCTCAACGGGAACTGCCACAAGTGGCACTCGATGACGAATCCGCCGCAGATTCGACTTGATTTCTTCGAATATCGCGACGGACAGTTTCACGATGTCACGGAGCGGGGTGCGCCGCCGCTCATCACGCGGAACGACTTCCGCGCGAGCGACCCGTTCATCTACACGGATCGGGCGGCGAAGCTCTATCGCATCTACCTTCAGACGCATGATACGGACGTCTACGGCGCCGGAGTGCAGATGCGGACCAGCAAGGACCTTCTGCACTGGTCCTTGCCGAAGCAGGTTCTGCGGGTTCCCGCAAGACGGAAGTGTTCGTCCGTGTGGGCGCCCGAGATGCACGCCTATAACGGCAAGTACTACATGTTCGCGACGATTTCGACGCAGAAGGGTGCCTTCCCCGAACTCCCGGTGCTGGAGTCCGGTGACTGGAAGAAGATTGCCCGTCCGAAGCGCGGCACGTGGATCTACCGCGCGGATTCTCCGGAGGGTCCCTTCACGGAGTGGAGCGCGGAGTCGATTCCGCCGCCGGACTGGTCCACGTTGGACGGCACGTTCTGGGTCGAGGACGGGAAACCGTACATGGTGTTCTGCCACGAGTGGACGCAGGTCCGCGACGGACGGATGGTCGCCGTCCAGCTGACGCCCGATCTGAAGGCCGCGGCGGGGGAGCCGTTCGAGCTCTTCCGGGCTTCTTCCCGTCCCGATGCGAAGCCCGATGCGAACGCGACGCATGTGACGGACGGCCCGTTCCTCTACCGTTCCCACAACGGCTCGCTGCTGATGCTCTGGTCCTCGACCTGCAAGACGGGCTACTGCGTCTATGTGACGAGGTCCGAGACGGGGAAGCTGGTGGGGCCCTGGGGACCGCATGAGCGGATCTTCGATCTTGATGGTGGACATCCAATGCTGTTCCGCACGATCCACGGCCAGCTGATGATGGCCATTCACCAGCCGAACAAACCCTGGGAGAAGAAGCGCACGCGGATTCTTCCCATGCTGGACATGGGTGATACGCTGCGCATCGACGAGTGACACTGGAGGTTGGGATGAAGAGGGTTCTCTGGAGCGTAGTGCTCTGTGCGGCGGTGGCGGTTTCATTGGGCGCCGTCGAGGTTCAGGAACAGAAGGTGGGCGGCGAGACGGTCCGCTGGTTCGAGGAGATGGTGCCACAGGCCGACGGCGTGCGCATCTACACCTACGGCAGCGCACCTGCACCGGGCGTGAAGTGCCCGATCATCATTCAGCGCAATCCCTACGTCAAGGAGGAGCGGGTCGACATGCCGAGTTTCGCCCGGGGGCAGCTGGGAACGCTGGCGCGTGGCTATGCCCGCGTATTCCAGCACTGCCGCGGCTCCGGCGTGAGTGAAGGCGTTCGCATCCCCTACGAGAATGAGCGCGCGGACGGTCTTGCTCTGCTTGATTACGCGCGAAAGCTCCCCTGGTACAATGGCGAGATTTACCTCGAGGGCGGCAGTTACCTCACGAGTGTCCACTGGGCCTACCTCGACACGAATCCCGCGGATGTCAAGGGCGCTTTTCTCGCCATACAGGAGGTTGATCGCTACAACGTCTGCTATCGCAACGGCTTCTTCAAGATTGGCCTCCACGGAGGCTGGTTCATCAAGGAACACCACAAGACCGATCATGCGTTGACGCGGAACCGGGAGGTCTCGTTCCGGGATTTCCCGCTCCAGGATTTCTCGATGCGCTATTGGGGACGTCCCGAACCCGCCTTCGACAACGTGCTCACGCACCCCGACCGCGACGATCCCTTCTGGAAGTCGAACCTCCCCGGGAGCGGTGCCGAGGCGCGCAACGCCCTGATGAAGTCCACGATGCCGGTGCTCTTGAAGACGGCCTTCTACGACATCTACACCGAGGGACTCTGCGACATGTGGAGGGAACTTCCTGCCGCGCGACGTGCGAACTGTGCCCTACTCATCGACGCCTATGACCATGGCGGCAAGCTCAATGAGAAGCTGAAGGGAACGCTTGGTGAATTTCCCCAGGGGGCGCGTGCCGACGAGAACGTTTCGGCGCTCGACTGGTTCGACTCGATCCGAAAGGGTGTCCCCTGTCCGGGAGCCGAGCGTAACCGCACGAAGTACTACGCTCTCTGGGAGAATGTCTGGCACGTCGATCCGTCGCTGGTCGATGGGTCTCGGAAGGTCTCCCTCAAGCTGGGTGATGATACTCGTTCCTACACCTACGACCCCAAGCTGCCTCCGCCGCCGTTCCCTGGTTCGGGGGGCATCTGCTTCGGCGGCATGCAGGTTCAGCCCTCGTTGGATGGTCGCACCGATGCCGTCTCCTTCTTGCTTCCGCCCGTCACCGAACAACTGGACGTCCGGGGACGGATGGAGCTGGATCTCGCCGTTGCGAGCGACTGTGAAGATACCTGCTTCTACGTCCGCGTGAGCGTCGACAAGGGCGACGACCGTTTCTACCTCCTCCGCGACGAAATCACGTCTCTGTCCCACGCGACCGCGCATCCGGACATTCAGACATTCAGACATTCAAACATTCATTTCCGCTTCCCCGACCATGCCTTCCGTCTCAGGAAGGGGGATGTGCTGCGGGTCGACGTGGCGAGTGCCCATCCTCAGTTCGCACCGCACACGAATGTGAAGGGAAGGCAGTTCGCCATCCGCGAGCCGAAGATTGCCCACAACACGGTCTTCGCGGCGGATTCGCGGCTCGTGCTGCATGTGCTTCCGCCGTCGTCGCCCGTGGTGACGGTCGGTGCCGATGTCGAACTGCGCGAGGAGATGGTCCCTATGCGGGATGGTGTGAGGCTCTATACGCGGACCCTTCTGCCGAAGGGCGGAGGAAAGGTCCCCGTGGTGTTCGTCCGCACGCCGTATGCAAAGACGGACGGCGTCTTCTCCCATGTGGCCGAGAAGGTGAAGGGGGACGACTATTCGAAACGAGGCTATGCCCGCGTCACCCAGCACTGTCGTGGTTCGGGTGCGAGCGAAGGACTGTGCCGGCCCTACATCGAGCGTGAGGACGGGTTGGACACGCTCGAGTGGATTCGGAAACAGTCCTGGTACAATGGCGAGATCTTTCTCGAGGGCGGCAGCTACCTCACGAGTGTCCATCTGACCTATCTTTCCGCGGATCCTCCGGACATCAAGGGCGCGGCGTTCTCTATCCAGACCGATCGTATGCAGCCGCGCCAGTACCGAAACGGATGCAACTACAATTGGTGCAATTATGGCTGGTGGTGGGGTATGATCCGTCGCGAGTTCCCGAATCCATCTCGCGACTGCGTGCGCCGTCCGTACAAGGACAATTTCCGTCGTGCCTTTGGGAATGACGATCCGCGCTATACGGGAATGCTGTCCCATACGAAGGCGGATGAGTTCTGGACGTCCGATCCGCGCTGGAACGTGATGAGCCATATCAAGTTTCCCGTGCTCTGGACCGAGGGCTGGTGGGACTTCTACATCGAGGGGATGGTCTCGATGTGGGAGCGGATGCGTCCTGACGCTCGGGCGAAAAGCGTCTTCGTGATGAAGCCGATGGCGCATGGCGGCCATCCGCTCAAGGGCACGCCGATCCCCGAGACGAAGTACGAGTGCGGACTGGGCACGCTGGACTTCTTCGACGCCATTCGCGCGGGACGCTCCGACCCCAAGTTCCCCTATGGACAGATGACCTATCATTCCGTGGGGGCAGACGCCTGGCGCACGACGACGTGGCCGAAGCAGGCGCAGTCCACCCGGATCTTCGCGCTGGATCCGTCCGGAAGCCTCATCGACGACATGATGACGCGTCGTGGGGAGGTCTCCTGGGTCTATGATCCGCGAGGACCTCGGATCCCCGGACTTGCCGAAGGAAAGTGTCAGCAGTCCTGGGCTCCGAAATCGCGGAAGGACGCCGTCGAGTTTGTCTCGAAGCCCTTTGAGAAGGAGACGTCCTTCTTCGGCAAGCCGCGTGTCACGGTACCGGTGAAGAGCGACTGCGACGATACGCAGGTCTTCTTCCGTATTGGCCTCGTCGATCCCGAGGGGAAGGCCTGGAACGTCTGCCAGACGATTTCCACGCTCCGCCATGCGAATCCGAACTGCAAGGCCGGCGACACGGTTGACCTCGATCTCGATTTTCCACTTACGGGCTTTACGGTGAAGAAGGGCTGGGGCGTACGGCTGGACGTCTGCAGCGATGGCGGCGTCTACGTACAGCACGCCAACGTGGCGAAGCATTGGGCCGAGGTGACCGAGAGTGAGGTGCGCGTTGCCCACAACACGCTGCTCTGTGGTATGGCCACGCTCGAACTTCCCCTGGAATGAACCGAATCATTGGCTTGCGCGTTTGATTCTGAGAATATGAAGAATCTGATTGTCATGGCGGCGGGGCTCGGCTACGAGAGCCTGGAGAAGCGAGGGCTTCTGAAACTGGCGGGGCTTGATTTCAAGCCCGCGACCAGCGTGTTCCCCGCGGTGACCTGTACAGCGCAGGCCTCTTTCCGGACTGCCTCCGTTCCCCGTGAGCACGGCATGACCTCGAACGGATTCTTCTCGCGCACGCTGATGAAGCCGTCCTTCTGGGAGCAGTCCGCGGCTCTCGTCCAGGGTCCGCGCATCTGGGAGGCCGCGCGTGCCGCGGGTTCGACGGTGGGGATGTATTTCTGGCAGCAGTCGTTGGGGGAGTCCGTCGACTTCGTCGTTTCCCCCGCGCCGATCCACAAACACGGCGGCGGCATGATCATGCGCAACTACACGCAGCCGGCCGGGATGGGGGATGCCCTCGACAGAACATGCGGAACCTTCCCGTTGTACCGCTATTGGGGGCCGCTGGCTTCGCCGATGGTGGGGCGGCAGGTGCTGGCAAACTTCTTCGCGATGACGGAGGCCCATGAGCCGGACATCGCCTTCCTCTACCTGCCAACGCTCGACTACGAGACCCAGCGGCACGGCCCCGACTCGCCCGCCGCGGACAAGGCGCTGGAGGAATTCCGTCGCCAACTCGCGCAGATCGTCGACTTCGCGTCGCGGAAGGGTTCGTCGCTCACGGTTTGCGGCGACTACGAGATCTCCGCGGTCGACCAGCCGCCCGCCCTGCCGAATGCCACGCTGCGCTGTGCGGGATACTTCAATGTGCGTCCCGTGGCGGGACGCGCCTACCCTGACTTCTACACGTCCAGGGCGTTCGCGATGTGTGACCACGAGATCGCCTACGTCTATGTGAAAGACGCGGATCTGGTCCAGAAGGTCGCCGCACTCTTCGAGGCGACGGGGGAATACGAGACGGTTGAGGTCCGCCGCGACCAGTCCTGGGCCCATGCCTCCGCGGGCGAAATCCTGCTCGTCGCGAAGAAGGGCAGCTGGTGCGCCTATCCCTGGTGGAGCGATCGCCGCGAAGCGCCGGACTGGGCGACGCACATCGACATCCACAACAAGCCCGGCTACGACCCGTGCGAGTTGTTCTTTGACCGTTCGTTCCCGCCGAAGACCTGCCAAGACTGGAGTCGCATCAAGGGGACCCACGGCCGCACCTCGACCATCGCCTGGGCCTCGACCGATTCCCGCGTCGCCGGGGATTCGATGACGGCGCTCGCCGCCTCCTGCCTCTGATTTCCGTGAAAAATCAGTGTGTCTTCGTGCTCGGAGTTCGACCACTTGTGACTGTTCTGGAAGCGAAGTACGGGGGCCAGTCACTCCGTGACTGGTGTGCGATTGTCCATTGTCCGCCGCACGTCGAGTGTGGTAGAATAATGCCGTTTTCGGGGGAGGCTGTGCACAATCCCCTCATAATCTGCTCCGCGCGGATTGATCTTTGATTTCGGTTGACGGCACAGGCGTCAACCACCGTCCCAACTAATGGGCGAGAAGTCTTGAAGGAGAGTTGCCATGCCAGAGTTGTGCCGATTCAACAATATGATCATTCGAATGCAGTATTCGGATGATGAGCGTCACCATAAGCCTCATGTTCATGTCGTGGAAGGCGACAATGAGGCCTCCATCGGGGTGGATGGCGAGGTTTTGTCGGGGCATATCTCGAGTCGGGCGTATCGAATGGTGTCGGGATGGATGGCTCTCCATGAGGAAGAGCTTTATATTGCATGGGCGAAGGCAATTCGAAATGAACCCTTTGACAAGATTCCGCCATTGCAGTAATCGGGAGGTGTTATGGTTGAAGAGAATGGATATGTCTATGCCGACGATCGTGCGCCAGTCTTGAAAATCGTCTCCGCCGATTTGCAGGAAGATTGGATGGCGGATGTCCGTTTCAATGATGGAACAGGTTGCCGGACGGATTTTGGACAACTGCTGGAGACTCCGGCTTTCCGTCCGTTGAAGGATATTTCGCTCTTCCTCTCGGGGAAGGTCATGTACGGAACCCTAACATGGAATGAGGGAGATATTGACATTGCGCCACAGTGGGTACGTAGCCACGGCATGCCGACGTCGTGAACGTCAATTCTCATTGTCCGCCGTCCGCCGACTGTGGTGGAATAACGCCGTTTTCGGGGGAGGCTGTGCCTAATCCCCCACAATCCGCTCCGCGCGGAATTGATCATTGACTTCGGTTGATGGCACAGGCGTCAACCACCGTCCCAACTCGTGGACGCGACGGCTCGTCGCGTCACCCGGGAAGGGAAGAACCTCACACCTAGCCAAGGCGTCTCGCCCCGGCGAACTGAGGAGTCTGGGTGTCCCGAAAGGCCCTAGGCACGTACGCAACTTGCGTACTGGGCTTTACTTGAAACCGCCGATAAATGGAGGCTCTTCGGGCGAGCGGACCTGACGCGACGGGCCGTCGCGTCTACGGGGGGGGGCGGCTGGTGCCTTTGTCGGCTTTTTTTGCTATACTTCTCGCCATGGAACAACCGCTCAAGAACCTGGCCGTGGGCCACTTCCTCAATGAGCCGTTCATCGAGGCGTGTGCGCCCTGGACGGCTCGTATCCGCGAGGTGTTCTTCGCCTGGCCGGGCGTGCTCAGCTGCCGTCCGGCGCCGGAATTCACGGATGAGGTGAGGCGGCGTCTCTTCGACGATCTGCGCTGGTGCCGCGAGAACGGCATCCTGCTCGACACGCTCTTCAACTGCAACTGCTATGGCGACGGGGCGATCAGTCCCGAACTGGCGGATTTCGTCGAGGCGAACCTCCGCGACATGAACTACGAGGGGCTCTTCCCCGACATCGTCACCACGACCTCCCCGTTCATCGCCACCGTGCTGCGCCAGCGCTTCCCGCAGGTGAAGATTCGCTGGAGCGTGAATCTCCGCGTCCACGGCACGACGGGCTTCGAGTGCGTGGAGGAGCTCTTCGACTCCTTCTACGTCACCCGCGAGCGCCAGCGCGACACGGGCTATCTCGCAACGGTGGCGGACTGGGCGAAGGCTCACGGCAAGATCGTCGGTCTGCAGGCCAACTCGGGCTGTCTCCGGCAGTGCCCGTTCCAGACCTTCCACGATAACCTCCACGGACACAACCGCATCCGCCAGAGCGCCGTGGGAGAGAAGTTCGACTTCAGCGTCTTCCGCTGTCGCACGAACTATGCGAAGAAGAACTGGGAGGACTTCATCCGGGCGACGTGGATTCGTCCCGAGGATGTCCCGCTCGTGGAGCCGTACGTTTCCGTCGTCAAGCTCGCGACGCGCCGGCACCGCTGCCCCACCAAGGTACTCAACGCCTACGCGTCGTATTCCTACGACGGTAATCTCCTCGATCTGATGGATCCCGTCCATACGGAGCTGTTCGCCCCCTACGTGGTCGACAACAAGTCCTTCCCCGCCGACTTCGCGACCTCCGTCGCGGCTTGCCCGAATGCGAACGACTGCCGTCACTGCGGCCGCTGCCGCGCCGTTCTCGACCAGGTTCTGGTTCGCTCCTGAAACTAGGTCCCCGGAACCTTGAACTTTGAACCCGGAACTTTGAACCTTGAACCTGCAACATTGAACTTTTAACCTTGAACTTGGAACTTCCCATGGCTGACAAGTCCATTTCCGAAATCGTCGACCTCGCAAGCGCCTTCTACGGAAGCGCTGTGCTCTTTGCCGCCCTCGACCTCGGGGTCTTCAAGGCCCTTGCCGAGATTGGTGGGTCGGGCGACCTCACGGCGCTCGCGCATGAGACGGGCGCTTCGCCGCGCGGGTTACGCCTGCTTTTGGACGCCTGTGTCGCGGAGGGTCTGCTCGGCAAGCAGGAAGACACCTACTTCAACACCGAGGCGGGCAAGATGGCACTTGTGCCGGGAGGCCCCGCCGATCTCTCGAAGGCGGTCCGCTACAACCAGGACGTCTATCCTGCCTGGGGACGTCTTGCCGACCTTGCCCGCACGGGCGAGCCGGTCGAGTCCCCGCAGCTGCACTTGGGCGACGATCCCGAGCGGACACGCCGCTTCGCCCTCTCCATGCGTGGCCGCGCGCTGGCGATCGGTCGTGGCGTGGTGCCGATGCTCGACTTCGAGGGCTGCGCGAAGCTGCTGGATCTCGCGGGTGGACCCGGAACCTATGCCGAGCTGATCGCCAAGGCGAATCCCGAAATTTCCGTGGTGACTGTCGACGTGCCTGCCGTGAGCGCCGTCGCACGCGACTGCGTCGCCGAGGCCGGGCTTTCGGATCGCATCGAGTGCCGTGCGGGCGACTACCATACGGACGAGTACGAGGCCGAGGCCTACGATGCCGTCACGATCTTCGGGGCGCTCCACCAGGAGTCGCCGGAGCAGATCTGCGACATCCTCGCGCGCGCCAACCGCGCGCTGAAGCCGGGCGGACGCATCTTCATCCTCGACATGATGACCGACCGCACGCACACGGCGCCGGCGTTCAGCGCGCTCTTCGCCGTGAACATGGCGCTCACCACCCAGAACGGCTGGGTCTTCTCCGACGAGGAGCTCAAGAGCTGGTTGACGATGACGGGTTTTGATCCAGGCGAGGCGCATCCCGTGCCCCCTCCGATGCCCCACTGGGTTCTGTCGGCGGTGAAGAAGTGACGGGGATTCTGCTAGCGGCGACGCTGTCGCTCTCCATCGCAGGGGAAGTCGCCTTGCCGCAGGCCGGGCCTGGCGGGCAGATTCGCGGTCTCAGCGGAATCACCCGTGTTGCGGATGATTCGTACTATGCCGTCCGGGACAACAACGGTCTGCTCTATTCGCTCATGGTTGGCGTGGATCGGACGACGGGCGCTCCGACGAACTGCGTGATCTCCGGCCTCTCGCGTCTGCAGGGGCGCGGCGATCTCGAGTGCGTCGTCTGGGATTCCGCGTGTCACTGTGTGTGGACAGCCGATGAGGACGACGGCACCATCCGGGCCTTCCACCCAGTTGCCGGGACGGAGCTGTGCCAGGTCGAGATTCCTCCCGTCTTCGATGCCTTCCGATACAATTTCAGTTTCGAGTCGTTGGCGCTCCATCCAAATGGTCTCGAGATGTGGACCTGCAACGAAGAGGCGCTCTGTCGCCGTGAGGCCGTGGGACGCGTGAGGAAGAAGGCCGCCCCTGTGAAAGCGGGCACGCCAGATGTTGACGATGGTCCCCGGTCGACACGCGAACACGGGTCCCGCATTCGCCTGCAGCGGTTTACTCGTGCGACGCCGAAGGACGACTGGAAGCCGGCGGGACAGTGGATGTACGAGACGGATCGTGTCGGTGGTGCGAATTTCGCCGGGAAGTCCCGCAGCGGCGTCTCGGACCTGCTCTGTCTGGAGGATGGCACGCTGTTTGCGCTCGAGCGCGAGATGAGCATCAAGAAGGGCTTCATGCCGTCCTTTCGCTGTCGGATCTACCAGCTGGACTTCACGGGGGCCGATGACGTCTCGCAGATTGTCTCATTGAAGGACGCTCAGGTGCGCCCCATTTCAAAGATCCGTGTTTTCGGTGCGGGGACCGGTCTTGCCATGTACGAGGGGATCTGCTTGGGTCCGGAACTGGCGGATGGCTCCCGGAGCGTGCTGCTGATCTCCGATGGCGACGACGGTGCGGCCAATCGGATTCTCGGACTGAGGTACACGCGTGGTGGAGTGCGGAAGTGACACGCGACCTTCGATTATATTTCTGGATTATTGGAATCCCCGTCATTCTCGTGGCGGTCGGCGGGCTTCGCCTTCTCTATGTCGAGGCGGCCAGGGCCCGTGTCGCCGAGGAGAACTCCCTTCAGGCGAAAGCCGAATCCACCACAAGGTCCTTTTCCGGACGAATGCGGGAAAAGATTGACTTTCTTCTGAATCGAGTTCCCTCCCTGCCCGATGACGCGGCGTTCCATGTGTTCTCGAAGGAATATCCGCTCATGACCACGGCTTTCCGATGGGTGGAAGGAAAAGGCCTTCTGTGGCCCTCCAAATGTAGCACGGACCCGGTTGAGCGCATGGTTGCCCACCGTTTGACCGTTCCGCTTGGTCCCAACAGCACCTGGCCATTTGTCAGGTCTTCGCATGAATCGCAGACTAAACTCCCTTCGGGGTGGAAGTTCATCCCAGGAGAGAAGGATGCCAGCGTCCTGGCATGGGTGCGCGTCTCGTCCAATGAAGTTCGAGGAATCGAGATTGCGCGAGAAACTCTCAAGCAGGCGTTCCTGCGGCATGTCGAGTCCCTGGGGTTGAACAGTTCGAGTTCGGCGACGCCGCATGCGACGGTTGTGTCCATTGTCGACTTTCTCGGTCAGGAGGTGTTGAGCCCTTCGGTGCCGATCCGTGGACAGATGTGTGGTCGGGCGTCTTTGGGGCGCCTCTTGCCCGATTGGACACTTTGTGTCTATTGGCGAGACGGAGATTGGCCGCTGGCGGGAGAGATGAGCACAATGGTCTGTCTAGGCGTGTGCCTGCTCGCGCTTCTTGTCAGTTCGCTTCTTGGAGGCGCCATCCTGCTGGTGCGGGCGGCGCAAAAGGCCCGTTCGGACTCGCTGAAGAAGACGGACTTCGTCAGCACGGTCACGCATGAGCTCAAGACACCGCTCACCACCATCCGGCTCTGTGCGGATCTGATCGAGAGTGGGGCCATCACGGATGAGGCGGGGTTGCAACGGGCCGCGCATTCGATCGTCGCGGAATCGGATCGACTCTCCCGCATCGTCACCAACGTGTTGACTCTTGGACGAATGGAACTGAAACGCCAGCAGTTGTCGCCGGAGAACGTGCTGCTGGAGACGCTGATTCGCGAAGTGGCGATGACGGTTCCCGGATTCCAGTTCAATATGTCCATCCCCGAGGGACTGAAGGTTCGCGTCGAGCGGCTGTCGCTCCAGGGCATCCTCTTCAATCTCTTCGAGAACGCGGTCAAGTATGCGGCGAAGGGCGGTCCCGTTGATGTCGACGTGGAAAGGTTCGAGGAGAAGAATCTGGTGCATGTACGCGTGATGGATCGTGGACCCGGCATGACGAAGGAGGAGATGGCGCACGCCTTCGATCAGTTCTGGCGGGCGGACAATTCCGTGGTCCGCGAGACAGGGGGCGTCGGACTCGGGCTCAGCATCGCCCGAGGGCTCGCCAGACGCATGGGTGGGAATCTGACGGTTTCATCGCGAATGGGAGGTGGTTGTGTGTTCACCTTGGACCTGCCGATGGCGAGGTCCATTGCGGAAGGAGACGCAAATGGCTGACATTCTGTTGGCGGAAGACGATGCGAGCATCCGGGAATGGTTGCCGGTCGTACTGGAGAAGGACAAGCACCGCGTGCGCGCGGTGGCAGATGGCGTGGCGGTGTTGGAAGCGTATGCCGAACGGCGACCGGATCTTCTTATTCTCGATGTCATGATGCCGAAGAAGAGTGGCTATGACGTCTGTACGGAGATTCGGAAAAAGGATCCCGTGCTGCCGATCCTCATGCTCACGGCGAAGGACACCGAGTCCGACAAGGTTCTAGGTCTAGAGCTCGGAGCGGACGACTATATGACGAAGCCGTTTGGCATCCGTGAGCTCTGCGCCCGCGTGTCGGCGATGCTCCGCCGCGTGCACGTCGCGGAGACGGCGCGTCAGGCAAAGGCTGTCTTCATCGTGGGACGTTGTCAGGTGGATGTCCGTCGGCGGGAGTTGACTGACGGCGCGGGGCGGAAGGTGGAGCTCTCCTCCCTCGAGCTGGGGCTCCTCCAGCTGCTGGCGGCCCATCCTGGTGAGATCATCCCACGGGACCGCCTGCTGAACGAGCTCTGGGGTGTGAACTACCTCGGCTCCACCCGCACGCTCGACCAGCACATCTCGCTTGTTCGCAAGAAGCTCGGTGCCGACGCCGACTGCATCGAGACCATCTACGGCAGTGGCTACCGCCTCGTGGACTCGGAACGGCCGTTTTGATAGAATATTAGTTCAATTTCCAACCCAAAGGAGTGTCATGAAAGACCTGAAAGCCGCCTATAAGACCATCGAAGCCGATCACTTTGCGCCGAAGATGGAGATTTCGTTCATCACCGGCGAGAAGCGTGAAACGCTCAGCTACGAGAAGGTGACCTGGAACATCGGCGGCGAGGAGAAGGGCCTCCGCTACGGCGAGAATCCCGGCCAGGAGGCCGCACTCTACAAGCTCGTCAACGGCAACCTCGTTTTGGGTGACGTCGAGATGATCCAGGCGGGCCAGTACCTCGCCTCCACGCCGGAGCTCCTCCAGAGCGGCAAGCACCCGGGCAAAACCAACGTCACGGATACGGACAACGCGCTCAACATTCTCCGCTACCTTAACGACAAACCGTGCGCTGTGATCGTGAAGCACAACAATCCGTGCGGTGTCGCCGTAGCGAACACGTTGGCTGAGGCCTACTACCGCGCCAACAAGGCGGACCGTCTGGCGGCCTTCGGCGGTGCCATTGCCCTCAACCGCGAGTGCGACCTCGAGACGGCGAAGCTCATCGTCGAGAACTACGCAGAAGTCGTTGTCGCCCCTGAGTTCGCGTCCGGCGTGATGGACCTCTTCGCCACGAAGAAGAACCTCCGCGTCTTCCGCATCCGCAACATGGCGCGTCTCACCGACTTCGTCGCCAAGACGGTCGTCGATTTCAAGAGCCTCATCGACGGCGGTCTCGTCGCACAGATGAGCTTCGTCGCCCAGGCCCGCAAGCCCGAAGATTTCATGCCGGCCTACTGCAACCGCAAGATCACCGACAAGGCGACCGGCGAAGTCAGCTTCAAGGAATACAAGATCAAGCGTCTGCCGACGGCAAAGGAATACGAGGATCTCGTGTTCGGCTGGCTGGTCGAGGCGGGCGTGACCTCGAACTCGGTCCTCTACGTCAAGGACGGCGTGACCGTCGGCATTGGCACGGGCGAGCAGGACCGTGTGGGCGTCGCCGAGATCGCCCGCGACAAGGCCTACACGAAGCATGCGGACTGGATTGCCTGGGAAAAGTACGGCAAGCCCTACAACGACCTCCGCCTCGCCTTCGGCGAAGAGGACGGCGCGAAGAAGCAGGCCGAGATCATGGAGCAGACGAAGGCGGAGAAGGGCGGCCTCCCCGGCTGCGCGATGGTCTCCGACGCCTTCTTCCCGTTCCGCGATGGTCTCGAGGTCGGCATCCGCGAGGGTATCACCTCTGTCGTCCAGCCTGGCGGCGCGATTCGCGACTGGGACGTGATCGACTGCGCCAACGACGCGAATGTCGCCATGGTCTTCACTGGCCAGCGCAGCTTCCGCCACTAAGTCAGGGCGTGAGGAACTAGGAAATGAGGAAGTGAGGAACTAGTAGAACGGTAGAGAGACGAATTTGTTCACAGTTCTTTTGAGTGATGCCCCCTACTCCCTACTCCCTAATTCCTAATTCCTAGTTCCTAGTTCCTGATTCCTAATTCCTTGAGGTAATTGCAAAACCTCGGCGTTGACGGCTTGTCCGTCCGCCTGACGGCG
>JAUNMP010000345.1 GCA_030537465.1 bacterium
TGTTTTCCGAGCGCGGAAGGGCCGGGTGGCCGTTGCCGTGCGGAAGCGAATGACGTCTGTAGCCCGTCCAGGCCGAGACGCCAAAGCGGATTAACCAGGGGAAACGTCGGCGCGGTTGCCTTCGTTTTCCCGCCTACGGACAAAGAAAGGTTATACAAATGGACATGCCGACCTCCCAGGCCACGGGCCTGACGCTCAAGGATCTCTTCGATGCCGGACTTCACTTCGGCCACCAGACGAAGCGCTGGAACCCCAAGATGAAGCCCTACATCTTTGATAAGCGCAACGGCATCCACATCATCGATCTCACGCAGACGGTCACGTTCATCGACGAGGCCGCTGAGTTCCTCCGCAAGACGGTCCTCGAGGGCAAGAAGGTCCTCTTCGTCGCCACGAAGAAGCAGGCGCAGGAGATTGTCAAGCAGGCCGCCGAGTCCTGCGGTCAGTTCTATATGACCGAGCGTTGGCTCGGTGGTACGCTCACGAACGCGCAGACGATCCGTGGCAGCGTGAAGCGCATGAAGCAGCTCCAGGCGTTCGGCGCCAAGAACAACGGCATGCTCTCCGTGCACAAGCAGGAGAATTCGATGCTCCGCCGCGAGCTCGCCAAGCTCGAGAAGAATCTCACGGGCATCGCCGACATGGACGAGAAGCCGGGCGCCATCTTCGTCGTGGACGTCTGCCGCGAGCTCAACGCCGTCAAGGAGGCTGCCCGCCTCGAAATCCCGATCGTCGCCATCACGGATACGAATGCCGATCCTGATCCGATCGACTACGTCATCCCCGGCAACGATGACTCCGTGCGTGGCATCGAGATGATCGTCGACGGCATCGTCAAGGTCATCAAGGCCGCGAACGATGAGTACTCCGCCAAGGCCGCCGAGGAAGCCCAGAAGCGCGCCAGCGAGCGCAAGGAGCGCGAGGACCAGGAGAAGGCCGAGCGTGATGCTCGCCGCGCCCGTGCGTCCGAGAAGAAGGCCGCCGCCGCCGCCAAGGGCGAGGAGGTCGCCAAGACCGCCCGTGCGAAGGCCCCGAAGGCTGCCGTCGCCAACGCCGTGAAGCAGGCTGCCCGTGCCGCCAAGGAGGCTGCCGAGGCCAAGGCGAAGGAAGAGCTCGCCGCCAAGCGTCAGGAGAAGGTCGCCGCCGCCGAGGCCGCCGTCAAGGCCGCTGAAGCGCCTGCCGCCGAATAATGATGCAACGGACGGGGGAGCTGCGCTCCCCCGCATCCCCACGAAAAGAATTGGAGAGTTTAATTATGGCCATCACCATTGCTCAGATCAAGGAACTCCGTGAAGCCACCGCAGCCGGCATGGGTGCCTGCAAGGAAGCCCTCACTGCCACGAACGGTGACATGAACGAAGCCATCAAGTACCTCCGCGAGAAGGGTCTCGCCGTCGCCGCCAAGCGCGTCGACAAGGAGTCCAAGCAGGGCATCGTTGCCCTCGCTCAGGCCGCGGACGGCAAGACCATGGCTCTCGCCGAGGTCAACTGCGAGACCGACTTCGTGGCGAACACGGATGCCTATAAGGAATTCTGCGCGAACGCGGCCAAGGTCGCGCTCGAGGGCAAGAACATCGAGGAGACGCTCGCCGACGACTACAAGATGCTGCTCACGAAGACGGGCGAGAACGTGAAGATCCGCCGTCAGGAGCGCTATGCGCTCGAGGGTGCGGGCGTGCTTAGCGGCTACATCCACATGGGTGGCAAGATCGGCGTGCTCGTCGAGCTTGGCTGTGACAAGGCCGATGCGCCGGAACTCGCCGAGGCGGCCCATATGGTGTGCCTCCAGATTGCGGCGAACAGCCCGAAGTACATCAAGCCCGAGGACGTCCCCCAGGCCGAGATCGACGCCGAGCTCGAGATCAAGCTCAACGCGCTCAAGGAGCAGAAGGGCAAGCTTCCTCCGGAGCAGGCGCTCGTTGGCATCAAGAAGGGCATGGCCGCCAAGTTCTGCACGCAGATCTGCCTCATCAAGCAGGACTACGTCGCCGATGGTGATCTCACGGTCGAGAAGTATCTCGACGGCATTGCCAAGACGGTTGGCGCTCCGATCACGGTGAAGCGCTTTGCGCGTCTCCAGCTCGGTGCCTAATCGAATAGCTGGAATCCAGGACATCGAGGCGACGCGAAACCGCGTCGCCTCGATGTTTTCCGTCATCCATGCCGAGTGCTTTTCTTCGAGATTGTTTTTTGCTAAACTTTCCTCGGCAGGGGGCAAGATGACATACTCCTCTTGCCTCATTGACTGAAAGGGGAGCATGGAATTTAGCGTCGAGACGGAATACGAGGCCAATCTCATTGCCCAGAAGACGAATCTCGCCTTCCTCGCGGTGTTGGCGTTGTTGCTTCTGGTCAATACCGCGGGCTATTTCGGTCTGCCGCGGCTGAGAGTGCTTCTGGCCTTCGTGGCAACCGTGGGCTTCACCTTTCCCGCGCTGCTCTACGGATACCTCAAGCGGGGGCGAGGAATGGCGATTCGTTATCTTGAAGTCGCCGTGTGCCTTTTCCTGGCCACAACGTTGGTCACTTTTGCTGGATTCACCTGTTCCCTTGTCTTTCTGACGCCACTGGTTCTAGCCAGCGTCTATCTTGATCGACGATTCCTCCTGGGGACCTATTCACTCGTCCTCTTTGCAATGCTGATTGCCGCGCTTGGCAATTCCTTCCTCGGGGTTCCGGATGTCAATCTCGTCTCCTTCCCCGAGAGTCAGATTCTCGCCTGGCGATCGGACATCCAGAACGTGTGTCTTGAGGTCGGATTTAACCGATGGCGCTATTTTCGTGACCTGATGTGGTACTCCGTGGTTCCCAATGCAATCCTGTCAGGAATTGTGCTTGTTCTCGTGGCGAGCTGCATCCGTGTTGGACGGCGACGTGCCGAAGCCGCTGAGGCATACTCACAGGGACTTCTCGACACCATGGGTGCATCTCCGCGCCCGTCGAGGGAGTCGACCATATGAAGACGGTCTTCCAAGCGTTCGCCGCTCTTCTGCTGGCCATAGTTCTCCCGCTTCACGCGGAGAAGGTCCGCGTTGGCTTCTATCTGGAGGACGGTTTCTGTGGATTTGACGTAAAGGGTGAGCGTACGGGTGTGTGCGTGGACTGGGCGGCCGCGGTCGCACCTGTTAACGGATGGGACGTCGAATGGGTGAATTGTTCCTGGAGCGGGGGGCTGAAACGCCTTGAGAAGGGAGAGGTCGACATTATGGTCGCCGCGGTTTACCGCGGTTCGCGTCGAGCGCGCTGGTTGTTCCCCCATATTCCTCTCGCCCCCTTCCGTACCTATCTGTTCGTCCGTGAAGGAAGCCCACTCGCCAACAACACCAGGACACTTGAAGGTGCCCGCATTGGGGTACCCGCGGAGTATGTGCATGCGGACATTCTTCGAGTTTGGTTGGAGCAGAAGGACATTTCTTGTTCAATCAAGGTCTATCAATCGGTCCCCGAGCTGGAGCGCGCGCTCGACGACGGAACGCTGGATGCGGCATTGGGAGCCGCCACGCGGAGTTTCATAA
>JAUNMP010000346.1 GCA_030537465.1 bacterium
CCGAGAGGAAGTACTGCTGCCAGGCGCTCGATCGGCCGACGGCGAACGTCCGCTCCCAGACGAGGTTCGTGGCGGCGTCGGCGGGCCAGTCGGCGGCGAAGCCGTCGAAGAGCCTCCAGGAGACGAGGGAGTTTGTGGAGACGAAGACCGCCGTGGACGCGGCGTTGGTGGGATCGAAGCCCGCGAGGAACTTCGTCCCGGGCGTGAAGCCCGTCTCGTCGCGGTTCGTGACGGAGGCCAGGTCCAGGTGGTTGGAGACGCCGAACCAGTGGTCCTCGTAGGCGTCCGGAAGCCCGTTGCCGTCGAGGTCGGCGAGGGACGTGGGCAGAAGCGGTTCGGGGTCGGAGCCGTCGGGGAGGCCGTCCCCGTCGGTGTCTCGGGAGAGCGGGTCCGTCCCGCGCGCGATCTCCTCGCCGTCGGGGAGGCCGTCCCCGTCCGTATCGGGGAGGCCGGGGTCGGTCCCGTGGATGAATATCTCCTCGGCGGTCGAGAGGCCGTCGCCGTCGCGGTCGCCCGTCGGCGTGTCGTCGGGCGAGAGCGCGTGCCAGAACACGGACGTCAGGTTCGTGACGGAGGCGACGTCGAGCGTCTCGCCCTTCCCGCCGTTGAAGGCCCCCACGAGGACGTTCGTGACGGGCTCTCCGTTCCAGAGCCCGGCGCGGGAGAGGTCGTAGCGGTAGACGAAACCGCCGTCCGCGAACATCTCGACCTGGAAGCTCGCCGCCGTGTCGACGCTCCGCCCGAGAAGCGCGTTCCGCCAGGTGACGACGACGGAGTTGGACGGCGTGACGAACCACCACGCCTCGCTCGGGCGGGCGGATTCGGGCAGGAGGCCCCAGTTCGCCTCCGGGACGAGCCCGAATGAGGAATGGAGAATGGAGAATGAGGAATGAAGAATGGACGTCGGGGAATGGAGGCCCGCGAGGCGCGTCCGCGGGACGACGGATTCGCCGACAAACTTCGGAAGAACGACGCCGGAGGAGGACACGACGAGGCCGTCGACCGCCTGCGTCCCGAACGGCATTCTCCATTCTTCATTCTCCATTCTCAATTCGAACCGGTCCTCCGACGCGCCGCGGAGGATCCACGGGGCGTGGACGTGCGCGCCGTCGGGGGCGGAGAAGTCCCACGTCTCGTTCGTCCCGACGCGCGTCAGGGCGAACCCCGCGTCGATCTGGTCCTGCGTCAGGGCGACGGAGGTCGCGTCTTCCACGCGCGCGACCGACGCGCGGCGCGGCGCGGACGTCCGGGTTGGCGAGGAGTTCGTCGCGCCGCCGCTCTTCGTCGATCCGTACACGACGAAGGCGAGGACGAAGCACGCGATGAACACCTGCGCGGACCGCGGCAGCCGGAGGAACCGCGCGAACGGCTCCCGGAACGGACGGAGGCGGCTCTCGGCGGCGCGGCAGAGCACAGCCGCGGCCAGCAGGACGGGAACGGAGAGGAGAAGAAGAACCGACAGAAGTCTCAGAACGTTCATGGCGTCACCTGAAGATGAAGGAGAATCCGCAGGGAATGGTCTGCACGCGGAACCCGGCATGCGGATCGTCGACGCCGCGGGCGGTCAAACGGAACATGTCCCAGCGCGTGTCGTACAGTTCCTTCGGTGGCGTCGCCGCTAGCGAGGGGAAGAGGCCGACGCCGTCCGAGGACAGCGAGAGCGACTTGACCGCGCCGTCCGAACGCGTCTCGAACACGAACGCCAGCGTCTGCGCCCGGTTGGTCGGCCGGGCCGCGTCGACGAGGCGCACGCCGTTCGTCGCGTCGAGGACGAACCACTCGCCGCAGTCCCAGCCGACGACGAGACGCTCCTCGTCCGGACCGAGCACGCCGTCCGCGTCGGCGTCGGTCCCGAACGCCACCTGGACGTTGTTGGACGGAGTCGCCTCGAACGACAGCCGGTGCTCGAAGCGCTTCTGGTACTCCTCCCAAGCCGTGAACGGGACGTTCGTCGACACCTCCGTGTCGGCGTACGTGGCGATCGGCAACGTGGCGCACGACTGCGCGCCCATCGCCTCGAATGCGGCTCCTGCGACCAACAACGGAATGTACCTCTTCAACATGTTCATAGTATACCTTTTCTGTTTTCCACTTTCCATTCTCCATTTTCAATTCTTCAAACGACACAATTCTCGCCTGCGACATCCTCGTATGGCGGGTAAACCGCTTTCCCGTTGAACGGTCGGCAGGGTGCGGATTCCGGGCGTACCCTACCACGGGCGTTTGCAATTCACCACATTAGCAAACGAATCTTACCGAACGATTACCGAAATCTTACCGAGACGGTAAGATTTCTCCTGAGGATCATCGCCGTGAGAATGCCAGCGGGATCACGTCGCGCCAGGTGCCGTCAGCTGCGCGTACATTTCGAACAGCTTTGCGACGATTTCGTTCTCCGTCGCCTTCGGGCTGAAACCATAGGCCGCCAGCACCGCCGCATCGTTCGCCTGATGGGCCTTGCGCAACTCCGGGGGCATGAATGTGTCGTCGTAGAGGTCGGCCAGGGACGAGTCGGGATAGAGGGCACGAGCATCCAGAATCGCCTGGGCCGTTTTCTCAATCTCATTTTGGCCGTGTAGAAATGTAGAGGTGTAGAGATCGCCTCGTTCTCCCTTTCTACAACTCTCCATCTCTACACGGCTCAAACATCCCGGCCACGGGAAGTTGTTGTAGACGATTGCCGCCGAATACCGATAATCGGATTTCAAACGCCCTGCGACAACCCTCATCCATGCCATATGAACAGATGAGGTAAGGACGCCAAAATGGAAAAAAGTGGCATCATGGACAATCATCACAAGATCACTCGAGAAAACATTCGGTCCGATAAATCCCATTGGCACATATCGCCGACGTTCTGATGACACCTTGGGTACCAGCAAGTAATTGCCTTTCGGGAAATTCTCTACATGGAACCGAGTTGGTCTATCCGCAAGCTTACGAGTACCTTCGCTTTTGCTTGCAAGACGAAATTCTCTAACGGCCTGAACTCGCTTGACACACTCAGGCATAGATCGGATTTCTGCAGGTGAAGCCTCGCCAAGCCAAAGGCAATACCGCTTTTTCCCATTGATAAACTCCTCTGATCCAAGCCAGGTCCGAAAATATCTAGCAGCGCCAGGTTCTCTCTTCAAAAAATCATCGCGTTCGGACTCGCTGAAAAGATAATTCCCTCCGTCTATCGGCTTGTTGCCGATTCCCATATTTGGCATACCGCACAAGGGTCTGCTAGAACTTTCGACAAACACATCCGGTCCGTCCATCAAGTACCCATTGATGTGTCCAGCACTGACCACCGTACCATCATCCTCGTAGAGGCATTTCTGCGGCATGTTCGTGGCACCTCGGATACGTCGAGCATTATCCGCCTCTTCCACGTGAAACCCAACTATCACGACATGCACGTGGGCCTTCTCGTTCGCCTCGCTGTCCCAGATGAAGGCGCGCCAGGCGAAGTCGATCTCCGCCCCCTGCGCAAACAACGGCTTCCACAACAAA
>JAUNMP010000347.1 GCA_030537465.1 bacterium
GGTGTCAAATATCCTCATCTCGACCTACGAAACACCCCTGCCTACGCCCGAGCTTAAGATGGAACGCGATTTGGGGAGAGAGCTTTATTGCAGCGTCAAAGATGTCGATGCGAGGATCCGAGAACTGGAGGGGCGTATTGCAGAAGATAAAGCATTGATAAAAGAATATCAGGCGCAGTTGCAGCAGATTCCTAATGGAGCTGACTATCGCAAGACGCGGCATGACTTGAGGTGTCGCATATTCCAAATTGAACACAGGCTGACTAATGACATCCCCAATGTTCGCACGGAGCTCCTTGAGCGGAGAAAATGGTTGGGCGAACAGGGGGATCACTGAATGGTTGAGATTGTGGAACGGACTGTAGCCGTCCGGGAATGAAAGGGGTTAGAGTGTGATGTACAAAAGAATGCTTCGGTTGGTGCCGTTCGTTTTTTGCTGCCTGGGAGGTGTCGGCTGGCTTCAACGAGGGGTGGCTGGCATGGCATGTCGGGCAGAGGGGGCCGTGATTCTTCATGAGGACTATGTGCGCAAGTTCGTCGAACCTCTTTACGAGCGCGAGATATTCCAGTACCTTCGCTCGCTTCCACGGAGGGATTGGTCGGACGACGCACTCGCTCTGGTCAAGGAGGAGATGCATGCCCGTGCCAGGGCCATCCACAGGCATCCCCCTGCACACTACGACTGCGCTCGGAAACTCGTCGCCCGCGGCTGCGACTGGCCTATTGTGCGGATTGAGGCCCTTTTCGCCGACTTCTGGAAGGTCGCCACGCAGCGGGATTCCGAGGTCGCCCATAGGGCCATGGATGTGTACCAGGAGGTGAAGCGGGACGAAGACGTGCCGCCGATGCTGAAGATGGTCATGGCGACGATCATCCGGGAGCACGGAACTCGGTCGTTCTATTACCGCGAGGCGGCGAATGCGCTGGAGAGGTTCATCCGCTCGAGGGAATGGGGGCCAGACGAGCTGCGTCCGCTCTGGGACATCATCTCCGAAAGTGGACTCGGCGGCGACGTGAGCTATCTGCGGATGCTCGTGGAGGTGGACTGCCCGGTGATCAGGGAGGGGTGGTTGCACGAGATGCTGGAGGGGAAGGTCGACTTCCGGACGGCTTGGGCCGAACGGGGTGGCGGCTGGGCCTACACGGTCACGGACGAGGGCTGGGAAAAGTACAACACCTACATCGAGCGTGCCAAGCGCCACTTCGAGAAGGCCTACAAGATGCGCCCCGACCTCCCGTCTTCGGCGGCGATGATGATTGACTGCAGCCGCGGCGACGCGGAACAGTGCCGTCTCTGGTTCGATCGGGCGATTGCGATCGAGCCGGATATGGCGAACGCCTACGCCGCCTATCAGTTCACGATCCGTCCCAGATGGGGTGGGTCGCTGGAGAAGCTGGCTGCGTTCGCTGAAGAGTGTTTCGTACGGGGGCGTCAGTACCCGTCCATGGCCCTGCGGGCACCTATTGCCGTCTACACGCTCTCGGAGGAACTGGAGAAGGACTGGGAGAAGGCCTTTGACATCGAGCGTGTCTACACCAACATGCTGGCGATGACAAGGCTCTTCCGCAACCAGGATTTCCATCCCGACATTCTGCGGCGCGACGCCAGCCACCTGATGCTCGCCCCCGCCTATGTGCGCGGCGACTTGGATACTCTGGCCGCATGTGCCATTGAGGATTTCGGCGGCTGGGATCGGAAGGCGACGGATCCGCTCTATTGCACCAAGCTCCCGTTCGCGGCGAACATCAAGAACATATCCCTCGCTTTTGCGGGAGGCGGACGAGAGGAACTCGTGGCGGCGGAGAGGGTCAAGCGTGCCGGACGGCTCGAGGAGGCAAAGGATCTCTTCCGTAGGTTCTACAGAACGCGCCTCGGTACGACGAACGAGACGACGGAAGTCCTGGGCATGGAGTACGCGGCGGGGGAGGTTGTCCGCCTCGACTATCGGCTCTTTGAATCGGGGACGTCCGGATATTCGGTCATGCCCGAAGTGCTGAAGAAGTTCACGCGTTGGAGTTTCTGGAGATGCTGGGACGAATCCTGGACCGTGGAGACGAACGGATGCTGGGCGATTCGCAATCGGCTCGGTTCGCTGGAGTCGACATGGCCGATCATCCCGGACAACTGTCGGCTGACGATGGTGCTCGAGAAAGTGACGCCCGAGTGGAACTCGGGATTCGGAGTGCTCCTGGACGGCTGGACGTCTCCCGCACTCATCGTCGATCTGCTGGCAACGGGCAATACGGTCCAATGGTCCAAGATCCAGAGGCCGTACACCTACAACACAATGAAGCGCGAAGGCGAGCTGGTCCGTGGGGCCCCGGCGGGGAAGTCGTCTTTCTCGCTCTCGTTCAAGTTCAGGGACGGGCGGACGGAGGTCTTTGTCGACGGTGTGGCCTTGTCGGCGCTTGCTCGGGGGAATGACGATATCGTTGGACCTAAGTTCCCGATCGTCTTCGGGCAGAACATCCGCATCAAGGAGATGCGTGTCGAGAAGGACCAATAGTTGGGAAGCTATGATTGATAAATGTTATAATCAGAGCATGAGGAGTTTTTTGCATCAATCAACATGCGGGTTCTGCTGGGGCCGAGTGGGAGGACTGCTTCTCCCTTTTGCGGTATTCGGCACGGAGGAGGTCTGTGTTGATGCGCATGGGGCCCCGGCGAATTCAGTTCCCACTGTAGAACGAGTTGAGGTTCTGTGCAGTGGGAGTTTTACCATTAGGTCGTCACATTGTGGCGCTGCATATTCCCGTTTTGGGAATTGTGGATACGGATGTTTCCTTGGACATTCCTTTGGCAGTTGTAGGTCTCCAGGCTCTTTATCTGAGAGGGGGGTGGGGAAATTGGCGGATAAGACTCATGCCGTTGGTCTGCTCTGGTGTACCGCCGATGTCGACTACTGTGGCTTCAAGACGATGGAATTGGGGTATTCGGCGAAAAGCAAACGTCTGATGCTGATTGCGCTTGAGAAGGCCTTTGAGACGGAGGAGTCTGCCGAGGAGGCTTTCAGGACTGTACGCAAGAACCTGGAGTCCGAATATGCGCTTAGACCGACGGTGGGAACAGGTTGGCAGACCGTGTCCAGTGCCCTACGTGAAGGCTGCTGGGCGGAAGTTCCGGGCGGTCTGAAGATGACGGTGGTGAAGGTCAGGGATGCTGCGTGCGGAATCCTGCTGCGGGTTGTCCTGCAGAACGATCGTCTACTCGAGTTTGATGCCGGCATTGTTCCCACAGACCAGGACGTTGGAGTTGCGGTGGGGCTGTGAGGGCGACTTCTTGGGAGATCGCGAACGAGCGTATTGAGGCCAGACAATGAATAACTTCCTAAAAAGCCTGTTGCGGATTCTGCTGGTCGTGGTGGTCGGTGCGGAGATCATCGGTGTCTGCTTCATGAATACGCTGATGTTCCAGCCACAGCGGGCAACCTACGACGCGATGACGCCAGGTTATGTCGACATCGGAACAAATGGTGTTCGCCTGGCGG
>JAUNMP010000071.1 GCA_030537465.1 bacterium
GTCAGGCGGACGGACAAGCCGTCAACGCCGAGGTTTTGCAATTACCTCCTATGAATCATGGGCCCGATAGGACCGATGGAAGCGAATGGGATGGATGGGCCCTATATGTCCTATGAATCATGGGCCCGATGGGCCCGATGGGACGGATGTTGAGTAGAAGGGGCTTCGCGCTCCAGACTCACAATCACCAATAGCCCTGAAGTTGTCTTTCTCAGTCCGCCACGAGCCATTCGCAGTCGTATGCGGAATATCGATCCCATAGACCCCATCCGGCCTATGGTTCATCAATCCTATCCCTCCCATCTGTCCTAGTGCCTCCATCGGTCCTATCCGTCCCATCAGTCCCATCAGTCCAATTACCCGCCAACGCCTCTTCGGCCTTTCACTGGAATGAATCGGCCACGGCGCTCACCGAGGCCGAGCGGGCGCTTGCGCCCATCGGCGTGTCGGGCGTCTACCGCGAAGGGTCGCGCAAGGCCTGGTTTGTGGCCCGTCCGTCGCCATTCGATCCCAACGGAACTCTGCTGCTGCTCCGCTGAACGAGCGAAGGGGCCGATTGCCGTCACGGCGCCTGCGGCCCCGCCTTGCCTGTCAGACCCGCGTCAAAGTCACTTTCTGATTGCGGGCGTGGCGAAAAAGGAATAGAATATTCGCACAACAAGGAGAAAATTTACCATGGCCAAGAAAGCAGCGCCGAAAATTGAATGGAGCAAGCTCGGATTCGGGTTCTCCGACGTGAACTGCCACATCCGCTATACCTGGAAGAACGGCAAGTGGTCGAAGCCCAGCTTCGTGAAGGACCCCTACATCACGATGCACATTGGCGCGAGCTGCCTCCACTACGGCCAGGAGTGCTTCGAGGGCATCAAGTGCTTCCGCCAGAAGAACGGCAAGATCGTCATCTTCCGTCCCGAGGAGAACGCGAAGCGCATGTACCGCACGGCCGTGCGCACCTGCATGGCGCCGGTTCCGGAGGAGATGTTCCTCGAGGCGTGCGAGAAGGTCGTGAAGAAGAACAAGGAGTACATCCCGCCGTACGGCACGGGTGGCTCGATGTACCTGCGTCCGCTCCTGATCGGCACGGGCCCGCAGATCGGCGTGGCCCCGGCGAAGGAGTACACGTTCATGATCATGGTGATGCCGGTGGGCGCCTACTACAAGGGCGGACTCAAGCCGGTGCGCGCGGTGATCTTCGACGACTGGGATCGTGCGGCGCCCCACGGCATGGGCGACGTGAAGGTGGGCGGCAACTATGCGGCCGGCATCTTCGCGCACGAGAAGGCCAAGCACGAGGGCTGGCCGGTCGAGCTCTACCTCGATGCGAAGAGCCACAAGTACGTCGAGGAGTTCGCGACGTCCAACTTCGCAGGCATCACCAAGGACGGCAAGTACGTGACGCCGGACTCCTGCTCGGTTCTGCCGTCGGTGACGAACATGTCCCTCAAGCAGTGCGCGGCGGACCTCGGCATAAAGGTCGAGTGCCGTCCCGTCCCCTACACGGAGATCAAGAAGTTCAAGGCGGTCGCGGCGCTCGGCACGGCTGTGGTGATCACGCCCGTCTGGGAGATCACCCGTGGGAAGCAGGTCATCAAGATCTCCGATCCCGAGACGGTCGATCCCACGCTGCAGAAGCTCTACGATACCGTCCAGGGCATCCAGTACGGCGATTTGCCCGACAAGCATGGCTGGTGCCACGAGGTCAAGTAAGGCCGAAAAGGGACGTGAAATGCGGCGGATTTTCCGTCCGTCGCATTTTTGACGATTTCGGGCTTGCTTTCTGCCCCGAAAAAAGGCATAATATCGGCTCAATTTTCTGAAGAAAGAAGAGGTCACAAATGGGTACAGGTCGTACACTCCGTAAAGAGTCTCATGTTCGTCCGTGCAAGACGCCGGCCGGCAAGGCTCGTCGCGCCAAGGCGCAGCGTCAGCGTCTCGTCAAGTTCGGCATGGGTGAGGAAGAAGTCAAGCTCATGAGCGACGAGAACGTCCGCGTGCTCGTTCAGCGTCCGACGGTTGTCAAGAAGATGCTCGCCAAGAAGGCCGAAGCCAAGTAATGACATTCGTTTCCTGTTCGGTTGACGAACGGTACGTGAATCCCCTCTTCGAGGTGTTCGATGGAGGGGATTTCATTTTGTCTTCGTACCGTGACGTGGAGGACGATCTCACCACGATGCAGATCTTCTTCCAGGATCCCGCCGACGCCCCGCGCGCGGCGGAGGCGCTGGCTTCCGCGGGCGCCATCGTCGGTCTGGACCTGAAGCCCGAAACGGGCACGATTCCGGACGAGGACTGGAAGCTCTCCTACCGCAAGCATTTCAAGACGGAGATCATCTCGTCCCGTCTCGCCGTCGTCCCCGAGTGGGAGGTCGCCCAGTTCAAGGCCGGCAATCCCACCCAGCGGATTCTGATCCTGGATCCGGGCATGGCCTTCGGCACGGGTCAGCACGCGACGACGCACGCCTGCCTCGAGTACATCGACGAACTCGCCGTGGAGAACCCGGATCGTTCGTTCCTCGACGTCGGCTGCGGCTCCGGCATTCTCGCCATCGCGGCGAAGCTCGAGGGCTTCCGCGACGTGGCGGGGTTCGACATCGACCCGGATGCGGTGCAGAACGCGAACGAGAACGCGGAGAAGAACGGTCTCGCCGATTCCGTGCGCTTTGTGCGCGGGGATCTCTGCAACAAGTCGACGCTCCCTGACGTCCACAAGACGGGCGGCAAGCAGTTCGACGTGGTGGCGGCGAATGTTCTCGGGCCCGTACTGGTCCGCTTCGCCTCGGAAATCGCGCCGCTCGTCGCCGCGGATGGCCGGCTGATTCTTTCGGGCATTCTCGAGGAGGTCTATCCCGAGGTCCACGCCGCCTACACGGCGCTGGGCTTCCGCGAGGTTTCCTCCAAGTTGATTGGTGAATGGCGCACGGGACTCTTCGCGCGCTGAACGTGGTGATTGACTGATTCTGTGGAGACGATGATGAAGAACGCAATGGTGCTGGCTCTGGCCGCAATGGCGATGTGCATGGGTTGTCTGACAGGGGGCGAGAAGGCTGCCGCCGTCAAGGTCGGTACGTACAACATCCGCCTTTCCGCGGGCGACAAGGGAACGCCCAACGCCTGGGCGGAGCGCAAGGCCGATCTCGTCGCCTTCGTGAAGCAGCTTGATCTTGACGTCTTCGGCATGCAGGAGGTCTGCCCCGACCAGGCGAAGTACCTGGCGGAGAACCTTCCCGAATACGCCTACGTGGGCGATCACCGCGGCAAGGACCGCATCAGCGACGAGGCCTCGCCCGTCTGCTACCGCAAGAGCCGCTTCACCGCGCTGAAGAGCGGGACGTTCTGGCTCTCCGAGACGCCCGAGGTGCCCGCTTCGAAGAGCTGGAAGACCGCCTGCACGCGCGTCTGCAGCTGGCTGCTGCTGGAGGACCGTCAGAGCGGCAAGCGGTTCTGCTTCGCGAACACCCATACGGACCATGTTTCCGCCGAGGCACGCGAGAAGGGCATGCTGCTGGTCATCGAACGCATGAAGAAGTTCGGTGCGGGCGTGCCGATCGTCTTCACGGGCGACCACAACTGCCGCGAGAACGACAAGCCCGCCCTGGCCGTCTCCAAGATCCTGAAGAACGCGCTCTATGAGTCGCAGACGCCGCCGCAGGGTTCCTGGCGGACCTTCGAGGGCTGGAAGTGGCAGGAGCGGGAGATGACGATTGCCGAGGCGCTGAAGCATCCCGTCGATGTGCGCAACAGCAAGGAGAAGGGTGCGGACGGCAAGCCGAAGTTCGGCCCCCGCATCGACTACATCTACGTCTCACCCGGCGTGAAGGTGCTCGACTACGCGACGCACTCCGATACGCGCCCTGCGTCGAACCTCTATCCGTCCGACCACTTCCCCGTGACGGCCACAATCGAACTCTGATTCAGAACTCGGACCGGCGCGCGTCGAAATCGAGTCGCGCCAACAGGCCTTCGCGGAGCTCCGCGAAGGTCTTGTGTTTTCGGAACATCGGCATGGCTTCTCCGAGGAGCGGTTCGGAGCAGCTGAACGCCTGCACGGGGGGCATTCTTCTGCAGACGCCCCTCTTTGCCCTCGGCTTTTGAGTACGGCGCCGGTCCCTCTGCTCTTTCCAGGCGAGCAGCTTCTTGACGGCCTCGTCTTCGAGTTGCCGGACGCGTTCACGTGAAATCCCATAGCGTTCGGCGCATTCCGCCAACGACCAGTTGTGGTCGTCGAGCATGGCCTTGCGGAGAAGCAGAATCTCCCAGCTTCGGCGGGTGACGCCGGAGTTCGCAACCCAGTATTCGGGTCCCAGTACGTCGATGAACAACATGTCGACGGGCTTGTTCTCGTCAAGCGGCCCGTTGTCACGCGAATTGTCGCCAAGATCTGCACGTTCGTTTGTCATAAGTCAAGTATAGCATTTCCTGCGGAACATTTCCCGTCGTCTACAACATATGATGCGCTGCTTTGCCTTCTGTCATGGCTACGTGGGATTTCGCCTCGGAATCGTTCCGCAGTGAAATCCGAGGCTTCGGGTATAAGTGTGGGTTTCCTTTCGCCTTTCAAGGCCCCATAAAGTACGCAGATGCGTAGCATCTGCGTACCAAATTGGGCACCTCGAACACCTGGACAGACCCACACTTATGCCTGAAGAGCGTGAAATCCCGCGTTCGGGGACATCTGGCGGAAATCCCTATTTATGGGAGGACTTGCAGAGAGGGGAAACGATGAATTCGAGCAAAAAGGCGAGTGGCTCAGACTCAATTTTTAGTTTTGGTTTTCGAACAAGTCCATCTAAAGTCACGAAACACGGGTTACTGTCAAGGGTACACGAAAAATAAATCAAAAAAAAGGAGCAGAGCGAAGATGAAGACTGAAATCAAGGCTGAAGATATTGGCTGGACGCCGTCCGTTCGGAGGTTGCGGGGGTTTGTCGCAGGCTGGATTCTCTGGGATGCGGGGGCGAACCATCTGGCTAACTCTGCACGGCATCTCCGTATGCTTGAGGAGCTACCGGAGCACGGGAACTGGAAATTGGTCGTGTTCGGCGAAGAGGTGGCGTCCCCGATGGAATTTACGTCCCGCATGGATCTGATCAATGCGATTGCCGCCGTGCAACTCGCGGGGAACTCCGATCTGGCGGCCCTTGACGCGGCACTGCCGAAAGATGGTTGCCTCCGCATGATCTTCACGAAGACTGCGCAGAGTCGACGCGTGGCAACGCTTCTGAAGAATGCGAAGATGAATGTTTGCTATCTGATGGAACGGAAGTCCACGGCGTTTGGACGTCACCCTTGCCGGCTCAAGCGTCTGGATGGCTTTTGGGGGGAGGGCTTCTGTGGAATGGAAGGCCCGAGGGTGCCGTGGATGGGATCCTCCCGTGTCATTGGGTCGGAACGATATGCCGAATACCATGAGAACGAGTTCGTCGAGACCACCCGTGAACCGCTTTCGACATTCGGGCTTGACGTGGATACTGCAAGCTACGCGACGATGCGGCGGTACATCATGGACGAGAAGCGTCTTCCGCCGAAGGATTCCGTCCGCCTCGAAGAGTTCGTCAATTACTTCACCTATGGATATGCCGAACCCACGGACGGCGCTCCGGTCGCCGTGAACTGCGAGTTGTCGACATGTCCGTGGGCGGAATCCCACCAGCTGCTTCGCGTGGGCGTACAGGCCAGACGGATTCCGACTGAGAATCTTCCGGCCTCGAATCTCGTCTTTCTGCTGGACGTCTCCGGCTCGATGAGCGATTCCTTCGGAATGATGAAGAAGGCCATTCGGATGCTGGTGGAACAGCTTCGGGACGACGACCATGTCGCCATCGTCACCTATGCCGGCGACGCGAAGCTGCACATGGCGTCCACGGCGGGGAGGCGGAAGGTCCAGATCCTCGCCGCAGTCGAAGCCCTTGAATGCGGGGGCTGGACCCATGGTGGCGCGGGCATCCAGCTCGCCTACGACCAGGCGAAGAAGCACTTCGATCCGAAGGCGAACAACCGCGTCGTTCTGATTTCCGATGGGGACTTCAATGTGGGGCCCAGCGGTCCCCGGGAGACGGAGCGCCTCATTCGGGAGCAGCGTGGAAACGGAATCTTCCTCACCGTGCTCGGCGTGGGGTGTGGCAACTATCAGGACGCCACGATGAAGCGTCTCTCCACGGCGGGGAAGGGGAACTACGCGTTCATCGACAATCTGCAGGAGGCGAAGAAGGTGCTGATGTCCGAGTTCGGCGGGACGATGTTCACGGTCGCGAAGGACGTCAAGCTGCAGCTGGAGTTCAATCCTGCGCAGGTCTCGTCGTACCGGCTGCTTGGCTACGAGTGCCGGAAACTCGCCGCGCAGGACTTCAACGACGACAAGAAGGACGGCGGCGAGACGGGGAGTGGACACTCCATGACGGCGTTCTACGAGATTGTGCCGGCAGGAGTCACCGGCACTGTCCCGTCGACGGATCCGCTCAAGTATCAAACCACCGTTTCCGTTTCCAGCGACGAGCTGTTGACGGTGAAGCTGCGCTATAAGGACCCGCAGGGCGACGCGAGCCGCAAGCTGGAGTATCCCGTGCGGTCGGTGGACGTCATTCGTGCGGAAGGACCCTCGGAGGACTATCGTTTCGCGAGCGCGGTCGCGGAGTTCGCGCTGCTGATCGAAGATTCCAAATTCAAGGCGGATGCGTCCTTCGACGCCATCCTCGATCGCGCCCGCGGCGCCAAAGGAGCAGATGAAAATGGCTACCGGGCCGAGTTCATCCGCCTCGTGGAGACGGCGCAGCTGCTCCATCGGTAGGATCGGCTCCGCGTGGTAGGGGACTTGTTGAATCCGTCATCACGGGTGCCCCTACCATCTTTTCGCGGATTGGTGTATACTATTCGCCCCTATGAATCTGAACAACCGCATCCATGCGATCAACTCGATCGCCGCCAACATCCCCGAGGCGCCTCTGGCGTCCCTGCCCGCCGACACGTCCATCGAGACGTACGGCGACGACGTCTTCGGAGAGAAGCAGATTCGACAGTACCTTCCCAAGGCGACGGCCGCGAAGCTGCTTGCCACCGTGAACGACGGCAAGCCCCTCGACCCCTCCATTGCGGACAACGTCGCCCGCGCGATGAAGGAGTGGGCCCTCGCGAAGGGCGCCACGCACTTCACGCACTGGTTCCAGCCGCTCACGGGGGGCACGGCCGAGAAGCACGACGCCTTCCTGGAGCCGGCGGGTCCGGCGCAGGCGGTTCAGAAATTCAGCGGGAAGAATCTCATCGGCGGCGAGACGGACGCCTCGAGCTTCCCCTCGGGCGGACTGCGCTCCACCTTCGAGGCGCGTGGCTACACGAGCTGGGATCCCACGAGCCCCGCGTTCATCAAGCGCCATGCGAACGGCGCGACGCTCTGCATCCCCACGGTGTTCTGCTCCTACACGGGCGAGGCGCTCGACTCGAAGACGCCGCTGCTGCGGTCCGTCCAGGCGCTGAACAAGGCGACGAAGCGCCTCCTCTCCCACTTCGGGCTCGCCGACGAGCACATGTCCGTGACCCTCGGCGCCGAGCAGGAGTACTTCCTCGTCGACCGCGGGTTCTACCTGCAGCGCCCCGACCTGCTCCAGACCGGCCGCACCGTCTACGGCGCGGCCCCGGCGAAGCACCAGCAGCTCGACGACCACTATTTCGGATCGATCCGTCCCCGCATCCTCAAGTTCATGAACGAGGTCGAGGACCGTCTCTGGAAGCTCGGCATCCCCGCGAAGACGCGCCACAACGAGGTCGCGCCCGCCCAGTTCGAGCTTGCGCCGACGTTTGAGGACCTCAACCTCGCCGTCGACCACAACATGCTCATCATGGAGACGCTGCGCCAGACGGCCGAGCGCAACGGGCTCGTCTGTCTGCTGCACGAGAAGCCCTTCGAGGGCGTCAACGGCAGCGGCAAGCACTGCAACTGGTCCCTCGCCTACGGCGGACGCAACCTCCTCAATCCCGGGTCGAATCCGAAGGAGAACGCGATCTTCCTCACGGTGCTCTCCGCCGTGATCCGCGCAATCGACCTCCACGCGGACCTTCTGCGCGCGACGACCGCCGGCGCCGGCAACGATCACCGACTCGGCGCGAACGAGGCGCCGCCCGCGATCATCTCCATCTTCCTCGGCGACGAACTCTCCGCCGTGATGCGCGAGATCGAGACGGGCAAGGCCGAGAAGAAGTCCGGACGCGCCAAGCTCAAGATCGGCGTGGACACGCTTCCGCCCCTGCCGGCGGATACGACGGACCGCAACCGCACCTCGCCGTTCGCCTTCACGGGCAACAAGTTCGAGTTCCGCGCCCCTGGCTCCTCCCAGAACTGCGCGATGAACCAGATGGTGCTCAACACCATCGTCGCGGAGTCCATGGACGCCATCTCCGACAAGATCGAGGCGATGCCGGGTGACTTCAACGCGAATCTCCAGACGCTGCTCCAGCGCCTCATCCGCAAGCACAAGCGCGTGCTCTTCAGCGGCGACGGCTACTCGGCGGACTGGCCGAAGGAGGCCGCGAAGCGCGGCCTGCCGAACCTCGCCGACACGCCCGCGGCGATCGAGCCGCTGCGCGTGCCCGCCAACCAGGCCATCTTCGAGAAGTACGGCGTGCTCACGAAGACTGAGCTCGCGAGCCGCTACGAGATCGCGCTTGAGGACTACCAGCGCCGCATCCGCATCGAAGGTGGCGTCGCCCTCGAAATCGCGCGGTCGATGATCCGTCCCGTGGTCGCGGACGAGTTCTCCAAGCTCGCGACGGCGATCTCCCTCGCGAAGAAGGACGGACTCAAGGTCGGCGTCACCGGGCTCAAGGCCCTCTCGCTCAAGCTGGGCGCCGGCCTCGACGATCTGCACGTCAAGTGCGAGAAGCTCGACAAGGCGCTGGCACGCGGCACGACGGCCGACCAGCTCGCGACGATGGCGGATCTCCGCCGGACGGTCGACGCGCTCGAATATCTCGTGGACGACGGGCGCTGGCCGCTGCCGAAGTACCGCGAAATGCTGTTCATCTATTGATTTCCAGAAAGAAGGTTTCAAATGGCGGAAGGTTGTTCCCACGACTGCAGCAGCTGCAGCAGCAAGTGTTCGGAGCGCAAGGACAAGCCCGATTTTTCGGCGAAGCTGAACCAGTGGTCCCGCGTCGGCAAGGTGATTGCCGTGGCGAGCGGAAAGGGCGGCGTGGGCAAGAGCCTCGTCACGTCCCTGCTCGCGGCCGCGACCGCGAAGCGCGGACTCAAGGTCGCGATTCTCGACGCGGACATCACGGGCCCCTCCATCCCGAAGGCCTTCGGCATCACCGGCGGCACGCTGAACAGCGAGAACGGCATCCTGCCGTGCGTCTCCTCCGGCGGCGTCAGCGTGATGTCCCTCAATCTGCTCGTCGAGAACCCGAACGAGCCCGTCGTCTGGCGTGGTCCGGTGATTGCGGGCGCGGTGAAGCAGTTCTGGACGGACGTCTACTGGGATGACATCGACGTGATGTTCGTCGACATGCCCCCGGGGACCGGCGACGTGCCGCTCACGGTGTTCCAGAGCCTGCCCGTCGACGGCGTCGTGATCGTCGCCTCGCCGCAGGAGCTCGTCGGCATGATCGTCGAGAAGAGCGTCCGCATGACGGAGATGCTGGAGAAGAAGGTTCTTGGCCTCGTCGAGAACATGAGCTACTTCACCTGCCCCGACTGCGGCAAGAAGCTCGAGATCTTCGGCAAGAGCCGTGTTGACGAGCTGGCCGCCAAGCACGGCATCGAGATTGCGTGCCGTCTGCCGATCAACCCCGACTACGCATCCCACGTCGACCGTGGCGCCGTCGAGGCCATCGACTGCCCCGAGCTCAAGCCGCTCGTCGACGCGATCGCCTGAGGAATCAGGCGATTTCCGCGTCGGTTAGATAGCAAGTGGGGTCTTCGCCCCAGAGATCGCCCGTGACGGCTTCGCCGCGGGCGCGGAAGTTGCCGCCGCACTGCTCGAGCCAGCGGCAGTGCCGGCAGCGTCCCTTGACGAGTTCCTTCTTGTGCCGCATGAGATCGAGGAGCGAACCGGGTTCCGGACAGCCCCAGATCTGCGAGAAGGGCTTCTCGAGGACGTTGCCGACGGGGTGGTTGCGCCAGAACTGGTCCGGATAGACCGTGCCGTCCCAGGAAATGCAGCCAATGCCCTCGCCGGACGAGTTGCCGCCGTTGAGGGTGAGCAGTTCCAGCGTCTTGTCGGCGTTGGGATGTCCCTCGGCCTTCATCTTGAGGTAGAGGGCGAGACCGTCGCAGTGGTTGTCCACCGTCAGAACCTCCACGGGGAAGCCCGCGTCGAAGCACTTCCTCGTCTCGGCGACGATGGTGTCGAGCGCGGCGCGCTCCTCGGCGTGGTCGAGGTCCGTTGCGGCGATCTCCTTGCCACGGCCGGTGTAGACGAGGTGGTAGAGGCAGATGCGCGGCACGCGTTCGGCGCGCATGAGGTCGAAGATGGCGGGAATCGCGGCGACGTTGTCGCGCGTCATGGTGACGCGCAGACCGACCTTGACGTTGCGGTCGCGCAGGCGGCGGATGGCCGCGAGGGATTTCCGGTAGGCGCCGGGATGGCGGCGGAACGTGTCGTGGATCTGCTCGGTGCCGTCGATGGAGATGCCAACATAGGAGACGCCGAGGTCGCGGATCCAGTCCGCCCAGCCGTCGTCGATCAGGGTGCCGTTTGTCGAGAAGGTGACGCGGATTCCCCTTGATTTCGCGTATTCCGCGAGCTGGCGGATGTCCGGGCGCGAGAAGGGTTCGCCGCCGGAGAAGAGGATGACGGGGACGCCGAAGGCGGCGAGGTCGTCGATCACGGCGAGCGCCTGGTCCGTCGAGAGGACCTTCTGTTCGCCAGCATACGCCGCGTAGCAGTGCGAACAGGCGAGGTTGCAGGCGGGCGTGCAGTTCCACACCACCACGGGACGGCGGTGGACGCCTTTGCGGTAGCGGAGCTTGTCCGATTCCTCGATCGTGCCGAAATAGAGTTTTGAGATTCCAATCATGTCGATGGGTAGTATAGCAAATGCCGAACGGGATTGACTGTCGAAACGGGATTTGGGACAATACGCGTATGAAAAATCTCTCACTTCTCATGGTCGCCGTGATTGGCGCGGGTGTTTTTGCGGACTATCGTACGGTTGTTGAGCCGCTTCCGGGCGAGAAGTGGTGGGGCGGCATTCTGGAGAAGGGCTGGGAGATGCCCTATGGCAACACCCGCAGACCCGTGGATCTGCAGTGGGCGGGTGGCGTGACGGCGCCGTTCTTCGTGTCGAGCGCGGGGCGCTACGTGTGGAGCGACAAGCCGTTTGTCTACGCGTTCACGAATGACGTGCTCTACATTTCCTCGAAGACGGAGAAGGTCGAGCCGGTCGTAGCCGGCAAGTCGCTGAAGGAGGCCTATCTCGTCGCGTCGGCGAAGCATTTCCCGTTCAACGGCAAGACGCCGGCGGAGCTGCTCTTTACGCTGCCGCAGTGGAACAACTGGATTGAGATCGCCATCCAGGGGATGACCCAGAAGAGCGTGGACGCCTACACGGAGGCGCTCGCGAAGAGCGGATTCCCGTGCGGAGTCTATCTGATGGATGGCGGCTGGTATCCCTACCAGGGCAGCTATACGTTCTATGCGCGCGACTTCCCGGACCCCAAGGGCATGTTCGCACGGATTCGCGAGAAGGGCTGGAAGTCGATGATTTGGACGGCGGCGTTCGTGAGCCCCGACAGCCGCGAGTACAAGCTGCTGCGCCATGGCAAGGGCTACATGATCGAGGGCAAGGACGTCCTCGCCTACGACAAGGCGACAAAGGGCAAGAGGGCCGGTGTGAAGTGGTGGTGGAGCGGCATCAGCTGCGTGTGGGACCTCACCTACGAGCCGGGCTGGAACGACTACGTCGAGACGCTCCAGAAGTTCGCGGCCGAGTATGGCATCGACGGCTTCAAGTGGGATGCGGGCGACGTTGGACTGATGGAGCCCACGCTCCGCTACCATGATCCCGAAAAGCGGTCCATCGACTGGGTGCACGACTACATCCGCGTCGGCGCCGAGAAGTTCCCCTACAACGAATACCGCGTGGGCTACAAGACGGGTGGCATGCCGGTGATGCAGCGTCTCCCCGACGTCCACCACAGATGGGACGCCGTGCAGCACGTGAGCGGCATGATGCAGGCGGCGGGCCTGCTGGGGTCGCCGTATGTGGTGGCGGACATGGTGGGCGGCGGCGAGGCGACGACGTACCGTCCGGGAGGCTTCTTCAGCGAACGGCTCTTCGTGCGCTCCTGCGCGCTGGCGGCGCTCCATCCGATGATGCAGTTCTCGGCGGCGCCGTGGCGCTACCTCTCGAAGGAGAACCAGGAAATCTGCAAGGTCTTCGCGGAGCTGCATGTGCAGTTCGGGCCGTACATCCTCGATCTGGCCCGCCATGCGGCGAAGACGGGCGAGCCGATCGTGCGGACGATGGAGTACGAGTTCCCGAACGCGGGCTTTGCGCGTCCGATGACCCAGTTCATGCTGGGGTCGAAGTGGTTGGTGGCTCCCGTGACGGCGGAGGACGACTCCGTGGTCGTCGAACTCCCCGTCGGCCGGTGGAGGGATGATCTGGGCGAGGAGCACGTCGGGCCCAAGAAGATCGCCCTGGTGGAAGTTCCGCTGAAGCGTCTTCCCCGCTACGAACTCATCCCCTGATTTATGGTATAATTCCTCTTCAATTTGGAAGGAATGGAAGTAGATGATCTGCAATACGGTACTTGAGGCCATCGGGCACACGCCGCTGATTCGCCTGAATCGGATGGTGGATGCGGACAGTGCGGAAGTCCTGGTCAAGTTCGAGGCGCTCAATGTGGGTGGTTCCATCAAGACGCGCACGGCGCTGAACATGATCGAGGCGGCCGAGCGCAAGGGACTGCTGAAGCCGGATTCCATCATCGTCGAGCCGACCAGCGGAAATCAGGGCATTGGTCTCGCCCTCATCGGCGCGGTGAAGGGCTACGAGACGGTGATCGTGATGCCCGACAGCGTGAGCGAAGAGCGGCGGAAGCTCGTGCAGCACTACGGCGCGCGCGTCGTATTGGTGCACGACGCGGGCAACATCGGCGACGCCATCGCCGAGTGCGCGAACATCGCGCAGCGGATGGCGCAGGAGAATCCCCGCGTCTACGTGCCGGAGCAGTTCTCGAATCCCGCGAATCCTGCGGTGCATCGTCACCATACGGCGCTTGAGATCGTGGAGCAGGCGGCGCGTCCGATCCACGGCTTCTGCTCGGGTGTGGGCACGGGTGGCACGCTGAGCGGCATCGGCGAGGTGCTGAAGGCCCTGAATCCCAGCATCGAGATCTGGGCGGTCGAGCCGAAGAACGCGGCGATCCTCGCCGGGGGCACGGTGGGAACGCATCTTCAGATGGGAATCGGCGACGGTCTCATCCCCGACAATCTCAACACGCAGATCTATTCGCACATCTGCGTGGTCACGGACGAGCAGGCGCTTCAGACCTCGCGCGACCTTGCGCGGAAGGAAGGTCTGATGGTGGGCATTTCGGCAGGCACGAATGTTTTCGCCGCGCTCAAGCTCGCGAAGCGCCTGGGACCGGGCAAGACCGTGGTGACGATTCTGCCGGACACGGCGGAACGCTATTTCTCCACGCCTCTCTTCAACGAGGACGAGAGAATCTGAACGTAAATTTCAAGCATCATCCGATATGTTCACATAAAAAGGGAAGGGCGATATGAGGAAGACGATGTTGGCGTTGGCGGCCGCGCTGGTGGCTGGTGTTCTGTGGGCCGAGAAGCCTGTGTACAAGGGACAGGTCAAGGCGGAAGAGGTGCATGCCCGTGACGGCGTGGGCAATTTCCTCAAGAAGATCCGCGAGGGGAAGAAGGAAATCGTCGTCGCCTATCTGGGTGGTTCGATCACGGCGATGAACGGCTGGCGGAATCTCACGACCGAATGGCTGCAGAAGACCTACCCGAACGTCAAGTTCAAGGAAGTCCACGCGGCCATTGGCGGCACGGGGTCCAATCTCGGCGTATTCCGCCTGGCGCACGATGCCTTGCAGTACAAGCCTGACCTGCTTTTCGTCGAGTTCGCCACCAACGATGGGTCCGCCCAGCCCGAGGCCATCTGGCGGTCGATGGAGGGCATTGTGCGCCAGACCTGGCGGAAGAACGCGACGACGGACATCATCTTCACCTACACCATCACGCACTCGATGATGGGCGACTACGGGAAGGGACTGTGTCCGCGGGCCGCAAGCGCCATGGAGCAGTTGGCCGACCACTACGGCATTCCGTCCATCGGTTTCGGTCCGCGCGTCGCGGCCGAGGTCAAGGCCGGTCGTCTTGTGATGAACATGAAGGACGCGGAGAAGGAGACGGCGGTGCCGGTCGAGACGCCGGCGCGCGACAAGGTCATCTCCGAGAAGCTCGCCAAGGAGGGCAAGATCCTCTTCGCGAAGGACGGTGTGCATCCGGCGATGCCGGGGCACGGCTTCTATCTGAAGTCGATCATCGCGGGTTTCGAGCAGATGAAGGACTCGAAGCCGGTCGACCACCTCAACCAGCTGCTCAATCCTTTTGTTCCGGACAACATGATCGCGGCGAAGATGGTGCCGGTCCACCCGGAGATGCTGTCGGGATCCTGGCGCAAGCTGCCGGACAACGACGGCAAGATGAAGGCCTTCTCGAACCGCATGGGCGACATCTGGTACGCCGGCGAGCCGGGCGACAAGCTGAAGTTCAAGTTCAAGGGCACCTGCTGCATGATCTACGATCTGCTGGGTCCTGATGGCGGACAGCTCTGGGTCACGGTGGACGGCAAGCGCAACAAGCGCCCGATTCCCCGCTTCGACAGCTACTGCACCTACCACCGCATCGCGACGCTCAACGTGTTCAACGGGGAGGACGGAATCCACGAGGTCGAGATCGAGGTGGACAAGGATCAGCCCTCGCGTCAGTCCGTGGCCTTCCGTCTGAAGGATCCGGAGGGAGAGCTTTCCCAGCCGAAGTACCAGGGCACGAAGTTCTGGCCGGCGAAGATCATGCTCATCGGCGATCTGGTGATGTAAGCGTCGCCGTGTGCCACCCGATTTGATTTGAATCGAAAAGGAGAAAAACATGCCTGAGACAACATCTGCCAATCCCATGATCGGATCGCTCATCTTCGCACTCGGCGGCCTTGCCGGCGCCGTCTTCGCGGTGCCGTTCCGCAAGATCAAGAACGTGCAGTACGAGAGCTATTGGCTGTTCTACGCGCTTGCGGGTCTGCTGGTGTTCCCGCTGATTCTGGGACTGGCGACCTGCCCTGCGTGCTTCAAGGTCATTGGTGGCGCGAAGCCCGCCGTGCTGGCGCAGTGCATCGGTTTCGGCGCGCTCTGGGGTCTGGGCGGTTTGACCTGGGGACTGATGATCCGCTACCTCGGCATTGGCCTGGGGCTCGCGATTGGCTGCGGCCTCTGCTCGGCGACGGGTACGCTCATCCCGCCGATCGTGACGGGCCACGCGGGCGATCTCGTGAAGGACGCGGGGGCGTGCACGGTGCTCGCGGGCGTCGTCGGTTCGCTCCTCGGCATTGCGCTGGTCGGTCTCGCCGGCAAGTTCAAGGAGGGCGAGCTCACGGAGGAGCAGAAGAAGGCCGCCGTCGCCGAATTCGACTTCAAGAAGGGCATGCTCGTGGCGCTCTTCTCCGGCATCGCCTCCGCAGGCATGAACTTCGGTCTCCAGAGCGGCGGCGCCCTTGAGGCGGCGGCCAAGGAGGCCGGTACGCCTGCGGCGTGGTGCGGCATGCCGGTGTTGATGGTCGTGCTCTGGGGCGGTCTCATCGTCAACGTTGCGTGGTGCCTGTGGCAGAACAAGAAGAACGGCAGCTTCGGCGACTACGGCAAGATGTTCGGTGGCAATTTCGCGGCCATCGTCCTGGCGGGTCTTGCGGGCGTCATCTGGGCCTGCCAGTTCGCCTGCCAGAAGGTCGGTGAGCCGCAGATGGGCGACCTGAAGTACATCGGCTTCGCCGTGGTGATGGGCAGCTCGATCTTTTTCTCCTCCCTCCTCGGTCTCTTCATGGGCGAGTGGAAGGGGACGGGCGCGAAGACGAAGGGCGCCCTGGCGCTGGGCATCCTCGTGCTCCTGGTCTCCTTCTGCGTAATCAGCTACGGCAGCAAGTGAGTGCGGGGTCGAACCCCTCATCGGACTCGTCGATTCTTAATTGAAAGGAACATATGCTGAGCACTAGAAAAATCATTGGCGTCGCGGTGGCGGCCGCAGTCGCGTTGTCGATTGCGCATCTTGTGAGCGCGGGGGCCTATGAGCGTCCGGACGATTTCAAGAGCCCTGACGAGCTGAATCGCCAGGACTGCCGGATCGGCGTGCTTTCCGGCTATGATTCCGAAGCCGTGTCCCGCAAGGAGTTCCCGCGGGCGCAGATCGTCGGATTCAAAGAGTTCGACGACGCGTTCATGGCGCTGCTGGCCGGCAAGATCGAGGGGTTCGTCTACAACGAACACGTGCTCAACGTCGCGCTTCGGGCCTATCCTCACCGCCTCAAGATGCTGGAAGAGCCCATCGCGCGAGCCCCTGGCGTGGTGCTTGTCTCGGGGAAGCGTCCCGATCTGGTGCCGATGCTCAACGGCTTCATCAAGCACTACCGGAAGAGCGGCCTCTACGATGACATGTTCCTGCGCTGGTGCCAGAGTGACGTCTACGTGCCGATGCCCAAGATCGAGGAGCCGGACGGGTCCGAGGGCGTGCTGAAGATCGGCACGAGCGGCACGGAGGAACCTTCTTCCTTCTATGACGACTCCGGGGAGCTGGTCGGCTTCGACATGGAGTTCATTCGCCGATTCGCGAAGATGATGCATCTGAAGCCGCAGATCGTCTGCCGACCCGACGATGGCATCCTTGAGGAATTGGCCGCGGGTGACCTTGACATCGTAATCGACGACTACAACGCGAACGAAGTCGAGAAGGGCGTTCTGGTTTCCGATTCCTATTTTGATTCCGATACGAAGGTGCTCGTGCGCAGCGGCGATGCCTCCGGCATGATGCTGGGCTCCAAGCGATTGGGATTCACCAAGGTGCTGATCAAGGATCCCCGCGTGCGTCTGTTTGTCGTGGGCTTCTTCACGACGCTGGCGCTCACGTTCCTCTCCGCGGTGTTCGGCTTCGGCTTCGCGTGGGTCATCCGCTGGATCAACCGCCATGTGCCGGCTCCGGTCAAGAGCGTGATCGACACCATCCAGGAAGTGGTTCGTCTGCTGCCGCCGCCGGTCGTGATTCTCACCGTCAGCTGTGCAATCCTCACGTCCGCTTCGATGTGGACGGTTGCCGTGGTGGCGTTCTCGTTCTGGTTGGCCGCGTTCCTCGTGCCGGTCGGCGATGGCCTCAGGTACTGGCTGCCTGTATCGCGCGTGAAGCTGGTCGAGCTGATGCAGTGGACGTCCGTGGTGGGCGCCATCGGCGTCTGTGATCTCACGATGGCGGCCGACATCGTCTGCGGACGCACTCTCGCGGCGTTTGGACCTCTTCTTTCCGTCGCGGCGGCCTACTGCCTGATGAACTGGATCGTCGATCGCGTTGTCCGTTATCTGGAAAGGAAGTTCGCGTGAAGAAGAACGCTACGATCTTCATTGTTCTTGGCCTGCTCGCGATCGTTCCAGTGACCCTGACGTTCCTCTTTTCGGGCGAGAATGAGGATGCGGTGCGTGTGGGCGAATCCCAGGCCGAGGAGGAGTCGGCCCCGGAGCCCTCCGCCGAAGAGCCTCAGGACTCCCAGACCTCCGCAGCTCCTCGTGCGAAGGCGATTCCGCTCTCTGCCGCCAAGACGGCAAAGGGCGTGCCCGTGTTCAAGGGGTTCGAAGATCCGCGTTATCAGCAGTACGATGCGCAGATTCGTCAGTTCTGCGAGGAGTTCAACAAGAACCGCAGCAAGTACGCTGGTTCCACGGCGGGACAGGCCTCCGGCATCGGAGATCTCACACCCGCTCAGGTCAAGGCTCATATGATCCAGGAGACGGGGGGCGGCGACCTGAAGTCCCGCACGGCCTGGAAGCACGATCCGCTACAGGTGAACGTGCCGGGCGACTGGAATCCCTACAAGAAGTACCTTGGCCTCAAGCAGCCTCGCCGCTGCAATGAGGGCTCCGGTGCCAAGAACCTCAAGGCGGGGCTTATGCTGCTCGTCCGCAAGGGCTTCGGGGTTTCGGGACAACCCGCCGCGAACCGTCCCGATGGCGCCTTCGATGGCTGGCCGCGTGCGCTCCAGCGCTACAACGGCCGCTCCGACAAGGCCGCAACCGGTGTGCCCTACAGCGAAGCCTATTCCGCCCGCATCCGCGAGCGAGCGTCGAATCCCGGCGTCAATGTTGAGATCCCGATTCCGACCGCGAAGAAGAAGCGCTAGTCGGCACGCCGTCTCAGCGTGAAGCAGGTGATCTCCGACGGTGTGAAGAACCGGAAGGGGAAGGCCGCCGTCTGCCCGGCGCCGTTGTTCACATAGAGCACGCGGTTGCCGAAGCGGTAGAGTCCGCTCACATAACCATCGCAGTCCTTCGCGATCAACGAGGCGATCAGCGGCAGACTCCCGCCGTGGGAATGGCCCGAGAGCTGCAGATCGACACCGTGCTGTTCGAAGTTGGCGCGGGCATTGGTGGGGCGGTGGTCCAGCAGGACGCGGAATTCCCCGTTGGTGGCGGTGGCAAAGGCCTGTGCGACATCAGGCCTGCGGAAGAAAGGATCGTCCTGGGGCTCCTTCCGACGCTCGACCTGCGGGTCGTTTACGCCAGCCACCGCCAGGCCGGGTTTCGGGTAGATGCAGGTGTTGGCGAGAAAACGGATGCCCCATTCGTCGTAGAGCGCCTGCCAGGGGCCGTGAGGATTGAGGTTCTCGAAGTACTCGTGGTTGCCCGTGATCGCCCAGACGCCGTCCTTCGCGTGAAGGTCCTTGATCGGTTCCAGAAAGGCGCCGACCTTCTCGGGTGAACCATCCACCAGATCGCCGGTCAGGCAGATGAGATCGGGCGCGCACGCGTTCGCGGCCTCGACGATGTCCTGGGTTCGCTCGCGCCGCATGCAGTAGGAGGCGTGGATGTCGGAGATCTGGACGATCCGGTATCCCTCGAGGGCGGCGGGAAGGTTGGGGAACGTCAGTTCGACCTTCCGAACGCCCGGGGAGTGGATGCCACTCCAGAGTCCGCCAATCGCCAAAACGGCGGCAAGCGTCGGAAGGACGATCTCACGCCCTCTGCGGACCCAGCAGACAAGGCTCAGCACGGCGAGGATCGCCACCGCGAGACTGGCGGTCGTCCAGCCAAGGACGACGGCGAGCGGAAGCTCGGGGTAGTAGGGACTCTTCCCCCAGGTGGAGAAGACGATGAACTTGGCGCTGCAGAGGGCGAGGACGAGAATCCAGATGATCTTCGCCCGCAGGCGGAGCCGGGCCGGCAACACGAACGCCGCCACCGAGACTGCAAAGGCGAGCCACGGAAGCCAGATGTAGAATCGTATCAGGGCACTGATCATCAGATATGTGCGTCCGGCTACTCGATGGCCGCGCTGAATTCGTCATTTTCGAAACCGTTAAGCATGCCAATATTGTATCATAACCGCAGAAAGGATATGGAAGATAAAACGAGCGTGACATTGTGCATGACGAAAGGGCGAATGGATTGAGGTAATTGCAAAACCTCGGCGTTGACGGCTTGTCCGTCCGCCTGACGGCG
>JAUNMP010000348.1 GCA_030537465.1 bacterium
GCGAGGTTCGCGTTGTGGGCGAGGTGTCCCGCGAAGTCGTCGGTGCAGAGCTGGTTGCCGGGATCGAATCCAAACTTCGTGAGGTACTCGGCCCACTTCGTCACCGTCGGCCACCAGCCGCCTGCGAAGTCCGCGTTGCCTTCCATGTGGGCGAGCGCGCCGAGGCAGACGAGCATGTTGCCGCATTCCTCAACCGGCATCAGCTTCGTCTCGTCCTTGCCCGTCTCGCCACCGGCGTAGCGTTGCTTGTTGGCGAGCGGGTACTGCCCCACGTCATGCGGGGCGAAGGGCCACGGCCACCGGGGGTGCGAGGCGTAGATCAGAATCGGCGCCAGCGTCGCACGGGCGAGCGTGGGACTCATGAGCAGCAGATGGGGGAACTGCGGATAGAAGACGTCGACCGTGCCGATGCAGCCGTTGGACGCGTTCTCCTTCGAGAAGTAGAGAGGTTGATTGTTCTTGTCCGCCACCAGCTTGCAGGCGGCGAAGCTCTGGCGGTACGCGAGCGCGCCGAGACGCGCATAGTCCTCCCCGCCAAGCTTGAGCAGGTCCGCGGAGAACTCCGCGTCGAAGGCGTCCAGTTTCCTGAGCAGCGCCACGCGGTCGGCCTCGGCCTTCTCGAGCATCGCCTCGAAGGAGAGACCGTTGCGGCGCCACCAGGCGGGGAGGTCGTCGCCGAAGAACTGGATCGACTTCACATCGTCATAGGCGAGGAGAAAGTGCGCTTCGCCATCCAGGACATCGGAGGGCCCCACAAGCCATGCGTAGCCCCAATCGCAGCGCACGCGGTCCCCACTCCTGGAGAGCGGCGTCTGGTCCCTGCGTCCAATGGATACCGCCGGCAGATCCGCGACGGTGCACGTGTTCGTGACCATCAGCGCCTTATCGTCGTTTGTCGCAAGCGCCGAAGAGATCGCGGCGTTGATTTTCCAGCTCTTCGCGCCCGTCACGCGAGCCGTCACGTAGGTGACGGGACGCGAGAAGACCTCGAGGTCTTCGGGGAGCTTCGGCGTGGACCACGTCAGCGTGACCTTGAGCTCACCCTCCGCAAAGGTGTAGGCTGTCTGCGTCGAACGCACCTCGCCCCCCGTCTGCGGCAATGCCGGCACGGACGCGGGCTCGACCCCGCAGAGACGGTAGGTCTTTCCATCCGCCTCCAGCGTCACCGAGATCGGCTGCTTCGCGCCCGCCCAGTGCGTCGTCTCCACATCCGTGAGCCGGTCGCCCGCGCTCCACACGCTGAAGAAGGGATCGCACTGCACCAGCGGAACCGCCGGGGGACGAAACGCAAGCGCGGCAAACGGAAACAACGCCAGCACCAAAACCTTCTTCATCTATCGCATCCTTCCAGTCACTCTCACAATTTCACAATCTCTCAATCCCACAATCACCCAATCCGGATGACCCGCTCCTTCACGAGCTCCTTCGGCTCGCCGATCTCGAGCTTCGGCGCATGGGCGAGCAGGTAGTCCTCGGCCGCCTTGCACCAGAGACCCTTGTTCGCCGTGCAGAGACGGTCGAGCTCCGCGTAGAACGGATCCGTCTCGCCCAGCTTCGCGAAGTCGGAGATGGCGGTCATCGGCATCTTCACGTGCGTATAGACAAGACGCTTGCCGCCGGGGACCTTGAGGAGGTCAAGCGTGGCCCCGAAGGCGCTGTCGAGTCCGCCCACGTGCGTGATCATCACCTCGGGATGAAGATAGCCCTTGCCGATCCAGTCGACGGAGTCGGACATGTCCTTCACGTCTCCGCCCGAATTGGCGACGATGTGGTGGTTCATGTAGTGGATGTTGTAGAAGTTGAAGGATGCCGACAGCTGCTGGTTCGTCGGGCCGGCGAAGAAGTTGAGGCAGCCGCCGAAGCTCAGGAGGTCGGAGCACTGCGTGATCAGCGCCGGCACCGCCGCGAAGAGGAAGATGTCATCGTAGCCGCCGCCCGTGGACGTCACGGCGCCGGCGCCGCCTTCGTCCTTCAGATTATAGCTCTTCAACAGGGCGACAGGATCGGCCGCATCGCGCGTGTTGACGAAATGGAGATCGACGCCATTCACAGCGCCGTCCGCCTTTCCGTCTGCATAAACCAGGCCGAACATCTGCGCAGCACGGGCGAGGCGCCCGTCGTCCACATCGGTGACGACGAGGCGGCGCGGACGCTTCTCGGGCGAGTGGCACGCGATGTCGATGCAGCCAAGGCCCATCGCGCCACAGCCCGCCAGCAGCAGCATCGTACCGCCGGCCTGGATGCCCATCTCGTGCACGTGCGAGCCGAAGTCGTGGTGGTAGTTTGTACGGAACGCCGAGACGATGCAGGAGATCGGCTCCGCGAGCGAGCACTTGAAGTAGGCGTCGCCGTCGTAGGGCAACAGACAACCCATCTCCATCACAATGGACGGCAGGTAGACGTGCGTGGTGTCGCCGCCAATCGTGTGCCAGGCATAGCCCATCGTCTCAAGCTCGTGGCCGGGGATGTTGAACGCAGGCTGGATACCGACATGCTGACCGACGTGGAACTGGTCCTTCCACTTCGTGCCGACCTCGCGGACGATGCCGCTGATCTCGTGGCCGAACATCGTCGGACGCGTCGCGATGTCGCGCGGCACACGCTTGTGTCCCGTGCCGAGGGAAACGGCCTTGTAGTCGCTCAGACAGATCGTGTTCGTGACGAGTTCAACAACGATGCCCTCGTCGCCCGCACCTTCGAGTTCAATGTCCTCGAGCCGCGCATCGGCGGCCCCGTACAGTCTCCAGGCCTTCGCCTTCATCCTATCCGCTCCTTTAAACTATTCAACATGATCAGAGAGAACCATGCAGCTTGCGCACGAATTCCACCGTCGGTGGATCCCCGCCGGGCATCGTGCACGCGGCGCTGCCGGCCGCAACCGCCCACTGCGCCGCGTCGGTCAGGCGACTCTCATCGGTCCAGATCTTGTTATCGTGCACTTGTTGTCCACACGTCGCAAACATCCGATAGCACCATTCGGCCAGGAGCGTGTCTCCGGCCGCCGTCGTGTCGAGCACCGTCACCTCCGGCGCGGCGACGAAGACGCCGTTGAACCAGCAACCCGCGCCTCCGTCCGAGATGATCACGTACGGAACCTTCTCGTTGAGCATCGCCGTCGCCTGCCGGAAATCCTCGGGCGTCTTCGGCACGAACCCGACGAGCGGCTCGCACTCCTCGGCGTTGGGCTTGATGACGTGCGGCGCGGACTCCGAATCCGCGTTCAGCACGGCCTCGCGGAGCGGTGCACCGCTCGCATCCAGCACCACCGTCGCGCCGAGAGCCCGAAGTTCCCGCGTGGCGCGCGCGTAGAAATCGCTGCCACAACATTTCGGCAGCGAGCCCGAAAGCACCACAACGTCACCGGGCTGCGCGCCCAAGTCGGCGATCCGAAACGAAAAGTTCCGCGTCGTGAGATCGGGAAACGCCTTGCGGTTGATCTTGAAGCTGCCCTCGGGCGTCACGACCATCTCGTTGCG
>JAUNMP010000072.1 GCA_030537465.1 bacterium
CTGGCGACGACGTACAGCGTCGAGCACGGCGTCGACGCCTTCGCCCGCGGCACGGAGAAGGGGAACAACACGGGCGTCAACATCACGGGCCTCGGCACGGCGGTCGATTCCCTGCTGGCCGTGAAGGAGCTCGTCTATGAGAATGGAAAAGGGACTAGTGAAAAGGGGAAATGGGGGCGGATGTCGTTGAGGGAACTTGGCGGGATCCTGGCGCGGAACTGGGAAGGACACGAGGACCTGCGGCGGCGGATGTGCCATTCCAAGCGGAAGTGGGGCAACAACGACGCCGAGGCGAATGCGTTGGGTGACGAGATCGTGCGGACCTATGCGGGTGAACTGAACGGGCGTCCGAACGGCCGCAACGGCCGCTTCATCGCCAACGGACACTGTGCGCGGCAGTTCATTGTGCTGGGGCGTCAGACGGGCGCGACGCCGGACGGCCGTTTGGCGGGTGATGAACTTTCGAAGAACATCTCCCCGGCGCCGGGCGCGGATTCTGAAGGCGTCTCGGCGTTGGTCATGGGCGTGACATCGCTTGATTCACGGCTTCTGCCAGGCGACTTCCCGCTCGACGTGATGCTTCATCCGTCCATGGTCGCGGGCGAGAAGGGCCTTGAGACGATGCGGACGATTGTCGAGACCTACCACGCGCGTGGCGGCGTGCAGATCCACTTCAACGTGGTCGATCCGGCCGAGTTGCGCGCGGCGCAGCTCCATCCCGAGAAATATGAGAACCTGCAGGTGCGCGTCTGCGGCTGGAACGTCCGCTGGAACGATCTCGACCGCCGCGAACAGGACGCCTACCTCCAGCGCCTCGAAGCCATTTCCATGGAGTGACAAGCCGATGAAAAACACCGTTTTTCTTTCCTCATTGCTTCTTGCCGTTATGCCTGCCATGGCGCGGGATCTCTATCTGCTGATTGGTCAGTCGAACATGGCCGGACGGGGAAAGGTCATGGACGCGAACCGCCTGTCGTCCGAGCGCGTCTGGAAGTGGACGGCCGAGGGAACGTGGGCGGAAGGCGTCGAGCCTATCCACTACGACCGCAAGACGGTGGGGGCGGGGCCGGGGCTCGCCTTCGCGCGCGTGTTGGCGGACGCGGATCCTTCGCTGGAAATCGGCTTGATCCCCTGTGCTGAAGGCGGGTCGCCGCTCGCCCGTTGGCAGCCGGGCAAGGATCTCTACGAACGTGCGTTGAAACGGGCGCGGGCGGCGTTGGCGACGGGTGGAACGCTGAAGGGCATCCTCTGGCATCAGGGCGAGACCGATTCGTGGAAGCGGGCCGATGCCGAGAGCTATGCGATGCGGCTCACCAACATGGTGACGGGTCTTCGCACCGCGCTGGGGACGCCCTATGTGCCGTTCCTCGCAGGCGAAGTGGGGCCCTACTACGCGGCGAACATCCAGAAGCGGGGCGGCACGTCCTTCGTCGCGACGGTCAACGAGCAGATCAAGCAGGCGGTGGCGAACTTGCCGGCGGCGGGATGGGTGTCTGCGGACGGACTCGTTCCGGGGCGGGACGGTGTCCACTTCACAACCGAGAGCGCCTATACGCTGGGGCGTCGGTTTGCCGTTGAACTGCAACGCTGGCAGCGCGTGCCGAACCAGATGCTGGTCGGTATCGATTACGGTGGTGCGGCGGCGGACTGGAAACCGTCCTTCACGGCGCATGGCTTCAACCTTCAGGGCATGCGAATGGCCGGGCCGCACGTGGGCTTCAAGGAGGCGCATTTCAAGTGGATGCACGACTGGGGCTTCAACTTCGTGCGTTTTCCCGTCGACTACCGCTGCTGGGTGAAGGATCGGTCGTCGGCGAATCGCGAGATCATCGAGGAGGCGGGGCTGAAGCCGCTGGATGCGGGCATTCAGGGCGCACGCCGGAACGGACTCGTCCCGATGGTCTGCATCCATCGTCTGCCAGGCGAATACTGCGTGAAGACGGTTGATCCCGAACCGGGCAATCTCTATACCGATCCCGATTGCCTGCGTGTGGCCGTACAGCACTGGGCGGTGCTGGCGCGGCGGTATCGCGATGTGCCACAGGGGGAGCTTTTCTTCAACCTCATCAATGAGCCGGATGCGCAGAAGGGCAATCTCGCACAGTACGAATACGTGTGCCGCATCCTCATCGCGGCCATCCGGCAGGAGGATCCGAAGCGGTATGTCGTGGCGGATGGCTGGCAGACCTCGACCGTGCCCGCACCAGGCCTCTACAACGTGCCGGGCGTCGGTCAGGCGACGCGCGGCTACTATCCGTTTCGTTTCTCGCATTTCGGCTTGAAGGTCGGGGCGGATCCCAAAACGGAGAAGACTCCGCCGAATGCGCCGACCTGGCCGCCGCGCGTGGGACTGCCGGATGGGCGCCTGGGTGGGCCGCGCTGGCCCGACTGGCGGAACCCGTTCATCGTGCGCGCGGCACCGTCCGCAAGATATTCTCTGGCTTTGGAGACTGTGGCGGGCCCAGTTGAATTGACGGTAACGGCGGACGGCCAGACGATCGCCACGTTCAAATTGGAGCCGAAGGAGAATGACGCGGACTGGGCGCAGCTGTCGAAGTACCGCAATCAGGGACCGTGGCGCGGGGTCTATCAGAAGACTCTTGATTTCAATTTGGAGAAGCCTGCGCAGGAACTCGCGATCCGCGTCGTGAAGGGAGACTGGGCGATGCCCCGCGAACTGACGGTCAAGGACGGCGCGGGGCACCAGACGGTCCTGCCGTTCCGTGGCAATATCAAGCGAATGAAGAACGTCGGCTGGACGCGGCAGTTTGCAGGCTGGGCGGCGAAGGAGCCATTGGCATGTCTGGCGCCGGACGGTGGGCTGCAGGGGCCCTTTGGCGAGGCGGGCATGGACGCGATTGCCGAAGGGTTCATTCAGGCCTGGCGTGAACCCGTCGAGAAGGGGATCTGGTGCGTGGTCGGCGAATTCGGGTGTGCCAACCATGTGGCCCATGCCGATGCGCTGCGCTTTCTGGAGTCCAATCTGCGCGTTTTTCGTCAGTTGGGCCTCGGTTGGTGTGCCTGGGGGTTTTCCGGCTCGCGTTTCGCCATTCTCAATTCCTGGCGAACCGACGTCGACTATGAGAACTGGCACGGCGAGAAGCTCGACCGCAAAATGCTGGAGCTGCTGCAGCGGTCTGCAAAGGATGTCCCGTCTGTGTCGGGCAATTCTGAGAGATGATGGATCGTGCTGTAGAATCTTACGAAGAATTGTGCTACAATTTCCGCGTGTGGAGAATTGACTATGCCTAAAATTATGCCATTGTCGGATTTGCGGAACTACAATACCGTTCTGGACTGTGTCACGGAGAACACGCCTGTGTTTCTGACGAAAAATGGTCGGGGACGTTATGCGGTTGTCGATATTGCCGCCTATGAGCGGTTGAATGCCGAATTGAAGCTAGTGTCGGCGATTGCTGAAGGTGAGGGGTGTGCGATGCGGGAAGGTTGGATTGATGCAAAGTCCGCACGGAAAAGATTCGGGGTCTGATTGTGGGAGAGGTCGTTTATTCTCCGAAAGCCCTTGCGGATATCGAGCGTATACACAACTATATTCGTGATGCTTTGCTTAATCCGCCAGCGGCAGAACGGATCGTCACGATGATTTTCGATGCTGGTGACAGTCTCGCGGCGACGCCTCGCCCGGGGGCTCCATTTCGTTCGGATCTGGATCTCCTGAAATATTATCGCTACTTGACGGTCGAAAACTATCTTCTTGTTTTTCGTGTACAGGATGGAGTCGCAAGGATTGTGCGAGTGCTTCACCGTCTGCAGGATTCCATTTCCATTCTGCTGAATGAACCTTTTTGATGTTTTGTGGAATTTATCTATGCGCCTGGACTCTAAAACGATCATATTGGTATGGATGTTTGTACTGGCATTGGTTGCCTGCCCCGTTTCTCTGTCGGCGGCGCCGGGAAATTGGGTGCAGGTTTCCGTGGCGAAGAAATCCCAAGCGGTGGCGCCGGAGGCGATTGACGACGAGGCCACGTATCTGAAGTGGAAGTGGCGGACGGATCTGAGCGATCTAAAGACGGGTCTCGACAACGCCGCGCTGAAGGCCGGGGTGGCACAGATTGTCGCCGAATACGAGGACAAGGAACCGTGGGCCGACACGTCGGCGCGGATGTTCGCCTATCTCGCCGACAACATGGCGATTGGCTTTTCGAAGTTCGACTGCTTCCCCGCCATCGCCTGCTGGAACCGCGGGGACCGTCCGCTCAACAAGGTCCTCGGGGCGCGCTGCGGTACGATCGACGCCCGCTATTCGCCCGGACTCCGCCGGAAGATCAAGGAGCTGCACGATTCCGGTCGCGGGCGGGCGGACTGGAAGGACTTCGACCACTCGGCGCCCGATTGGGAGAAGATTCTGAAGCTCGGTTTCCCCGGCATGAAGGCACGTGTCGACGCCTACACCGCCGATACGCCGTTCTACCGGTCCGAGAAGTCCGCGGCCGCGACGATTCTGCGCTTCCTCGACCGGCTCATTCGGACCGCCGAGGCGCATCCGGACGCCGATTCGCCGCTGCTGCGCAAGGAAATCGCCTCGCTCAAGCGGTTGCGGAACGGTCCGCCGCAGACCTGCTTCGACGTGATGCAGTTCACGATGCTCTACTTCATCCTCTCCGAACACGTCAACCGCTTCCAGGTGCGCACGCTCGGCAACATCGACGCCTCGTGGTGGCCCTACTACCAGGCGGATCTTGCGGCGGGACGCACGACCGAGGCCGCATTCCGCGAGGAGTTCCGCCACTTCATCTGGCAGTTCGGCTCGATCAACAACTACTGGGGGCATCCAATCTATCTCGGAGGTACGAAGAAGGACGGTTCGACCGAGTACAACCCGCTCTCCGAGATCATCCTCGACGTCGTCGACCGCGAGGCGCTGCCCACGCCGAAATTTCAGATCAAGCTCGCCGCGAACACGCCGGACGCCATCTGGACGAAGGCGCTCGACATGCTGCGCCGCCACAACTCCCTCGTGCTGATGAACGAGAAGGGCATGGCCGATTCGATGAAGCCGATGGGGCTCTCCGAGGACGAGCGCCGCGACCTGCTCGTCTGGGGCTGCTATGAATATCTGCCGCGGGGCAAGGGCAACTGCACAAGCGGATTCCGCCTGAACATGCTGCAGCCTGTTCTGGACATCCTCAAGGAGGTTGCGGGCGGCGCGCCCGCGCCGGCGACGTTCGCCGACTTCCTGGTCCGCTACAAGCGCGACCTGAACGCAAACGCCGACCGTCTGATGTCCATTGTCAACGAAAGCGAGAGCCATCTCGCGGAGATCCATCCCGCACTTGTCCTCTCGCTGGCGATCGACTCGGCGCTGGAACGCGGTGTGGACGCCTTTTCGACGGGAATGACCTACAATTATTCCGCCGTGGGCGAGGTCGGGTTCGCGTCGGCGGTCGATTCGCTGCTCGCGGTGAAGGAATTCGTCTACGAGCGGAAGGAGGTCTCCCTGGCTGAATTGGGGCAGGCGATGGCGTCCAACTGGAAGGGACAGGAGAATCTGCGCCTCCGGATCAAGCGGACGGGGACCAAGTGGGGCTGCGGCAATCCCGTTGCGGACGCCCTCGCCGCAGAGGTGATGGAGTCCATGACAGGGCACATCATCGGCCAGCCGAACGGACGGGGTGGCAAGTGGACGGTCTACGGACTCCACTCGCGGGCCTTCATCGAGTTCGGCGGCTCGACCGGCGCGTCGCCCGATGGCCGCCGGAAGGGCGAGCATCTCTCCAAGAACGTGGCGCCGTCGATCGGCGCGGAAGTGGAAGGCATCACGGGGACGCTGAAGAGCTACGCGAAGATCCGTCCGGAGAATTTCCCCTGCGGGAGCGTGCTCGACGTGATGATCAATCCGGCGACCGTCCGCGGCGACAAGGGCCTCGCGGTCTTCCGTTCGCTGGTGCAGTACTGGATGGACAACGGCGGCACGGCGCTCAACGTGAACATCGTCAGCGCGGACGAACTCCGCGACGCGCAGCGCCATCCCGAGAAGTACGAGAACCTGCAGGTTCGCGTGGCCGGCTGGAACGTCCGCTGGAACGACATGCCGAAGAAGGAGCAGGACGACTTCATCGCCCGCGCCGAATCCATTCGCCCCTAACCCTGCGAAGGAGAACGAACATGAAAACAAAGCTTGTCCTGGGCGGTACGGGCGTGCGCGACAATCGCGAATGGTACATGGCGCGGGCGCGTGTCAACGGCGATCCCCACGGCCAGGCCCCGCTCCTCTGGCTCTGCAAGGTCCTGATTGAAATGAAGTGATGCGGGCGGACTCCCCGTGGCGTGATTCGGCCAGGTTGGGATGGAACGTCCTTTTCCCCGTGTCTGACAACACATCCTGGAGCAGATGTAATGATCGGCGATCGGGTCGAGATTGGCGGATTGACAGGGTGTTTCTAGTGACAGGATTTGATTATGGTGCAGGCGACTTCTACAACCCTTTTGCGCGATATCGCCTCCAGCGCGGAACACGCGCGTTGGAGTGAATTCGTCGCGCGATACCGCCCCATGATGGAGGCTTTTCTGGCGGAGCGCTTCCCGTCCGTCAGTGCGGAGGATGTCATACAGGAAACTCTGGTGGCGTTGGCGAAGGCAATCCCGAATTATCATTATGATCCTGAATCAACGGGACACTTCCGAAGCTACCTGACGGGAATCCTCGCGCACAAGGCCGTGGATATCTGTCGGAGGAATTCTCGTCATGCGGCTCTGAAGGATGAATGGCGCAAGCGCTGCGAGGAGACCCTGGAGACCGCTCCGGCAAGGGAGGACGTCCGGAAAACCATCCTTGAGATCGCCATGCGGCAGCTGATGCTCGACGACTCGATTCGCGAACGCACGAAGCTGATCTTTCACAAGGTCGCAGTCGAGGGGTGTCCACCGGAAGAGGTGGCTGTCGCCTATGGCATCTCGCGGAACGCCGTGGACCAGATTAAGGACCGAATGGTCAAAAAGCTCCGCGCAATGGTTGATGGAATGGAGATGGGCTGTGGTGAGTGATAGGGAGATCGATGACTTCCTGTCATCCCATGGACCGTTCGTCACGCCTCCTCGATTTGGGAACGGGGATGAGTTCGGAGAATGGCGGATCTCGGCGTTTCTGGGTCGCGGGGGAAGCGCGGAAGTCTATCGGGCCGTTCACGGAAGGCTGGGGACCGTCGTCGCGATCAAGGTCCTTGTGCGGTTGACCGAGGCGTCGAGGGCGCGATTCGCGGAAGAGGCACGTCTGCTGTCGCTGTCCCTAGGAGCTGCTTTCCCACGCTTCTACGGTTATGCGGAGCGGGGCGGATTTCCATACATCGTCGAGGAGTGTCTTGATCCGTTTGAACTGCCGCAGCGGGATCGTGACGTGGCTGCGTTCGTTCTCCGGCTCTGCGAGGGCGTTGGCGTTCTGCATGCCAGAGGGCTCGTCCACCGGGATCTCAAGCCGCAGAACATCATGCGGCGTCTGGAGGATGGCGCGCCGGTTCTGATTGATCTCGGACTTGTTAAGAATACGGAAGAGGGGAGTTCGGCGGGAAAGGAGTCCGTCTCCATCGTCGAGGGGCGATCGGTCGCGGTTGGAACGCCCGGATTTTCCGCGCCTGAACAGTTTACGGGAGGGGATGTCACTCCGGCAACCGATGTCCACGCGCTCGGGGCGATCGCCAACGTCTGCTTCGGGGGACGACCGTCGCTCTTCTGGCGCAGCATCATCCGCAGGGCCACGAGTTCGATTCCCGGACAGCGCTATGAAACCGCGGATGCGTTGGCGCACGCGATACGCAGTCGGTACAGGATCTGCATCGTCGCGGGGCTCGTACTGGTCGGGGTGGTGATCGCTGCGGCAGTGGGAGTTCTCCTTGCGATGCAAAAGAATGCAATGGTGGTCGCAGATGCGAAAAACGTTGAAATCGCTCAGGAAGACCAAAAGAAACCCCTCATGCAGGCCGAACGCGCGGTCTCGCCGGACATGGGTGCAGTCCTGGAGCTGATGAAGGAGGAGATGCTGGGCATTGAGAGGAGGGATTACAGGCGCGAGGTCATCGATTCAACGTGGGAAGATGCAGCCGAGGCGACGGTGGTGAATGGCTGCAGGATCCTCAAGGTTCGGCTTCAGGATCGCATCGTCAAGGTGAGAGACAGGGTTGAGGTCGCGGGACCGGCCCGCATCTACGTCATCGGACCAGGAAGTCTCGATGTGGACCTTTCAGGGGGCACCAACGTCTGTGTTGAAATCCTCAACAGGGGCGTCTTGCACAATCTAACCACGCGTTCGTATCCCGAATCGGGCATTCGTTATTCCATCCGCGACGAAAGCTACCTCAATTTCGTGAATCTTGATTGGCCCACGGGTAGATCCCTGTCCTGCATCACGGTCGAGAATGAGATGTCGATGATTGACTATGGAGGCCCCACGGTCTATCGGGAGGCACAGATCAAACACTTCAAATCTCTTGAGAAGGCCATGCGGGAGGATGAGGAGAAGAGAATCAAGACCCGCATTCAAAATACGACACAGGAATTTTGAGGCTCTTCGGGCATGAATGTGTGGCAGTTCAGGGACTCAGAGTGCCCAATTTTGTACGCAGATGCGCAGCATCTGCGTACTTCGTAGGGTTTTGAGAAATGAAAGGAGCCCCACACTTATGCCTGAAGCCTCTTTTTCCTGGAAAAATCATTTTCCTGTAACCGGCTGTGCGGATTTTCGTATACTAGATGTCAAACGGAACGCAAAGGCAAAAAAAGAGGTTTGAAAATGGACATTTCCCAGTATCTGAGAATCGCGAACACCACGAACATCGACGCCAACGCGCGCATCGACCTGAACGGCGAGGGGGCGGTCTCGTCCGTCGGCACGAGCAAGATCGGCCGCCTGGGCGAGCGGATCGTGCGCAGTGCCGCGGATGGCCAGCGCTACACGCAGGTCCGCCAGAACTTCCTCGACAGCCTCAAGTCGCTCTACGGCGTCAACGACCAGTCGGAACTCCCCAAGATGGTGCTGGACGCGTTCAAGGACGAGGAAGTCGTCTGCGGCAAGCCGCTGACGAAGCGCCGCATCACGGCGGTTCTGGACGCGGTGCGCCGCAATCTGAACTACACGTCGCTCGATGCGCTGGCGGACGGCGTCGCCGAGCACGTGAAGACCTTCGGCGACAAGATGCAGGTCATGCCGGAAGTCGATCTCGACGACGAAAACGACGAGAGCTTCTACGACGATTCCGATTCCGAGAGCGAGGCCGGGGGTGAGGGCGAGCCCCAGATGGCCGAGAACAAGGGACCGTCTCTGCTGGAACGCGTCCGGGCCAATGCCAACAGCAACCTCGTGCGTCAGGACCGCGACCGCTTCGCCGCGAACATCTCGGGCAAGTTCGTCGGTCCGGCGGCGGATCAGCTGATGGCGCGGTTCGACAAGTTCACGGCGCTCTTCGACTACTGCCTCGGGAACGCGGGGACGACGTCCAACTACGCGACGGACTGGCTCACCAAGATGTACCAGGCGCTCACGACGCCGCGCAAGGGCAACGACGAGTTCGCGAACAAGAACGTGATCAGGCCCGCGGACGCCAACCCGGAGTCGATCTTCCTCAAACCCGAGGAACTGGAGCAGAAGATCCCCGGCAAGGACGACAGCTATACGCTCGACGAGGCGATCGACATCCTTCAGAAGTGGACGGCCCCCGACATGCACGTGCCGGACGCGGACGGCGCCGGGTTCGACATGGAAAAGGACAAGGCGGTGTTCAACATGGACGTGGCCCTGTCCTTCAAGGACCCGAAGCTGACGAAGAAGGTCCTGGAGGGCGCGAAGAAGTTCGAGGCCCAGCTGCGGGCCGAAGCCAAGGCCCGGAACTTCGACAAGCAGAGAACCCAGATGTATGTCGACAATGGCATGAAATACTTCAAGGGCGACACGACCTTCAACCTGAAGCTCGGCGAACTCTGGTCCGTCGATCACCAGCGTCTGGAGAATCCCGCGAACAAGGAAGAGTTCGAGAAGGAAATGCGCAACATCCGCATGTGGTTCTAAGCGACGGGGCACCCCGAGAGGGTGTGCCTGAACATCCGATTCAAGAACTCCGCCCCAAATCGGCGGAGTTTTTTGGTTCTTTATGCTAAGCATGGAATTTCGTCTCGAACGAGAAATGTCCGTTCAAAGGGGAGATAAGTCAATGAAATTATTGGTTGGCTCTCTTTTGGCGTGTATAATTGACAGACAAGTCGTTGATTTGATATGATGTCTCACGATTGGAGGAATTATGGTTGGTAGAAAGCAAGAAATCAAGACCCTTGACGAGGTCATGTCACGCAACCAGGGGCAGCTCGTTGCGATCTATGGCCGCCGTCGCATTGGTAAAACATACTTGATTCGCAAGTATTTCAACAATACATTCACCTTCTACCATACGGGCGAGGCGAATGTCGGGATGAAAGACCAGCTGCTTGGATTTCGTGATTCTCTGAGAGAGTATGGTCATGATTGTTCCTTGCCGGCTTCCTGGCGAGAGGCGTTTCATGAACTTCGGAAATTAATCGAGGCATCGTCAGAGAATAAAAAGGTAGTCTTCATTGACGAAATGCCGTGGATGGATACGCCGCGTTCGAAGTTTCTTTCTGCCTTGGAATGTTTCTGGAATGGCTGGGGTTCGTCACGTGATGATCTCGTGATGATCGTGTGCGGATCGGCTTCAGCTTGGATCGTGAACAATATCCTAAAGAATCGAGGCGGACTTCACAATCGAATCACGGACCAGATACATCTTCTGCCGTTCACTCTGTCCGAGTGTGAGGAGTTGACGAAGGAAATGGGACTGGGGATGTCTCGACAGGAGATCTGTTCGCTTTACATGATCTTTGGCGGCGTAGCCTATTATTGGGGGTTCTTGCGCAAGGGGGAGAGCGTCGCACAGAACGTGGACAGGCTGTTTTTTGCGGAGAACGGCAAGCTGAGGGGCGAGTTCGATTCGATGCTGTCTTCGTTGTTCAAACGAGATACGGGATGCCGAAAGATGTTCGCCGCCTTGTTTTCGAAGGGTATTGGCATTTCCCGCGACGAACTGTTGCGCAAGACCGGCATGAGTGACGGAAAGGTCTTTTGCCAGACTCTTGATGCACTTGAGAAATGCGGTTTTGTCAGACGGTATACGGCCTTTGGCAAGAAGCAACGTGATTCGCTATACCAGCTGATTGACTGTTTTTCACTCTTTCATCTGAAGTTCATCGAACCCGAGTCGAATCCTGATCCTCAGAGCTGGACGACGGGAATTTCGTCCCGCGAGAAAGATGTCTGGGCGGGACTTGCGTTCGAACGTGTCTGCCTCTTGCATGTCGGGCAGCTCAAGCGGGCTCTTGGAATCGGAGGTGTCAGGACGGGGATTTGCTCATGGCGACACGTTGCGGATGATGTCTATCCGAGAGGGGCGCAAATCGACCTGCTGATCGACCGAGCGGACAATGTTGTCAATGTCTGCGAAATGAAATTTTCGTCCGGGGATTATGTTTTGAAGAAGGCAGAATCGGAGAACATTGACAACAAGGTTCTGGCCTTCAAGACGGTAACTGAAACACCGAAGTCCGTCTATTTGACTCTCGTCACGACCAAGGGACTTGTTGATAATGAATATGCGCGGAAGTTTCAGAATGTCCTTTCCCTTGACAGCTTGTTCTCTGGTTGAGGGCTTTAATGCAGTGTTCAATAAGCTTTGCGGGGACAGTCCCCACGTCCGTACTAAGCGCGTGGGACGCCGAGAGAGCTTTTAGGTGTTGGCTTTCAGATTTTAGACTCGACGGTGCGTCCTCTGAACGGGGAAACGGTCTCCCAGCTGCTTCCCCTTTAGGTGTAGCTTGGCGGTCACGCGGGACGCGTGATCCTACCATCTTGGGCCTCCCTCCAAGCTAAAAGCTAATACCTATAAGCTAAAAGCTGATTTTCTGCAACCTTTTTGCCGCTCGTGCGTAATCTCTGTGATGGACGAACGCCTTGATGGCGGATGTTGTGACTTAAAATTGCGAAAAGGAAATGGTTTTATGGATTTCAGTGAATTGATCAAAGGTCTTGCCGAGAAGATGGGCATTGGCGGCGAGATCGAAGTCGATGACGAACAGCGGTGTTTTCTCGAATTCGACGACATGGGGGTCGTCATCCAGGGCGTGGACGCGGCGGAGGCCGTGGTCCTGCTGGCGCCGATCGGAATACCGCCGCCGGAGGATCCGGCGCAGCTCTACCGCGGTCTTCTGGAGGCGAACTACCTCTTCCAGGGCACGTCCGGCGCGACGCTCTCGGTCAATCCCGACGGTGGTGGCGTCAATCTCTGCCGGCAGCTCGACGCACGGGCGCTGGACGTGGAGAGGTTGATGCAGGCGCTGGATGCGTTTCTGAACACGCTGGCCTCCTGGAAGGCGTATATCGACGGGTATCGTCCAGGTGCGGCGGCCGACGGAGCCTCCGCCGAAGACGGGGCGCCAACCTCCGCGCTGAAAGATGATTTCATTCTTGTCTGAAAAATCTGTAACCATCTGCCCTCCTGTCCGTAGACCTGGTGCAGGACGTTGACACGGCTCGAAAAACGAAAGAAAAGAGGTTTCCAATGGAATCAATCAGCTCAAGCTCGGAAAACGTGGTGTTCGCACAGCGGTACATCGACACCCAGGGCCCGGCGAAGGAAAAGTCGCTGAATCTTCTGATGGGCAACCTGACAGAGGCTGCCGCCCTGGCCTACGGCAGCGGAATTGGCGAGGGCATCAAGGGCGGTGCGGGCCACATTGGCGTACTGAACGGCAAAGTCGTGAAATTCAACACGAAGTCCGCCGAACGCAAGGCCCTTGACAAGGGGAGCGAGACCTATGGCGAGATGATGAAGGCCTGCGACAACCTGCGCAATCGTCTCGTGTCGAACCTGAACCTGGTCGGCAACCTGGTCGGCGGGGAGAAGAGCAATTTCCAGCCGGGGAAGGATCAGCTCAAGGACCTCAGGCAGAAACTGACCGACCTTCTGGGCCTGAAGCTGGTCGACGGCACATTCGTCAAGAAGGAGGGCCAGTTTGAGATTCCGAACGAGCCGTTCCGCTATCAGCTGGCCGAGAACCGCGGCCTTCTGACGCGCGCGGCGGTCGCGAAGTCGGTCACGCTCATTCGCGACTTCCTCAGGGATCACGTCAAGACGGGCGAAGCGGCGGCCGAGGCGCCGTCCTCCCTGGTGAAGAACGCCGAGGCGGGCGAACGCGCCGACTTCGACTTCCACATCTGGAGCAAGGTGAAGGCGATGAAGGGCCTTTCCTCCCAGGCGATCTCGATGGACGGCTTCACCCATTCGAAGCAGGTCGCCGCGGCGATGCGGGAGGTCGCGGCGTTCAAGTATACCGCCGCAAGATACAGGGTTCTGCAGGATGTCGGCAACGAGAAGATGAAGGCGGCGATCAGCCCGATCTGGCGTAAGAGCCAGGCGATGGCCTTCGACAAGGTGGAGCTGAAGATGGGCGGAGTGCTGTATAGTGGTATTTCGCACCAGAAGGCGCAGGAGATGGTCAATGCCTTCCGTCTGGAGTCCATGGCCGGTGCGATGGATGCGATGTACGCCGAGCTCCACAAGATGTACGCAGCGCGACATCCGGAGTCCGGGGCGGCGGAAGCCGGGACGCCGTTCCATGACATCTTCATCAGGTCGTTTGCCAAGCTGCGTGGCAAGACTGAGCAGGAGATCGCCGCGCTGTCGCCCGAGAACCGTCGCCTGTCGCTGAACGAACTGCGCAATGTCAAGGCGATGATGCGCAACGAGCTGCTGGCCTACGTCGTGGACCAGGGCAACGAGTTCGAACCTGGAAAAGCCGGGGCGGCGCCGAAGGTCTCCGTGAAGGTGATGCTGGACAAGGATCTCTTCGTCTCCTGTTCGCGCCTGCTGGACATCGACGGCGAAGCCGGTGACAATTCTTATGTCGTCGGAATGAACGTGGACGATCGTTCCGGCCGTTATTTCCGCGAGGACGACAAGGGAAAGAGCGTGTTCGGCGAAAACGACTACAAGATCTTCACCGACTTTTCCTACGGGCCGAACTTCGGCATCATAGAAGATATTGGCCACGAGAAGGCGTTGGTGGACAAGAAGGACACGGCCACGAAGAACGTGCTGGACGAGCTGTTCGACAAGTCGCACGAGGTTCAGGTCAGCGGGTCTGACGAACCGGTTTCGATCACGTTCGCGAACGGAAAGTTCCGCGATCTCGCGAGAACCTACGTCAAGAGCGCGCTCGAGAAGCTGCAGAAGTCCGGCTCGAAGGATCCGCAGACGGTCGGCAGGATTCGCGAGGACTTCATCAAGAAGGTGGTCCAGTTCGACCTCAACGCGAATGTGGACACCCGCCGGTATGTCCTGGACGAGAACGACGAACGGGACTACTCCGCGCCGGAAATGAAGCGGAAGATCGCAGGCGACATCTTCGACCGGCATCTCGCCTCCATCACGTGGCCGGATGCCGACTGAGACGGATCGTGTCCATGGACGTCGCGCGCTATCTCGAACGCATCGGCTACACCGGCGACCTCACGCCGAACGCCGCGAACCTCGCAGCCCTTGTGCGTGCACATCGGCTGCGGGTTCCGTATGAGACGCTCGACCTCTGGCGCGGCGTCCATACGTCGCTGGACCTGGACGCGCTCTACGACAAGATCGTCGTGCGGCGGTGGGGCGGATACTGCTTCGAACTGAGCGGACTCTTCGCGGCGCTCCTCAGGGAGCTTGGCTACGAGGTGCGGGAATACGCCGGACGCTGGCTCAGGAACAACCAGCAGAACGGCGTGCCGCGACGCTGCCACCGCGTTGTCTGCGTGCGGACGGGGACAGGCCCCGCGAAGATCGTCGACGTGGGGCTTGGTCTGCCGTATCTCTTCGCGCCGCTGGATATCGTCCTCAACTTGCCGCAGACGCAGGCCGGACGCGTCTATCGGGTCGTCAAGGACGAGACGCTCGGCTACGTCGTCGAGACGATGAATCCCGACAGCAGCTGGCTGCGGCTCTTCTCCTTTGATGGCGCGCCGCAGCTCCCCATCGACTTCGAGTATCCCCATTGGTGGTGCGAGACGCATCCGGAGAGCGTGTTCCGGCGCGGCTTCCGCGTGTTCCGCCTGACGGAGGAGGGGGGCTGGATGGAGATCCACGGCAGCCCTCTGCAGGCGGATGGTTCGTTCACGGCGACATTCACCGTCTGCTCGGCCGCGGGCGAGGTGCGGCAGACGCCCCTCGTCGGCGCGGACGCCCTTGGCGACCTTCTGGCGACGGAGTTTGGGGTGGAGGGGTGGGAGCTTGGAGCTTAGAGCTTTTAGCTTTTAGGTGTTGGCTTTTAGGGAGGGACGCGCTCCTGCGCGTCCGGTGAGCGCACCGGGCCCGGGCAAGCAGGAGCTTGCCCCTCCCGTATGTTCTCGTTTCCATGCTAAAAGCTACCACCTCCAAGCTCCAAGCTCTAAGCTCTAAGCTAACACCTAACACCTAAAAGCTAAAAGCTGATTCCCTGCAACCTTTTCGGCGCTTGTGCGTAATCCCTGTGATGATGAGCCCATGAAACGTGCGAAAATGTGATATAATACGGGTTGACTATGGGAAATAAGCGATTTTTCGGCATCTTCGCGATGCTGTTGGCAGTCCTGGCGACGGGATTCGCCCGAGCGGGCTTTACAAGACGCGCGATAATCAACAATTCAACTGGGGCTGATACGCAGCTCCTCGACGGTACGATCTACTCGGTCGCCGAGAATACGACGATCACGGCGACGGCTGCGACCAAGAGCGCGCTGTGGATTGCCAGTGGCGCCACCGTCGTCATTGATATTCCCGCCGGTATCACGCTAACCGTGAGGGGCGGTGATGCAAGTGGAACCGCGAGTGCGGGTGCAGGTGTCTTTCTTCCCCCGTCCTCGACATTGGTTGTCGTCGGTGAAGGCAAGTTGGTGGCGACTGGAGGCAACGCCGCTTCTGGCGGCAACGGTGCGAAGGGGGGCGACGCAGACTTTAACGACTCGAATTGGACAACGGGTGGCGGCGGCAAGGGCGGTGACGGCGGCGGCGGCGCGGGCGCGGGTATCGGTGGCGCGGGCGGCGCAGGAGGAGTCGGAGGAGATGGTGGCGCGAGCCGCTACAATGACGATTGGTATCCTCGTTATGCGGGGCATTCGGGTTCTAATGGTACGGACGGTGCAAACGGCGGCTCTTGCGGGACGGTTTATGCCCTCGGTTCGCTTGCGGTGGAGGCTTACGCGGGTTCGTCAGGCAGCGGTGGCGACGGTGGCAGTTCCGGCTCGAACGTGAACGACAAGTATTCGTGGTCTTCCGCTCGCGACATCGGTGTTGGCGGCGGCGGCGGCGGTGGTGGTGGCGCGGGCGGACGGTCTGCGGCACGCATTGGCGGCGACGGCGCCGGCGGCGGTGGCGGCGGCGGCGCCGGTGCCGGAGGCCTCGACTATTGTGTGAAGAGTGATTATGCGGGGGCTCCCTACGGACAGGGTGGTTTTGCCGCCGGCAATGGAACGCGAGGTTCTCCGGACAACCCTGGCAAGAGTGTTGATCGGAGTGGCGGAACCGGTGGCTCGGGTGGCAGTTACGGTTCAAATGGTGGGAATGGAACGATCTATTGCTCCTCGGCGTCTTCCCTGCCGTCGGGTGTTGCGTCGTCGTTGGCGGAAACCCATCCCGCCATTTCCTATCAGTTGTCTTTTTCCGTGCCTCCGACTGCGCGGCTTGTTGACGGAACGAATGCGATTGCGCGGTTGGGTTACCGTCTTCCGAATGTGACCGCACGTGCGGCGTGTGAAGGCTTGACTTTTGCTGGTTGGTATACGAGAGCAGGTGATCAGTATTACGATGCGAATGGACTCCCCGTGCAGACGCGCGTCTACGACCTCTGTTCCGATTTGGTGCTCTACGCCCATTGGACTGAGGCGGAAGATCCCGCGCAAGAGCTCGTCGTCAATATCATGGAGGATCAGCAGGACTGGGTGACGGGCGACTGGACCGTCTCCCTCCGCGAGGCCATCGAGTACGCGGCGGAACACCCCGATGTCGTCGACGCCACGGGGCAGCGCCGCATCACGTTCGATCCGCGGGTGTTCGCGCCCGGCTCCTCCAATGTCGTGTGGGTGACGAGTCAGATCGCGCTCGCCGGGGACTATTTCCCCTCGGACAAGCCGCTCGTGATCGAGGGTCCGACCACCTCGCAGGTTGTGCTGCACGGGTCGGACACCCATAACCGTTTTCTCAAATTGACGAGCGGAACCAACCGGGTCGAGGTGATGAATCTCGCCTTTTATGGTTTCCGGACCCCGAACGGCTCCCAGAGTGCCGAGCAGGATGGCGGTGTCTTCTACCTCAAAGGCGTGAATGCAGTGGTCGCCGAAAACTGCCGTTTTGAGGCGAATTGGGCCGACGACAAAGGTTCGGTGGCCCATCTGGACAGTAAGGGCACGCGCTTTGAGGCGGAACGCTGTAGCTTTATCGAGAATAGATCCCTCTACGGGGTGGTCTCCTCCTCGGGGCCGGACAAGGTCATCGTCGTGCGGGGATGCACGTTCTATGCGAATTCCGTTTACAGCGGCATACGCGATCTGGTTTGGTCATCTGGGTCTTGCCAGCTGCTCCAGAATACCTTTGTCTGCGATCCCGATCACTTGCTGCCGCGGGTCTGCCCAGAGGGGGGGACGTGCCAGGGTAACCTCTGTGTGCGCACGACGCCCGCAGCCGGGGAAGCTGAGTACGAGGCAGACCAGGTTCTCGTGGACGGCTTCACACCGAAGACGGCGGTCGTCGACGGCGTGCTGCAGACCTTCTTCCCGATCAAGAAGGGTTCGCCGGCGGACGGCACGGGCGTGCGGATCGAAGGGCGGACGCACGACATCGTCGGCAAGCCGATCCCGGCGGCGGATGCGAAGGTCAACGGCATCTCGCTCGGCAGCTGGAACCAGGACTGGGAGAAGGCCTCGACCGTGGTGACAATCACGGAGGACATCGTCGATGACAAGGACGGCGAGACGAGTTTCCGCGAGGCGATGGAGACTTCGGCGTCGGACGCCTGCTGGACGAACGCCGTCGGCGAACGCGCCGTCACGTTCGCGTCCGCGCTCTGGGACCAGGCCGGCGACGCGCTCGTCATCCCCTGCCGGGACCGCGCGTTTCCTGTCGCGAACCCGACGAACGCCCCGCTCGTGGTGACGGGGCCCGACACGGGGACGAAGGGACTCGTCTTCGAGGGCGTCGGCAGCGACCACGTGCTCTTCGAGGGCGGGGAGGGGACGGGCCTCGTGCTCCGGAATCTGACGGCGCGCGGCGGCCATGGTGGCCGCGGGGGCGCGCTGGACTTCTCCGCGGACGGCTGCCATTTCCTCGTCTCGAACTGCCTCTTCACGGCGAATTCCGCCACCAACGGCATCGTCTGCGGGCGGGGCGACGTGCTGAACTGTTCCTTCCTCGACAATTCGGGCTGCGGGGACGTTTTCATCCATGGCCTTCTGATCGAAAGCACGTTGCTGGGGGACCGCCCCTCGAGGATCTACGAGGAAATGGGGGCGTTCGCGCTCGGCTGCACGGTGCCGGCCGGACTCGAGGTCGCCGGCAACCGGATCTACGGCTGCATCACCCGTGCGGAGGAGCTCGGCGGCGTGCAGCTCCAGTCCTACAAGGTCGGCACGGTGACGCAGTACGCCTATCCCATCGCCTGGGGCTCCAGGTTCGCCGGCAAGGGCTATTTCCTCTGGCACAACGACGCCTGGACGGCGCTTGCCTACTCGAAGCTGATCGACGGACGCGACAAGGTCTACGTCTGCCGCCCCGCCGGCACCGTGGCGAACATCCTCCACGACGTCGACGTCACGGGGCGCCGGATTTCGCCCGCGTCGGGCGACAACCGCAACTCGGCCGGCTCGTACGCCGTCCCCAGCGAACCGGCGTCGCTCGTCGTCGATTCCGTGGCGGTCTATGACGACGACGGCGAGCCGAACTTCAACGACGGCGTCGTCACGCTGCGCGATGCGATCTTCTACGCGCACGAACGATCGGAGCTGGAGGGTTCGAACGGTCCGGGCTACCGCATCACGTTCGATCCGCAGCTCTACAAGGATGCGACGAACGGACTCTCGCTCCTCGCGCCGCGGCCCTACACCGTCGACGGCACGAACTTCTCGTCGAAGACGCCGCTGACGATCGTCGGCGATCCGGACGCGCGGCCGGGGCCGGGCATCGACCAGTTTCAGGCCGAGCGCCTCTTCGTCGTGTCGAACAGCGCGGAACTCGTGCTCGCCAACCTCGCGCTGCGCGGGAACGGCCTCGGCCAGGCGCCGTCGTTCGACGCCCAGGCGCTTTCGCCGCTCGACGCGGGCCGGCGGCTGGCCCCCCGGACGATCTACGCCGTGTGGATGGACACCACGATCGAGGCCACGGCTCCGGGACAGAGCGGTCTCGTGGTCGAGGGCACGGACGCGGAACCATCCGTCATCTACCTCTACGACGGCGCGAAGCTCACGGTGAAGGGCGCCCCCGCGCAGGGAA
>JAUNMP010000073.1 GCA_030537465.1 bacterium
AGAGGAAGGATCCGATGGGGCGCTTGGGGTCGCCCAGGTTCGCGCGGGAGCGGCGAAGGGCGCGGGCGATCGACTCGATGGCGGCGGTCTGGCCGATCACAGAGGCGTTGAGTTCCTTTTCGATGTTGAGGAGCTTGCCGGCCGTGGATTCGGTCATGCGCTCGACGGGAACGCCTGAAATCAGGGCGACCGTCGCGGCGATATCGTCCGCCGTGATGTCGATAACCTTCTCCGCATGTTCCTCGCGCCATTCCTTGAGCTTCTCCTCGAGCGCCTTGCGCGCCTCGAGTTCGGCATCGCGCCACTTGGCAGCCTCTTCGAAGGCGCTGGCCTTGACGGCGGCGTCCTTCTTGGCGTGGATCTCGGTGATGGCCTCTTCATCCGCCTTGAAGTCCGGCGGACGGACGGCCGTCTTCAGGCGCACGCGGGATCCTGTCTCGTCGATGGCGTCGATGGCCTTGTCCGGAAGGAGGCGTGCGGGCAGGTAGCGGTTGGTCAGGGTCACCGCGGCCTGGAGGGCCTCGGGCGAGAAGCGCACGTTGTGATGCTCTTCGTAGCGGGGGGCGATGCCGGTGAGAATGGCGACGGCGTCCTCGGCGGACGGTTCGTTGACGAGAATGGACTGGAAGCGGCGTTCGAGGGCGGCATCCTTCTCGATGGACTTGTGGTATTCCTTGAGCGTTGTGGCGCCGACCACCTGGAGTTCGCCGCGCGCCAGGGCGGGCTTCAGGATGTTGGCCGCGTCCATGGCGCCTTCGGAACCTCCGGCGCCGACCATGGTGTGGATCTCGTCCAGGAAGAGGATGACGTTTTTGACACGCTTCGTCTCCTCGATGAGCTGCTTGAGACGTTCCTCGAACTGTCCGCGGTACTGGGTGCCGGCGACGACGCGGGCCATGTCGAGGGAAATGACGCGGCGGTCACGCAGGCGCTCGGGCACGTCGCCGACGGCGATGGCCTGGGCGAGCCCCTCGACAACTGCGGTCTTGCCGACGCCGGCTTCGCCGATGAGGACGGCATTGTTTTTAGTGCGGCGGCAGAGCACCTGTACAATACGCTGAAGTTCGGTCTTGCGTCCGATGACGGGGTCCAATTCGCCCTTGCGCGCCAAGGCGGTGAGGTCGCGTCCGAATGTGTTGAGTGCAGGAGTCTTGCTTTTGCCTTTCTTGCCCTTGGGTTCCTCGGGAACGCCATCTTCTGAATTGTCGTCAGGCTCATCCTCCTGGCCCTCTCCATCCTCGGGAGGCGGCGGCGGGACATTCGGGGAGGATGATGATGCGGCAATGAACTTCTCCGGATCGAGATCGTGTCCGTAGAGGATCTGCGCGCCCACGGACTCCCCCTCGCGCAGCATGGCGAGCACCATGTGCTCGGTTCCGACCTGCTCGCAGTTGAGGTGGTTGGCCTCGATCTTCGCAAGTTCGAGGATCTTCTTTGTGCGGGCCGTTAGGGGGATGTCGCCGATGATGCGAACGGCCTCGCCGCGGCCGATCATGCTCTCGAGTTGGAGGCGAAGTTCTTCGGGCTCGATGTGGAGTCGCTCGAAGCGGCGGCAGGCCTCGCAGGTCGGAATGGCAAGGATCGAACAGAGAATGTGCTCGGTTCCAACGTACGAGTGGTTGAACTGGCGGGCGGCGGCGACGGCGCCCTCGAGCGCACGTTCGGCATTGGGTGTGTAGTCTGTGCTCATTGAGAAAGGTTGAGAAGGGTGAGAGGGGTGAGAGGGGTGAGGAGGGTGAGGAGGGTGGGAGATGTCAGTGCAGATAGGATTCGGCCAGGGGACTGAGGTGGACGGTGGAGAAGCGACGGTTGACGCGGTCCGCCAGCTTTGCGTCGCGAGCGTCACGTTTGCGGTCGTCTTCCACGGTCCTCGACGGCGGCATCTCCGGGGCATCGAGCTGCTCCCGCATGAGCTTCAGTGTCTCGGCACGAGTGATTCCTGAGAGAAACCCCATCGAGAGGGCCAGTCGAATGGGGGACAGCAGATCGAGCAACTCTCCTGGGGCAAGCAGGCGGGCATTGCACAGGACGGCGAGTGCGCGGGAGATGGAGTCCTCCAGAATACGCGGCGTATCCTCGACGAGTGACTTGCGTGCATTGAACTCCTGGACCACAAGGTCGTTGAAAAGCGTGCGGGCCCGCTTGAGAAGCTCGCGCTCGGAGACGCCAAGTGTGGCGGTGTTGCGGATGCGGAAAATGTGCGCAGCCTGTCGAATGCCATCTTCGACAATGCTTGAGGACTGGAATCGCACAGCTTCCAGGGCATTGAGCACAGGAGGTAGATCGCCGATAAGATGGAGCGCCTCGAGATGGAATTCTCCTTCGATGCAGAGCGCGGTTCCGCAATGAGCTGGGATGGGGGAGAGGTAGCCGAAGTCAGAATCCCAGGCGAAGGTGTTGCCTGCGGCGAGTTTGGACTCTTCAGCCTCCAGATTCCGATAGGCCTCGTCGATGTCCTCCGGCATAGACCAGTCTGTGGTAAGTGTCCAAGTGTCCTGATCCCCAAATGGCTTCTCCGCGGGATTGCGCCAAAGCGCGAGGGATCCCCCGGCGACGATGTCGGAGAGGCGAAGATTGGGATACTCGCCGGGTTTCGCGCGACGACCGCTCATGACGAGGCCTCCTCTCCTCTGGACAGTTCGTCGAGCTTGTTCTTTAGAATGGCCGCCTGGTGGTAGTCTTCACGTGCAATGGCCGCTTTGAGGTCCCGTTCGAGAATCGCCTTGACGGCTTTGTCGTCGGGAAGTCGGTCAATTGCGGGAGCGGAGCCGATGTGTGCTTTGCCGAACTCCGCGGTCAGGAACTCTTCGCGGATCTGACGGGCAAAAGTCTTCCAGCACGCGGGGCAACCTATGCGTCCTGAACTCTTGATTTGATCCCAGTTCGCATGGCAGCTGGGGCAGACTTTCTGTTCATTCTCTTCGGCCTCTGCAACGCCTTTCATGAAGCCGAGAGTGGCCTTGACGAGTTCTTCCACGAAGGGAGGGGGTGTTGAGGAGGCCCCCTTGAGTATGGAGACTTTGGATTTGGGTTTCTCCGTAGGGGGATTTCGTCCGATCTGCTGGGAGGCGGCGCATGCGGAGCAGACATAGAGTTCCTTCTCCATGCCGTCCGTTTTGACGGTGATCGCCGTCTCGGCTTCGGCCTTATGGCAAATTTCGCATTTCATCTTCAATCGATATAGAGGGGGGCGACCTGCTGTCCCGTGGAATGGAGCTTTCCAGAGGCCTTGGGGACAGACTGCACGGCATTTGCCGCAGTTGACTTGGTGGCAGGTTTTTTATTGGCGGGGTTGGATGCTTGCGCGCGAGGTGCTGTCTTGGGGGCAGGTGTGGCCGACGTGGGCTGTACCTTGGGATTGTACTCGCAGGAACCGCCTTCACAGGAGTCTGCAGGTGTGGGGGTCGTCAGCTTATAGAGCTTCACACAGCTAAAGACGATGATGGCGATCAGGAGAATGGCGGCTTTGATCAGAAGGGCCTTGCGCCAGATGCTACGGGGAATCTTGCGGACAGAACGGAGCACGCCGTGGGAGACGGAGGAGATTCCGCTCTTGAAGCGTTCCGCCGCACTCGGGCCGTTGTCTTCGTAGATCGGCGGCAGGAAGGGGGAGTCCGCAGTCTGCCGTGTGTCGTTGGATGCTGGGGCGCTCGTCTCTGAGGCGGCGTCGGTGTCGGGAGAGGCGGGAGGTATGCCTGCTGCCTGGTCGAAGAGGTCAAGCCCTCGAACAATTGGGGCAGGCTCCTGCGTGACGTTCGATTCCTTCTTCGGAGGATCCCAGAGGGAAGTGGGCTCTGTTGAGGAGGAAATGAACGGGCTGGAGGAGGTTGACGTGAAGGGGGTCTGTTGCGGAGGAATTTCAGTCTCGCTCCGAATGTCGTAGTCTTTAGCGGGGGGCTCTTCGACGGGGACAGAATCGCTCGGCAGTGTTTCGACGGGTACTGAAGAAACGGACGTCTCCGTAAGAGGATTGGGAGCAAATGCATCCAATGTCGCGAATGGGGCAGGGACATCCGTGGGTTCGGCAACGGAGGCTGGTGTGACGACAGGCTCTTCAACGGGGGCTTGTGCAAAGCCCGAATCGATGGCTAAGGTGGGAGGCTCGATGGAAGCCGCTTCAGGTTCCGGAGTGGATGTCGGGGTTTCCGGCGTCTCGGTGGGAATGTCGCGGACGAGAACCGTAGGAGCGCGGCGTCCTTCATAGATGTCCATGAATTCGCGAATGAGGGGCTGGGGGTCCAGGTCGACACATTCGGCATAGAGGCGCACGAAACCTCGTCCGTAGATTGGCGCGGCGATGCGATGGAAGTCTTCATTCTCGATGTCGTCGATGATCTGGATGAGAATGCGGGTCTGGGAGGCCACCTGCGACTGGGTGAGGCCCTTGGCTTCGCGCGCCTGGCGGAGAGTTTGTCCGAGTGAGCTCATAATGATCCTTTAGGAATGGTGAGAAGATAGGGAAAGAACAGAAGTCGTCAACCTTCAGGAGGGAATCCGAAAGGGTCGTCGGGGGATGGAATCGCCGATGGATCCATTGTGGACGCATCTGGTGGGAGGCTCGTCGTCTCCGACGGGACTTGGACGGGAACTGCGGCTCCGTCCATTTGGGCAAGAATGGCTTCGGGATCGAGGAGAATCTCCCGAGGACCAGCACCTTTGCTGTTGCCGATGACACCACGCTCCTCCAGCAAATCGACAATGCGCGCGGCATGATTGTAGCCGATGCCCATACGACGCTGGAAGTGGGAAATCGAGGCACGCTTTGTGTCGCGGAGGACCTCTAGGGCTCGACGATAGAGGGTGTCCTCCTTGTTTTGGGTCATACCTGCAGGTGCGGGCATACCGCTTGCTGTTGGTGCGGCGAGCGGATCGGCAGGGGGGGCGGATTCGCCATCGTCATTGCTACCGTCATCCTCGTCAAGCCCCTCGTTCGGGTCGGCTTCTTTGATCTTCTCGAGGCGCTTGGTGAGCTTCTCGTCGAACTGAACGGTCGAGTGTTCGCCGATGAAGTTTACGATATTGTTGATTTCCTCGTCGGAGATGTACGAACCCTGGGCACGGAGCAGGCGGCCGTCGGACATCTTGAAGAGCATGTCGCCCTTTCCGATGAGAAGTTCGGAACCCGTGGCGTCGAGAATCGTGCGCGAGTCGATGGAGGACGAAGTCTTGAATGCGATTCGTCCGGGGATGTTCGATTTGATGACGCCGGTGATGATGTTGGCGTCCGGACGCTGCGTGGCGAGGATGAGATGGATGCCTGTCGCACGGGCGAGGGCTGTGAGCCGGGCGATGACCGGTTCCACTTCCTTCTTGGCCGCCTGCATGATGTCCGCCACTTCGTCGATGATGATGACGATGTAGGGAACGGTGCGCGGTGTGTCGGGATCGCCGCCGACAATCTCATCCCCTGCACCGAACATGTCCGGCTGAGTGACGGTCTTGCGGTTGTTGAAGTCGACGATGTTGCGGCAGCCAACGCGTGCGAAGAGCTTGAGACGACGATCCATCTCGACGACGGCGGCACGCAGGGCGAAGACGACCTTCTTTGTGTCGTTGATGATCGGCACCAGCAAGTGGGGGAGCTTGTTGTAGGACGTGAACTCGACGCGCTTGGGGTCCACCATGATGAGCTTCAGCTGCTCGGGGGTGCGGCACATGAGGAGTCCGTTGATGATCGAGTTCAGGCAGACAGACTTTCCCTGGCCCGTCGCGCCGGCCACCAGCAGGTGGGGCAGCTTCGCGAGGTCCGCCACCAGGTCGTTGCCTGCGGCGTCCTTGCCGAGAAGCAGGGGAACCTGGAATTTTCCGGGCGAGTTCTTCTGCCAGAGCTCGCCGTCGTAGATCTCGCGGAAGCAGACCGAGGCAGGTTTGGCGTTCGGGACTTCGATGCCGACGGCGTTTTTGCCGGGAATCGGGGCTTCAATGCGTAGCGAGGTCGCCTGTAGAGCCATCTGGATGTTGCGCTGGAGTCCTGCAACCTTCTCGACGCGCGTGCCCAGGTCGAGTGTGAGCGCGTACTGTGTGACGACGGGGCCGGCGATGTAATAGGCGAGTTGGGCATTGACGTCGAACACCTTGAGCGTGTCAATGAGCCGTTCCGCCATGGCCGAGGGATCTTCGCCGCCCGCTGTTTTCGGCGGAACGTCGTGGAGCAGGGAGACCGGGGGGAGAACATAGGGGCCCTTGTCCTCTTCCACCTCGGTCATAGCCATTGGAGATTCGGTGGCGGGCGTAGCCGGCACAGCAACGGGTTGAGGCGGTGGAGGTGGCGGCGGAGGCGGTGGATTGACTGAACGTACGGGGAGAATTTGCGCAGGGGGCGGAGCCGGCGTATGCTCAGGTTCCGAAGGAGGGGGGGCAAAGACTGGCGCGGGACGGGGGGGCACCGTAGGAGGGGAAAGTGGATCCACGGTGGTTGTCTGCTCGGAAGACGCCCCACGAGCCGGGAACCAGTCCACAGTTCCACCGTTGTCCTCACGGAGAGCTTCGAGGTCTGCCTGCTGCCGCTGGCGAATCCGTTCGCGTTCTTCATCGCGGGCCCTCTGCTCGGCTTCCTTTTTGAGGCGTTGCTCTTCGCGTTGTCTGCGCAGCTCTTCGCGGGCCGCATCGCGCGCTGCCTCCTTCTCGGCCTTGGCTTTGGCCTTTTCCTCTGCGATTCGCTGTTTCTCCGCGAGGCGCTGGGCCTTGGCCTCTTCGCGCGCGGCAAGTGCCGCGTCAATGGAACTTTCCTTCTGTTCCTCCGTCTTTGGGGAGTCGGGATCGTCAATTTCGTCTGCCTTGTCGGACGCCCAGGCTGTGATGCGGGCGAGGATGGAGATGATGTTGCGGAAACCGATGGTGAAAAGGACGGAGAAGACCAGCAGACAGAGCATCAGCACTCCGGACCCGAATCTCGAAAGAAGGGGGGCGAGTCCGCGGGTGATCAGGAGGTAGCCCACAGCGCCACCGGCATTCGGCGCGATGTTGAGCGAATGGAGAACGCCTTCTAGCGTTGGCGTGTGTCCGGCCAGCTGGAGCAGGCAAGTGAGCGAAATAATCGACAAAAGAACACCGAGTGCTCTGCGCCCGATTCGGAACGGCTTCCCGACAACCAGCAGGATTCCGATGAAGACGCAAAGCAGGGGAATTGACCAGGCTGCGAGTCCGACAAGTTGGTAGCCATAGTAGGAGAACCAGCAACCGGCGGCGCCAAAGAGATTGGAGGTGGGTTCCTCAGGTGGAATCTGCAGGGTCGAGATGTCTCTCCAATTGTAGGAGATGAGCGCGAGAAACGGAAACAGAGCAATCGGGAACATGAAGAACCCGATCAGCCTACGGCGGATAGTCGATTCGTTTCCGTCGTTACCTGGCTGCGTTTGCATTGGAAGGGCCTTTCGTCATATTTGAAGAGGGAGACTGCGTCTTCTGCGAGGAAGCTCCTGTGAATCCACGTACGCTGTAGAAAACGACGATGGCGAGACCAAGGGCAATGAGCTTGATCCCCCAGTTGTGAGTGAAGAGTGAGAGAAACTTTCTCATTGATGGGCTTCCTCTGACGTGGTCTTGACTGGCTTCTGCAGCCATTTGACAGACCCCCCATGCTCCTTGAGCCAGGCGACAAGGACCTCGACCCTGGTCTTCTGGGGCAAGACAACCGTACGAATAATCCGGAGAAGGTCCTCACGGGTCTTCTCGGAGAGGTCGGGATAGCGCTTGAGCTGGCCATTGAGGGCGACGGAGACCTGTCCACGTTCTTCACTGACGACGACGACCAGGGCGTCCGTCTCCTCGGAGATGCCAACCGCCGCGCGGTGACGCATGCCGGACTCGGAGAGCCCGACCGGGTTGTTGGAGACTGGGAAGAGGCAATGGGCCGCGGAGAGTCGACCATTTCGGATGATGGCACCGCCATCATGGAGCGGCAGCGGTGGCGTGAAGACGGAGACAAGAAGTCCCGTGGAGATGCGCGCGTCGAGCAGTACGCCAGAACGCTCATAGCCGCGGAGGGAAATGCCGCGTTCGAAAGCCATGAGTGCGCCCAGCCTCTTGTCCGCGAGGTGGAAGACGCTGTCGACAAAGGCTTCTGGGGTCAGCCTCTCCTGCGCGTAGAGGCGGTAGGTGCTGGAGTCCTCTTTCATCAGGGCTCCGAGGGTTTCGAGAAAGCGACGGATTTCCTGCTGGAAGATGACGACGGTCGAAAGGGCGAGGTAGAGGAGAAGTCCGCTGAGGATCTTCTGAAGGACGTCGAAGTGGAACAGGAGGGTGAAGAACGCGAGCGCGGTTACCAGGACGCCCGCCCCCATCAAGACCTGTCCAAACCGAGAGCCGCGCGCGGCCTTCAGGATCGAATAGAAAACCAGATAGAGGATGAAGATCTGGGCCATGTCGGGAACAAAGGTCCAGAAGGAATGCATGGTTGACGCGAACAGGTTGCCCCAGTCGATCGAATTCACGTCGGCCGGCTGGGAACCGCCAACCAGCGCGCTCCAGTCCAGTTCCTTCATGCCAGGTCTCCTGTCTGCGAGGCGAGGGCGTTCGCCACATCAAGGGCCTGCCGTGTCTCGCGGACGTCATGGACGCGAAGCACGGCCGCGCCACACATCGCACACCAGACGGCTGCACCAAGGCACCCCCCGAGGTTCTTGCCCGTCGTCTTTTCGCCTGTCAGTTTCTTGATGAGGCGTTTGCGCGAGACGCCGACGCAGACAGGGGCGAGAGAGGCCAAATGTCGAATGGAGCCGAGCAGTGCAAGATCCTCTTCGCGGGTTGTCCCGAAGCCAATCTCTGGGTCGATGAGGATGCGTCCGTCCGCGAAGAGCCCGTTGGCCGCGTTTGCGTTGGCTTGAGTCCGGAGAAGGGTGAAGTCCTCCTCGGATCGGCAAGGGACGACGAGCCCGCAGCTGGTCCGTCCCGCGATTTCGAGCATCTTGGGGACGGGTTCGCTGTAGACACAGTTGATGACCGCTGCACCGAGATCGATCGCGCGTTCGGCAGTCTCGGGATGATAGGTGTCAATTGAAATCGGCGTGCCGGGGAGTTCCCGCGAGAGAATGCGCAACACGGGCTCGAGACGGTTCCATTCGACCTGCCAGCCGAGAGGCTGCGCATCGGGGCGAGTGGACTCCCCGCCGAGGTCAACGATGTCGGCGCCTTCCTTTACGCAGTTTCGGGCACGGGCCACGGCCTCGCCGGGCTTGTAGTAGAGTCCGCCATCCGAGAACGAGTCGGGCGTGACATTGACGATTCCCATGACGAGTGGACGGGAAAGGTCAAGCTGAAAGGTTCTGCAGTTCCAGGTCATTTCTCCTCCTCGGACTCTCCCTGAAGCGGCTTCTCCGATTCCTCCTGGAGGGGCTTCTCCTCGTCTTCCGGATGGTCCTTCTTGATGCCCATGAGAGCCTCGACATCCCGACCGTCCATGGTTTCCTTCTCGAGAAGGGTAGTGGCAAGAAGTTCTAGCTTGTCGTGGTTCTCCTTGAGGAGCGTCACGGCCTTGGCGTAGGCGGCGTCGACAAGCTTCTTGACCTCCTCGTCGATGGCCTCGGAGGTCTTCTGGGAATAGGGAGGAGGTGCCTCGTCCACGGCGAAGGCATTGGGTTCGACGAAGCTCTGGAAGCCGAAGCGCTCGCTCATGCCGTAACGGCACACCATTGCTCGGGCGATCTGTGTGCAGTAGGAGATGTCGCTCATGGCGCCGGTCGAGATGTCCTTCGTGTGCATTTCCTCCGCGATGCGTCCGCCGGCCAGTACGGCGAGTTCATCGAGGAAATAGCCCTTGGTGCGGTTGAGCACGTCCTTCTCGGGCAGGGTCATCGTCACGCCGAGCGCGCGTCCGCGGGGAATGATCGTGACCTTGTGAAGAGGGTCGGCGTTCGGCAGCAGAAGCTGCAGAAGCGCGTGGCCGGACTCATGCCAGGCCGTGGTCTCGTACTCCTTGCGTGTGAAGCCGGCGCTCTTGCGTTCGCTGCCCCAGAACACCTTGTCGCGGGCCTCCTCGAGAATCGCATGCGGAATCGTCTCGAGATTGCGGCGCGCGGCGAGAAGGGCCGCCTCGTTGATGATGTTTGCGAGGTCGGCGCCTGAGTGTCCTGACGTGCCGCGCGCAAGACGGGAGAGATCGACGTCTTCTCCGAGCTTGACCTTCGCGGCGTGGATCTTCAGAATGTCCTCGCGTCCCTTCAGCGTCGGTAGATCCACGTTGACCTGCCGGTCGAAGCGGCCAGGACGGAGCAACGCCGGGTCGAGGATGTCGGGGCGGTTCGTCGCGGCGATCACGATCACGCCGTCGTTCGAGCCGAAGCCATCCATCTCGACGAGCATGGCGTTCAGCGTCTGATCAGTCGCCCTCTGCGCCGGCATGCCGCCGGCGTTGCGCTTCTGTCCAACCGAGTCAATTTCGTCGATGAAGATGATGCAGGGGGCGTTCTTCTTCCCCTGCTCGAAGAGGTCGCGCACACGGCTTGCGCCCACACCGACGAACATCTCCTCGAAGTCCGAGCCGCTGATCGAGTAGAAGGGAACCTTCGCCTCTCCGGCAATTGCCTTCGCGAGAAGCGTCTTACCCGTGCCGGGTGGCCCCACGAGCAGAATGCCACGGGGGATACGGGCGCCGAGCTTTGTGAACTTCTTGGGCTCCTTGAGGAACTCGACGATTTCCGCGACGTCCTCCTTCGCCTCGTCGACACCCGCCACGTCCTTGAACGTGACCTTGTCGCCTTTGTTCTCGTCAAGAAGACGGGCGCGGGACTTGCCGAATGAGAACATGCCGCCAGCTCCGCCGCCCATCATCTTGCGGTAGATGAGGAACCACATCAACGCCGCGAAGACGCCGAAGATGAGCAGCTGCTGGAGAAAGGGACCGAAGAAGGTGTCCTCCTCCTTGACGGGACAGCGCACGTTCTTCGCTGCGAGGAAGTCCATGAGGGACTCATTCTCGCCGGGTACGAGCGTGACGCGAAATTCAGTCTTGGGCCCGTCCAGGAACCGGCCTTTGAGATAGGTGCTTCCGCCGTCGACCATGCGGACGCGTTCCACGCTCTCAATCTCGCCGCGATCGACCTTCTGACGGAATTCCGTCTGGGAAATATCCAGGGCCTTCGGCCTGTCTGATGAAAAATAGCGGGCGCCGAGAAACACCGCGGCGATGACCAGTAATGTAATCCACCCACCGGAGAATCCGCGGGATGCCGGGGGTCTGGGAATCGGGCGACGATTTCCCATGGTGTTTCCGAAGTTTTTTTGTTCTTCTGACATGGAGGAGATTATAGCAAAAACACGCGCGCGCGTGTGAGGAATCATGAAAAATACCTTTATGCATGAGTGTGGCAAAGTCACGGAATTTCTGATATAATACGCGCTTTGAAAGAAAGGTCAACTATGCTTACCTGGATGCCAGAATTGAAGGGACGCTCGCTGATGCGGATGACGTCCTTCACCGACGAAGAGATGATGAACCTGATCGACCTCGCGGCGCAGCTGAAGGCGCGTCGCGCGGCCGGAGTCCGCGGAGATCTCCTCCACCGCAAGAACATTGCCCTTATCTTTGAGAAATCATCGACTCGTACGCGTAATTCGTCTATTATAGCGGCGCGTGACGAGGGCGGTGGCGCCGAATACCTGACGCGCCCCGACATCCATTTCGGCAAGAAGGAGAGCGTCAAGGACACGGCCCGCGTCCTCGGCCGCATCTACGACGGCATTCTCTTTCGCGGATTCTCCCAGAAGACGTGCGAGGAGCTCGCGCAGTACTCCGGCGTGCCGGTCTGGAACGGTCTCACGGACGACTATCACCCCACGCAGATCTTCGCGGACCTCCTGACGGTCAAGGAGACCTTCGGCTCTCTGAAGGACTGCACGGTCGCCTACGTGGGCGACGGGCGCAACAATGTCGCCAATTCGCTTATGATGGGCTGCGCCAAGGCAGGTGTCCGCTATGTCTGCTGCACGCCGAAGGAACTCTGGCCGGACGAGAAGGTCCTCGCCGAGGCCGAGGAGGTCGCGAAGCGCAACGGTGTCGACATCCGCGTGTTCGACGACCCCGTCAAGGGCGTGAAGGGTGCGAACGTACTCTACACCGATGTCTGGGTGTCGATGGGCGAGGAGGCTAAGACCGCCGAGCGCATCAAGATGCTGCGCCCCTATCAGATCAACATGGACCTCATGCGCGCCACGGGCAACATCGACGGCAAGCTGATGTTCCTGCACTGCCTGCCGGCGTTCCACGACTTCAATACCGAGGTCACGAAGGACTCCGGCGCCCTCGAGGTGACGGACGAGGTCTTCGAGTCGAAGTACTCGAAGGTCTTCGACGAGAGCGAGAACCGGATGCACACCATCAAGGCGCTCTTCGTCTCCGCCCTCAGCGACCCCTCGCTGGCCTGATTGCGGACGTGGAGTTGCGCGGCATTCGCCGCGGAGAGAAAACCGCGCGACACAGACGTGCCGTGCGGTCTCTTTTTGTGCTATACTATCCAAAATTTCTAAAGGAGTCTCAGATGTCGAAATTGGCGGAAATCAGTTGGGGGGAGTTCGAGAAGCTGCCGTTGGAGGCCAAACGGCCTTATTTGGCCCATGATGACATCACGCCGGAGACGCCATACCACACTTTGATCGCGCAGCAGTTCGACAGGAGTCTGCTTGAACGCCTCGCGGCGCTCGCGAACCGCATCCGTTTCATGGCGAAGTCGAAGGAAGGCGCGCTCTACCTCAAGTCGCTGCTGCCCCACAAGCGGGCGATGCTCTACTTCTCCCAGCCGAGCTCCCGTACGTTCCTCTCGCACTTGAATGCCTGCCAGATCCTCGGCCTCACGACGAGCTCCGTCCGCGACCAGAACACGAGTTCCGAGGCGAAGGGCGAGTCGAAGACGGATACGATCCGCACGTTCTCCTCCTACGTCGACATGATCATCATGCGCTGTCCCGAGAAGGGCCTCGCCGAGCAGATGGCGTGGGAGCTCTCGAACTCGGACCGTCCGATTCCGATCATCAACGCAGGTTCGGGCAAGGACCAGCATCCGACGCAGGCGCTGCTCGACGTCTACACGCTCCAGCGCTCCTTCGAGACGAAGGGTGGACTGAAGAACCGCACGGTGACGTTCTGCGGCGACCTGCTGCGTGGCCGTACGGTCCGCTCGCTCAGCTATCTGCTCACGAATTTCGAGAATATCCGCCAGGTCTTCGTCGCCCCGCCCCAGCTTCAGGTGCCAGAGGACGTGCTAGAGATTCTCAAGTCGAAGGGCGTTGAATTCGCCGTCTCCGACAATCTCCGTGAGGCCGCTTCGCTTTCGGATGCCGTCTACATGACCCGCATCCAGGACGAGTGGGACACCTCCAAGGGCGAGAGCGCCAAGATCGACACCTCTCGCTTCAAGTTCGGCGCCGAGGAGCTCAAGCTGCTGCCGAAGGGTGGCATCATCATGCACCCGTTGCCGCGCCGCGACGAGATCGCCACCTGTTGCGACCAGGATCCCCGCGCGATGTACTGGCGCCAGATGCGCAACGGCATGTGGATCCGTTCGGCGCTGATCGCGATGACGTTTGGCTTCGAAAAACAAATCATGTGCTTTGGCGCATGAGCGACTCGGGAACGGGATTGGCCTGAAGGAGGTCTGAATGGACAAAGTGACCGCCGAGATGTTGAGGCAGCGTGCCTGGTACCACCTGACGGGGCCCAATGGCGCGAAAGGTTATGGAACCTATTTGCTGGGTCTGCTGCTCCAGGTCGCCATCCTCGCCGTGACTATCGGCTGTCTGTTTGGCGCGTTCTTTGCCATGTGCGCCAGTCTGTTCTTTGCCTTGAAGAATGGAGGGGCCGCGGAGCCGACGGTCGGCATGTATGTCGTCACTGTCATTGCGTCAACCATCCTCGTGTTTGGCATTCTCTATTGCATTGGATTTGCGTCCTGGTCGCAGCGGGCAATGTCCATCGCCCTGATGCGCGGGGGACTCAAGATCTCGCATGGCGTGTCTGGCTGGGGGAATGGCTGGCGCATGGTCAGCCTCATCATGTGGCAGCAGACGTTCATCTTCTTCTGGGCTCTTCTGCTGATTGTGCCCGGAATCCGGGCGGCGTTCTCCTATGTGCTCGCGCCGTACCTTCTGGTGGATCATCCGGACTGGTCGCCGCGTAAGTGCATCGCCGAGTCGAAGCGGATGATGGAGGGGCATCGGTGGCGGTATTTCTGCCTCAATCTCAGTTTCATTTGGTGGCATCTTCTCTCGTTTGTCGCCATCTATGTCATCGGGAATTTTGCGCAGTTTCTGCTCGTTCCCTATGTGGACTCGGCCTGTGCGGCGTTTTATGAGGATCTTCTTGACCGCGAGGACCAGAGGGTCCAGGATGCTGGGACATTTGAAAACGAAAGGTAAGGATAGTATGATTGGCAAGAAGATTGGATTCCGTTTTGTCGTTGGTCTGGCCCTGGCTGCCTGTGCCGCATCGGCGGCGGCCACGGAGACGTGTGGTGCGGAGAGGTACCGTCCGCGCCTCTTCAAGCAGTTCGGCGAAATCAACAATGTGCCGGACGGACTCACGCAGGATGAGAAGGGCAACATCTTCCATTCCGCGCCGAACCTCATCGACAACTCCTATCCGGGCGTGGTGCTCAAGCGCTGCGTGAAGACGGGCAAGTGGAGCATCTTCGTCGCCGGAGCCAAGTCCCCGAAGACTGGAGTTGGCCGTCCGATGGGGCTCGAGTACTGCCGCGAGGACGGCAACCTCTACTACTGCGACAACCAGTACTTCGACTCGAAGGACTATGCGAGCCGCGTGATGCGCGTGGTGATCGACAAGACGACGGGCGAACCGCTCCGCATCGAGACGGCCGTCGACAACATCAAGCTCGCCAATGCCATTCGCTTCTACAAGGGCGATATGTTCTTCACCGACACGTACTTCGACCTTGACCGCAAGGATGGCATCGGCGTTGGTGGCGTCTACCGCGTTTCGCTCGCCGCGTGCAGGGAGAAGACGGTCTCCCTGCTCCCGAAGCCCCAGTACAAGAACGATCCCTGCTTCGTCTGCGCGACGGAGACGAAGGCCCTTGAGGGGCGCGGTGGCGACAACTCCGGCGCGGACGGCCTTGCGATCACGAAGGAGGGCCACCTCTACTTCGGTACGTTCGGCTCTGGCCGCTTCTACACCGCGAAGCGCAATGCTGATGGTTCCTATGCCCCCGCGAAGCTGCTTTTCGAGAACCCCAAGGTGTTCGCCTGCTGCGATGGCATCTGCTACGACGAGGCGGAGAACCGCATCATCATGAGCGACAGCGCCCTCAATGCGCTTCACACGTGGGACATCGCCAAGGAGCTCAAGGGCGAGTGTGGCTACGGTGAACTCTGGAAGAACGGCGACGACGACGGCGTGACCGGACTCCTCGACCAGCCCTGCGAGCCGATGATCTGGATCGATCCGCAGACAAACAAGCGCAAGTGCATCGTCGCGAACTTTGACATGGCCTTCCCCGGCCTCACCAACAAGACCAATGACAAGGTCCATACGCTCAGCGTCATTGACCTTGAATAGTCTTTCATATTTCAGCATCAGGTTCTTCCTATGAAAAAGTCGCTTCTCTACGTTGTGGTCGTCGCCGCGCTCGGCGGTTTCCTCTTCGGTTTCGATTCGGGTGTCATCTCTGGATGCGACAAGGCCATCCAGAACGAGTTCGGCCTTTCGGCGTTCTGGCATGGCTTCGTGATCTCCGTCGCGCTGATCGGCACGGTGATCGGCGTCTTCACGGCCGGGAAGCCGTCCGACCGCTGGGGCCGCAAACCGACGCTCTGGTTGATGGGAACGCTCTTCCTCGTCTCTGCCGTCGGCTGCGCCGTGACGCCGTATGACGCGGTCTGGGGTCCGGTTCTCCTCGGCCTCTTCCGCTTCATCGGCGGTCTCGCGATCGGCGGCGTCTCGGTGGTGGTGCCGCTCTACATCGTCGAAGTCTCGCCCGGCAAGTACCGCGGCCGCCTCGTGGCGATGAACCAGTTCAACATCGTCTTCGGCATCCTGATCAGCTACGTCTCAAACTATCTGGTCGCCCGCTTTCTGCCGAATGTCGACCCGAAGATCGTCTGGCGCGTGATGCTGGGCATGGAGTGCCTGCCGATCTTCCTGTTCATGGGCTTGCTTTCTTCGATTCCCGAGTCCCCGCGCTGGCTCGTGCGCGCGAATCGTCTCGACGTCGCGCGCGATGTGCTGAACCGCATCGGCTACCCGGAGATCGAGAAGACGCTGGGCGAGATCACGGAGTCTCTCAGGGCCGCGGTCGGCGGCGGTGACGTGGCACTCTTCCAGCGCAGGTACTTCAAGCCGATCCTGCTCGCGTTCCTCATTGCGTTCTTCAACCAGGTCTCCGGCATCAACGCCATCAACTACTACGCGCCCCGGATCTTCCAGATGATCTTCGGGGAGGGGAGCGAGCTCGCGGCCCTCGCGGGCACGATCGGCGTGGGCGTCGTCAACCTCACGTTCACGATGCTGGCGTTCCTCTTCATCGACAAGTTCGGTCGCCGCGCGCTCATCATCGGCGGCGCGTCGCTGATGATCGTGATGCACGCGATCGTCGCCTGGCAGCTCTCGCTGCCCCAGCCGAACGCGGCGATCGCCGTCTCGGGCATCCTGGGCTTCATCGCGTTCTTCGCGATCTCCTCCGGCGCCGTGATCTGGGTCTACATCTCCGAGGTGTTCCCGAACGTGGTGCGCGCGAAGGGACAGGCCCTCGGCTGCTTCACCCACTGGTTCATGTGCACGGTCATCAGCTGGGCGTTCCCGGTGGTGGCCGAGAAGGCCGGCACCTGGGCGTTCGGCTTCTTCGCGTTCATGATGCTCGTCCAGCTGCTCTGGGCGATCTTCTTCATGCCCGAGACGAAGGGCGGCACGATCGAAGACATCGAGAAGCGCCTGGGCATCAAGTGAGATGACCCGCTACGGGGCCTCTCGCCCCAGGATGATGCGGCGTGACGCGGTAGGCGTCACGCCGTGTCTGTTTCTGAAGATTCGTTCGAGATGGGTCAACGAGGCGAACCCAGTCTGTCGCGCGATTTCCGCGAGGGAGAGTCGATTTTCCTTGAGGAGCGTCTTGACGCGCGAGAGGCGGACATGTTCGATTTCCTCCCGAATCGATTTGCCCGTCGCATTCCGGAACCTGACCTCAAGCGTCCGTCTCGCTACGCCGCTCGCACGCGCAAGACTGTCGACGGAGAGCTGATGTTCCGCGGCGCGTTCCTGGATGAGGCGCAGGATGTGCGCGACGACATCGTCCTGAACGGCTGTCCAGTCCGTCGACTGGCGCGTGACGACGTCCAGGGGCTCGACGGAGAACTCCTTCCGAGAAAGCGGAACGCCGCGCATGAGCGCATCCAGGTGCGCGGCAACCGCGTACCCCGCCTGCTCCGGCGCACAGCGGATGCTGGAGAGCGCGGGAATCGAGGATTCGCAGATCCACGCGTCGTCATCCACCCCGAGGACGGCGATTTCGCCCGGCACGGGAATCCGTTCCAGTCGACAGGCGTCGAGGATCTGCTTCCCGCGGCGGTCGTTGGGGGCGAAGACCGCACAGGGTTTGGGCAGCCCCCGCAGCCAGCGGGCGAGCCGGGGACGCTCCGCCATCCAGTCCGCCTGTTCGCGTTTCGTGCAGGCGCCGTAGCGCGCATAGGTCGCCGTCGCGCCCACGGTCCGCATGAGCTCCCCATGGAATCCCTCCTCGCGTTCCTGCGACCAGTAGCTGTCCGCCCACGGGGCGTCGACGAAGGCGAAATGACGATAGCTCCGCTCGACGAAGTAGCGGGCCGCCATTTCGCCGATCGCCGGCGAGTTCCAGACGCAGCAGGACATCGGCGCGAGCGGATAGTCGGGCTGGCGCATCTCGGGCGGTTGGAGCAGCACCACGGTCGGCACGCCCAGGGCGCGGATGCGCCGGGCCTCTTCGACGGTGTGGACGGAGGCGGCGATGATGCCGTCCGGCCGCCAGTCCTCCCAGGACCGAAGCCGGTTGGACCACGGCCAACGCTTATTTTCGACGTTGTACACGTTCCAGCGTCCATGCTCCTGTACGAAGCGCGTAACGCCCAGAAACATCTCCCGCAGATCCTGGGGGATGAAATCGGTGAAGATGACGACGGATGGAATCTTTCGGGACATGCCGCTAGTCTAACATAGAATCTGCGCGAAAGGTTGATAAATGATACGCAAAATGCAAAATGGAGAACGGGCCGTCTTTGCTATAATGCCCGATATGAAAATTATCGCATTCGCTTTTGCCGTGTTGTCCGGCCTTGCCACCGCGTGGGGGGAATGTCCCCGCACGGTCGTGGGCGTGGTGAACTGGGACTGCTCGCTGCCGTCGAGCACCTGGTTCGGCCACTATGCGACGACCTCGCTGAGCCCCGCGCACTTCCGGCACTGCACGCCGTTCTACGCGGACGTGAAGGGCCCCGACCAAATCGACTATCATTGGCGTTCGGTCGAGGAGTACGAGCGCGAGATGCAATACGCCATCGATGCGGGCATCGACTACTTCGCCTACTGCTGGTATGGCGAGCTGAAGCCTGAGGACGGCAAGGACTTCACGCCCGTCGAGGTCCGTCGCGAGAATGTCTGCGACACGCACGTCTGGGAACTCGCCACCGCCCGCCAGCTCCATGCGAGGAGCCGACTGCGGGACAAGCTGAAGATGTGCGCGATCCTCGTCACGCTCCATCCCCTGGCGGACGCCGAGGTCGAATCGCTCGCCCGCGCGATGAAGGAACCTTGGTACCAGACCGCTCAGGGGCGCCCGCTCCTCTATCTCTTCGGCGGAAAGGGCAAGGGCCTGCTGCCGCGCATCCGCAGGGCCTGTCGCGCGGTCGGCGCGGGGGACCCCTATGCGGTCGTGCTGGCGGGCAGGAAGTTCCCGTCGGACGGCGACGAGGGCGTGCAGGCAATCAGTGCCTACGTGGACGGAGCGCACGGCGTAGACATCTTCGCTGAGACCGCGGCCCGCGGGCGGAAAAGCAATGCGCAGCGCGTGGCGACGGGCATGGACGTCATCCCCACGTTCACGCTCGGCTGGGATCCCCGACCGCGGCTGGAGCATCCCGTGCCGTGGTGCGGATACGCGAAGGACCGCTACATGCGCCCCGCCACGGAGAGCGAGTGGTTGAAGGAGGCGGCATCGTTCGCGGACTGGGTGAAGACCAACCGAAAGTCCTGTCCGACAGGGCACATTCTCTCGTTCGCCTGGAACGAATTTGAGGAGGGCGGCTGGATCTGTCCGACCTGGCGTCCCGACGGCACCCCCGACACCTCCCGCGTCACCGCCTTTCGCAAGGTCGGCGAGATCTTCCGGCGGACGCTGGATGAGCCGCCTCGATCCGCGTCGTTCCCGCCCGCGAAACCTGTCGCCGGCGAGCGGAGCGTCACGATGTTCGTCGCGTTCACGGGACGCCCCACGGCCGCCGACATCGAACGCAAGCTGGATGCGCTCGCGGCGGGGGGCGTGAATTCGTTCATGCTCTACCCGACAAGCGGACTCGGTTACGAGTACCTCGGCAAGGAGTTC
>JAUNMP010000349.1 GCA_030537465.1 bacterium
CAGGCGGACGTCCGGCACGACTTCGCCGAGGTTTTGCAATTACCTCTCTATAGAGAATCTACATCAGGACTCCGTGGTGATTCCGTTAGAAAAGTGTGAAAACAAAATACTCTTTTCCAATCCGTCACGGTTTCGTCACAAGCCGAGTTTCACCGTCTTCGGCCGCTTCGAGCTGTTCGGGCCGCGAATCAGCCGATAGTCGACTTTCCCCTTCACGACCTTGAAATCGACGGTGATGTCATCGGCGGCGCGAAGGCGCGCGGAGAAGTCGGCCCAAGCCTTCGGCACTGCCGGACAGATCAGGATCACGTCCCCTTCGCTCTGCACCAGCATATCGTGTACCGCCTGGATGAACGTGGCCTGTGGCGCCTGGCACCAGGGAACGGACTTGTAGGCCGCTTCGTTGATCTCGTAGATTTCGTTGAAGAAACCGACGGATCCGTTCGCGAGACTAAGGTTGCGGTAGGCCGCCTCCCCATCCAGTAGACGCGCGAAGTCGTCGGCCAGCCATGCCGCATACCAGGTGCAGATCCGCTCGCCGATCGCATAGGGATTACCCACGCGGATCCCGTGCTGTTCGAAATTCTGGATTGTCGCCCGCTGGAGGGAATCCGTCCGCGGCACCACATTGTAGGGGAAGAGTCCCGCCAATGTCCCCACCGAAAGATCCTCGTACTTCTCGAAGGCGAGATAGCGCGTCTCATTGCGGGGCAAGTCGCGCTTCAGTTCAAACGCCAACCGCCGCCACTCGGGAATCTTCTCCGCATCGACGCCGAGAATCTCGGCCGCCGCGACGGCCTTCTCGAAGTCGTAGATGGCCCCGCAGGTCGTCAGAAAGGCATTGCGTGCCGGGCACGGCAGCCGCTCCAGATCGCACACAGGCCCCAGGATCGTCCGCCCGTCGCGCGTCTCCTGCACCACCCAGCTCTGGAAGAACTGCGCACATCCCCTGATGACCGGATAGACGGTCTTCAGGAATTCACGGTCTCCCGTGTAGAGATAGGCGTTCCAGCAGTCGGCGGGAATGGTGCCCAGATGGACGTAGTGGTCGAGCCAGCGGCCGATCCGCGCCCCTTCCGCACCATTCTCCAGCGTTTCCCAGGAGTAGCGAATTCCCGAATCGACGTCCCTGCCGGCGACGGTGCTGCCGCACCGGGCCTTGGCAACCGGCAGGATCTTCGCCCAGAAGCGGCCAATCTTCTTCGCCTCCTCGAATTTTCCGGCCCCGGCGAAGGCTGCCGCGTTGAACCCGAAGCCGAAGAACTTGCCCTCCCAGTGCGATGGCTGGATGCCGATCGGAACCGTCCACTTCGTCGACCAGCACTTGAGGTTGTAGAGCGCGGTCTGGTACGTCCGCTCCAGGTTCTTGTCCGGGAGATCGACCGCGCCGCTCTCCCAGAACGCCTTCCAGGCCTTCCCGTGTTCGGTCTTGAGCGCCGCATACCCCGTCTTCAGGACATCGACGGCCTTGAGCCGCTTCCCGTCCATCGAATCGGCAAAGACGACGAAGAACGCGACCTCGCCCCTGGGATGGTCCAGGGTGACGAAGAGCGTGTCGGAGTCGCATGTCAGCTGCGCGGAGGGATCGGAGCAGACGAGCTCGATTGTCCCCGTCAACGAAGGATCCATCATCTTCGGTTTTCCGGCCAGTCCACCCGAGACTTTCTTTTCAGGACGGTCCACCCGCCAGGAGATGCGTCCAGGTGCAATCTCATAGGCGACGCCCAGCGGATGCCTGCCCGAGAGCCCCGGACGGCGGAAGATCCACTTGAACACATATTTGTCCACGGCCCCCGAGAACCGCTTCGTCACGGCGATCACAGGCTTCGTCTGCGCGACGAAGGCCGTGGAGTCGACGCGCGCACCCGCCTCGTACACATTCTCGACTTGGCTCTCGGCCGAGAAGATGTCCAGCTTCTGCCGCCAGGACGAAGGCTTGCGGACCGCCCCGTCCACAACGACCTCCTCCTCGATCTGTCCAAAGGTGACGAGCTTCTCGTTGATCGTCCGCCGCCCCTGCCGGCAGGTCGTCGGGAAGTACTCCCCGGCGACGGAGCGCAGAATCTCCAGCCCCTTCGTGTCGTTGAACTGGCAGTTCCGGTAGTCGATCAGCATGCCGATGTCGCCGTTCGCGAGAATCGGCGGCGAATACTGCTCGACGTGCTCCTTCATGGACGAATCGGCCGTCCAGGGTTCGACGGCTCCGCAGACGAGCGGCAGGAGACACAGAGAAAGAACAGCCCGATTCATCGACAAATCCTCCCTTACCAGACAATCTTCGCGTAGCCAGAGGCGGGAACGGGGATACGCGTCAGACCTGCGGATGCGGAAATCGCACCCGTGCGCCGCCCAAATACGTCAAACAATTCGATTCTCTTAGGTGTGGCGGCCAGATCGACATTCAGGCCAGCGCCTCCCGTGGCGTTGACGAGATGGACCGGACGATCCGCGGCGCCCGAACGCACGAGCACATCATTCGAGTAGACGGAAATCACGCGGTCGGTCGCGCTCTCGCCCTCGATCCACGTGTAGCCGTTTTCGGCGTGGTGCGGCGTAAACGTTCCTTCCAGGAGCGCCGCGCGGTGTTCCTGGGAGAACTTCAGCCAGTGGGCGATCACTTGGCGATGCTCTGGCGTCACCTGGGCGAGAATCATCGAATACTGGATCGTCGAGTAGAGGACGTTGAGGATCGGCAGCGCCGCGCCCTCCGCCGTTTCGTCCCTGCTCCACACAAGCATGTCCGAATGGACCGCCGTCTCGCCGCTCGTGAGACGCAGGTCGCACATACGGCGGCGATTCGCCGTTGGGTCCGCCGGACAATCCGACACACGGATCATGTTTCCGTACTGGCGGATCGCAGGTCCCATATAGCGCTGGCGGAATTCGACAAGCACGTCGGGGTTGATCTTCCGGAGCCGCGCCAGTGCATCCTTCATCAACCGGTCCACCGCCTCGGGCAGCGCGCGATAGTCGCGTCCGGCGAAGTTCTCCGCCACGGCCGGATCCTTCGCGGGCAGCGTGAACTGGTCGATGAAGTCGAGCTTCACGCCGTCGAAGCCCCATTCGCCCACCACGCGCTCCCAGGTCGAGATCAGATACTCGCGCACCTCCGGGAAGCGCGGATCCAGAACGGCCGTATCGCCGCCGCGCAGGAACTTGCCCTTGAACTTCGCATAGGCCTTAGACTCGTCGCCCATGAACGGCACGGAGAGCCAGAGCATGTACTTGAGCCCGGCCTTGTGGACCTCCGCCACATGGCGTTTCATGTCGGGGAAGCGCGACGCCACCGGCATCCAGTCTCCCGTCGCGCTGTAGAATGTGCGGCTTTCGACCTTCTGCCAGCCATCGTCGAGGATCATCGTCTTCATGCCGAGTTCGGCGGCGAGACGCGCCTCCTGCTCGAGCTCCTTGTCGTGGACGTCCTGCAGGTAGGCGTACCAGGTGG
>JAUNMP010000074.1 GCA_030537465.1 bacterium
TGGACTTCCTTGACGTCGCCGAGGATGCCGCTCTGGACGATTTCGACGTTGCGGCGGAAACCGTCGCCGGCGGATCCCTGGTTGCCCATCTGGGTGACGACGCCGTTGGCCTTGGCGGCCTTGAAGAACTCCTGCGCTTCCCACAGCGTGCGGACGAGCGGCTTCTGCACGTAGACGTGCTTGCCCATCTTCATCGCGCGAACGGCGATGGCGGCGTGCATGTGGTCCGGCGTCGACACGGTGACCGCGTCGAACTTGGAGCCCATCTTGTCGAACATGTCACGGTAGTCCGTAAAGAACGGAACGCTCTTGGGACAGAAATTGAAGGAGGCCGGAAGCTTGCCCTTCTTCTTCTGGTCCGCGATGCTCGCAACGGCCTTCTCGATCGTCGTGCGGTCGGGATCGCAGAACGCGACGACCTCGGCGAGACCGCTCTTGACCATCGGCATCCAGTCGCTGAAGCCCTTGCCCATCACGCCGCACACGGCGAGACGGATCTTCTGCTGCCCGAACCCGCAGCTGCAGCAGCCCGAGCCAATGATGGAGAAACCGGCCGCAAACGCGGTGGTTCCAAGGAATCCCCTACGATTCATCTGGAAACTCATCTGATGTCCTTTTGTTTATTGTTGAAAATAATGGTCTGAATTTTAGCAGAACTGGAGACTGACCGCAACCACTCATTCAAGTGCGGGCGACACGGCCTCACCCCGAAGCTGTGCCGGCGCATTGTGGTCGTGCGCGATGTAGAGCCCCTGCGAATCCATGAAGAGAATCAGACGGCGCCAGTCGTCCACAGTGAGTTCCACACCGTGGTGGCCCTTCTTCAGAATCTCGTAGAGCCGTGACCCACGGGCGCCAACCTTGCCAGGTTCGGAATATGCCGGAACGAACGCATCGCGCTGATGCCCCACCCGATACCAGTTCGCCCCCTTGTAGATCGAGGTATAGCACTGCACGAGATCCCGGGCGAAGAACTCGCGGAAGGACGTGTGGAATCCAAGCGGATTCGAGTCGATATCGCCCTTCACGAGATCGGGCATTTTCTTCGCGTCGAACTTCGGATTCGCGGACGAATGGCACGACACGCACTTCGCGTCGAGTACCGGCTGCACAAGGCGCGGGTAGTTGTACGGTCTCGAGCCCACGACCTCGGGGGCGATCACGCTCGGCGCACGCTTCATCGCGATCGGCGTCTTCTCCGGACGGTTCTGCTGCATCACGCCCGCGCGATTTTCGTGGCACCCATTGCAGGTGAGCTGCTCGCCCGGTGCGACATAGGTGTCGGACCGCATGATCTGCACCGCACAGCCGTTCTCGTCCAGCGCCTGGAAGGAGAGCGGCACGCCGACGGGGGCGCGGAAGTAGGCGCTGCCGTCGGACTCCACTGGGACCGTTCCCAGGCACTGCGCCCCAGGCGTCTGGTCGCACACGCCCAGCCGCGGCACGCCCACATAGTGCTCCGTCTTCGGCAGCACCTGCCACACGCGCAGCGCCTTGATCTCAACGTTCTCAGGGAACGGATAGCGGGAGTTGCGCACATTGACGAGTCCGATCTCCGCGGTCGTGGGCAGCTCCTCCTTCTTGATGCGGAGCGGCAGCGAACCGTCCGCGTTCAGCGGCTTGCCCACCAGCGTCTTGTGCGGAATCACCGGCGGCTTTGTCCTCGCCTGCAGCGGCATCGGGTCCAGACAGGAGATCTGTGGATGCGAAAAGACCCCAACCTTGTTTCCAAAGACGTCCAGCAGCGTGATGTTGTATTTCCGCCGTTGCGTGTCGATGGGACCGTACTGGCAGTTCGCATCGCCGTCGTAGACGCAGATGTAGTATTTCTCGGAGAGTGGCCAGGCGGTCGCGTACGCGCCGGAATGGTGCATCACGGTGTTGTTGGCCTCGCTCTCGGGGAAGAGCTGGTCGGGGGTGATGCGCTTCACCTGGCTCATGCGGTTGTCGTCCGGCACGGACGGATCAATCATCACCAGCGAACCGCGCATGAGAGTATGGTGCCCCGCCGCCGTCGCGACGTAGCGCCGCGAGCCCGGAATCGCGCGGATCGAGTGCGTCGCATGCGGTCCCACGCTCTCCATCACGCGCGTGTTGCCGTTCAACTCCCGTGGATCTCGTCCGTCGGGATAGGCGATCCAGCCATGATGCGCCTGGTTGAACCCCCGCTGGAAGTAGTCCCAACGCGTGTAGACGATCATGCCGTTGTTGTCGACGGACGGTTCGAATTCGTTCGTTTCGTGAGGCGAGATACACGTGATGTCCCAGCCTTCCGGGAACATGGTGTGCAGCGTGAAGGTCGGGCACGGACGCCGGTGGCATCGCCCGTAGCCACCACGCCGCTCGGAGACGAACGCGATGCGCCCGTTCGGCAGCCAGCACGGGAAGAGATCGTTCCAGTTCCCGGACGTGAGCTGCACGAGATGCGAACCGTCCGCATCGCACTTGAAGATGTGGAACACCGTCTCGTCGTCCCACTCGCGGATCTTCGGCTCGCCCTTCGTGCACGAGAAGACGATCTGCTTCCCGTCCCACGAGACGTCCGGCGAGAGAAACCCGCAGTCCCGCTCCTCGTCCCAGCCTGGCTTCGTGATGAGCTTGCGGCCCTTCCATGGGCCTGCCTCGACCACCTTCTCGGCCAGCAGGTTCACGAGCTTCGGGTTGTCCGTGAACGGCTGTTCGAGCACATAGAGTCCGTTGCCGTGCGTCGAGCGCTTCAGCTTCGCGTGGAAACCGAAGAACTGGTCGCAGATGTGCGTGCCCCAGTTGAATTCCTCGGAGGGGAACGCCTCGCGCGTGATGAAGAGCAGCTTCTCGATGGACTTCACGAGCGGATTCTTGAACGCAATCGCGCGACGGAGGCGCATCGTCTTCAGGAAGAGCGCACGGCGAGCATCCTCGTCCTTCGGGACCACGGCGGCGGCAGACTTCTCCAGCTCTGCGAGCGCGTCGTCTTCTGCCTTCAGGTCGGTCTCGCCCTTCAGGTCGTCGCACAGGGCCCGCGTCCGGCGCAGGAGGATGTCCAGCGGATCGCGGTCGGTCTGCCACACGAGGGACTGACGGTCCACCACCTCCTCGGCCGGCGGCTGAAAGCACTTCACCGTCTCGTTTCCACGGCGGTTCGGACGTTCCACATTCCAGTTCGCCAGATCCCGCACGAGGAGCCGCCAGGTCTTGGCGGCCTCCTCCCACTCGGAGATGTTGTTCGCGGGCGTTGCCTGGGCACTGCCTGCCGTGAGGCAGAACGCGGCCAGCATCGCCACCGCGGCACCTGTTCCCATCAGACTTCCTCTCGTGGTCTTCATATTGCGCTCCACTCGTCGATCAGTGTTCCTTGATGAATCGCAGCATGTCGTCGTAGCACTCGTCGAGTTCGGCCTTCTGGTCATCCGTCAACTTGATGTCGCCAAGCTTCCACTTCGTATTGTCGCCCACCGCGACAGTGCCCTGCTCCTTCTTCTCGGCCTTGAGGTACTCGCGCGAAACCGTCGTCTTGAACACGCCCTGACGCTTGAGGTAGTAGAGCGAGTAGCCGCGCAATCCGCCCGGGTAGTTCCGCTGGTCGATGAGCAGACGCAGCAGCGCATAGGCCGCCGTGAGCGTGCCCTTCGGATCGCGGTCCTCCATCTGGCGCCAGATGTAGCCCAGGAGCGGTGCATACGCGCAGCGCTCGGTGATAAGGCCCTCGCTGCCGCAGCGGCGGCTCTGGTGCAACCACTGCCACCCCCCCCAGGCGCTGAACACGGTGTGAATGACCGGCTTCGCGGCATTCTCCTCCTTCATGCGCTCATTCGCCTTCGCGCCACCGCTCTCCTCCTTGATGTAGCCGAACACCTTCGGCCACTTCTTCGCGAGGTCGATGAGCATCTGCACCGTCGGCGACGGACACGTCCCGTTCACGACCGTCTGGATGATCACCGGACGCTTCGCGACTTCGCCGAGCTTCTCGTAGTAGAAGCGTACGTCGTCCAGCGTCTTGCCGGTGTCTGGCGGACGCGAGATGATCGCGATATACGTGTTCGGATACTTCTTCGCGACCTCCTCGACGGCCTTCGCCTCCTTGACCATCTGCTCCCAGGTCTTGCCATTGCAGCCCAGGCAGCATACGCAGTCCGTGCGCCCCGCAAGCGCCTCTGCGCATGCCTCGTAGCCCTTCACCTTCTCCTCGAAGGTCAAAAGGTCGACCGCGTCGTTCGACTGGCACCAGATCACGCCGGGGCAACCGCCATCCGCCGTGAACACGCAACCGCGCTTCAGCGACTCGTAGTCCACGCTGCCGTCTTCGTTGTACGGCGTCGACAGAATCGGGAACGGCCCGCGCATCCGCGGATCGCCACCCCCCGGTGCCTTCGCCACCGCCGTGGTGGTCGTCTTCTTCGACGCCACGGCCGTTGCGCATCCCGCAAGCGCCACCGAGGCAAGTCCCATCGTCATGAAGTCACGTCTGTTCATTTTCGTTTTCCTCTCTCTTTGATTTAAATCACTTGAACCGCAGGCGATAGGCGAACGACCTGGCATCAACCTTCACCACAACCTTTGAACCGTCCTGCCGCCAAACAGGCGAGGCCGCGCCCTCCCGAGGCTCAACGGATTCGACATCGGCAACGGTCGCACCCGCCGCGCCAAACGCCGCTAGATCAACCTCCGCCGTAAAGGCATCCGCATCAGGCAGCGGCGTGATCGTCCACGCCCCCTTCTTCGGATGCGCCAAACGGAACGAACCATCCGTCTTCACGCCGTCGAAGTCCACGGAGACGCCCGCGCGGTTCACGCCCAGCACACAATCGCGCGCCACACGTTCGTCGACTCCGCCCTCCGCCTTCCAGGCGACATCCTCCACGCGGCCACCCTCGTTCTTCACGACAATCTCGCCGGCACAGACGCGCTGGCCGCCGTCGTTCCGGTCCCCTCCGATCATCAACCGTCCTCCGCCCTTCGGCCGCCACGCGCCGTAGCGCACCGCGTATGTGCCCGAGGCCAAGCCAGTCGGCACGCACACGTTGATCGGAACCTCATAGCGGCCCGGCGTCTCGAACATCTGCTTCGTAAGCCCCATCTCGCTCTGGAAGACAATGCCCTCACGCTCCTGCCCAGGATCGCAGACGTGGACAAACGGATGGTATCCCTGCAGCGGCCGCATCGTCTCCCAGGAGACAACGATGCGCAGGTGGGTCGGCGAGACGCGCTCGGCCCGCAGAATCTGCGAGATGGCCCCGAAGGCCCGCCCGCACACAGGCTTGCGGGCATCGTAGAAGTCGACCTCCGCCGTCTTCGAGTAGCCACACCGCACACCGTTTCTCTCCACCACGCCGCTCTCGGTGCCACGCGTCTTCGCATAGTAGCCGTAGGACGGCAGAACCACACCGTTGGGGAGCCTCCACACCGCGTTCGTCTGGCGATTGATCCACACTTCGCCGCCATCCGAGAAGAACGCGTGCTGGCAGTGGATGTTCGGACCGTACTCGAGATTGAGCATCTCCGCCCTGCCGAGTTCGGCGCACGCGTCGTGCTGCATCCAGTAGGTCTTCACCGCACGCGTGGAGAACGGTCCGTCGCACATCGGATTGCGGCCGCCGATAATGCCATTGGAGAGATAGTCGTCCGAGGCGTAGCCGTGAAGTTCGGAATCCCCCCCCTTGTGCCACCCCTCCTCCTGGTAGCGTCCGCCGAGACCTCCCGCGAAGAGCACATAGCAGCCATGCGTCACGATGTCGTGCCACGGCGTTCGCTCCGCGTCCACGAAATTCCCCGCGCCAACGACCTTGGCCGCGCCGAAGTGGTCGCTCTGCCCGGCATCCGCGCAGCCGACAAGATGATCCTGCCCGGCCTCGCTCACACAGACCGTGTCCTCGCGTCCGAACCCCTGGCGGTACATGCCAAAGCCCTTCGCCCAGCTCGCGGACGTCTCCATCTTCGAGTGGAAGTGTCCCTTGCGGTCGAGATAGTCAAACGGGCCATGCGCCGTCAGCACATCGATGAAGACGGCGTCGGGGTCATAGCCGGCCTTCAGCAGCTTCGCGTTGCGGAGGCACCACGGATGGAACGCGTGCGGCGCCCAGCGGTAGGACTGCGCGTGGCGGCCGGGATTGAACCACGCCTTCTGCGGCGTGCCGTCGAGATTGAACACGACGAGATCATAGGAGTAGTTCTCCGCGTCCGGATAGATGTCCGTGTAGTTGTCGTGCGGACAGAACAGAATCCCCGCACGGCGGCAGGCTTCGCGCATGTCGCCGAACGCCTTCGCGTCGCCTCGGGGCGGATAGATCTCCGGCAGACGATAGTCATAACCCCAGCATTGCCAGTCGTGCTTTACGAAGATGGAGTCGACGAGTCCGTATTTCGCCGCCAGGTCGAGGTCCTTCGCAGCCTTCGCGTAGTCACCGCTCCACTGGTCGAGGCACATGCGCGCGCCAAGTCGGTCGTGTCCGAGACTCTTATGGTATCCCGCGACGGCACGGAATCGACGCGCAGCCTCAAAGGATCCCTTCGACGACGGCACGAACGTGAACGTCGCGTCATGGTGGGCGCACAGCGCGAAGTGGCCGTTCACGCCATCGCAGATGAGGTAGTCCGGCGGCACGTCCACGGCCTGCACGACCGAGAGTCCATTCGCATAGTCCGCGCCGACGTGGCGCGTGGACAGGCCAAAGCCACTGGCGTGGAGCGTGAACTTCTTCGGCCCCTCGATGACGTTGCCGAAACCAGCATAGACGCGGAACGGCTTTTCGGCGGCGGGGCCAATGCCGAGTTCAGAGATGCGCGGGAAGCCACGCGAATCACGGGTCGTGCCGGGAATCGACCATTTGACGCGCAGCGTGCCCTTCTCCTCGTAGATTTCGGCCTTCGGCTCCGGCGCGACGCTGCCGTTCGCCGTCTCGACGTTCGCGGTGAATCCGCGGAACGTGACAGCCTTCTCGCCGTCAGTGAACGCCAACACACCGTCGATCAGGCCCCGCGCACCAGAAGCCACCGCCGCGCCGTAGCGGCGATCACCTGCGTCCAGGCGCCAGCGCCCCTTCGCGGCGTCGGTTCCGGAGGCCAAAGCGGACTTGGCAGCCGCGGTCGCCAACGCCTCGCGCGCCTTCCAGTCCGCCTCCGTCGGCATCTGATGCTGTGCGCCGATGATCAACTTCACATCACCCCAGCCCCCGCCGTCGCAGCAGGTGTTCATCTTGATTCCGGGCCCCGTCCAGAGCCGCAGCGTGATCTTCTTCCCCGCCCACGGAGAGAGATCGGCGGTCATGTCCTGCCACGTCAGGATCTTCTTGACGACCTGAGTGCCGACGATCTGCGGCTCCCTACTGTCCTCGAGCACGAGCACCTTGTACTCGACGCCATCAGACGGCGGTTGGTTGCCATTGGAGGTCAGGAAGTTCGAGCAGCTGAACACGATCGGCGTCTCGTTCGGCAGCGTAAGCGGGAAATCACTCCAGAGAAACCCGGCACCCTTCTTGTAGGGAGGGTGCGAGTGGAAACCACGCTTCGAGACGCCGCCGACATGGTTGACGCCTTTGGTCATGCCACCACCCCATTCGCGGCCGTCGCCAATCTCGGACAGTTCGACGACCTTCCCCTTCACTTCAACAAAGGTCTTCCGAATGAAATTGCCGTCGAGATGGAATTCGCCCTTGCCCAACGTCAGCGGCTCGGGTCTCAGAACGGCCCGCGGCGCATTTGGATTGGCGTACTTGAAAACGGCGATTGGATGCGGAGCCTCCTCCACCTTCACGCCAGCCGACGTGAACCGCGCGTGCACGGGATAGAGCGCGCTGAGAGCGCTCGGCTTCGACGTGCCGATGAAGGTAAGTTCCTTCCTCTCCTTTGGCGCAAGCGTGATCTCGCCCTGTTCACCCGAGACGGTCCAGTCGTCGTTCATCCAGACCTCGAGCCTGCCCGTAACGGACTTCTCCGTCATATTCTCAAGCATCACGGGGAACGCCCGCGGCGCACCAGCCTTCACCTCGGTCACGCCAAGAGGCCAAGCGTAGGGATTCGTGCCCGTCCGTTCCGTCTTCTGCGGGAACGAACCGATCTCGACCTTGACCCCGGCACGCTCCTCGACGGGCGGCAGATACGCGTGTGCCGCGAGGAGGAAAGCCAAGGTGCTGACCAGGAGCAGTTTTTTCATGAGGGCATTATAGCACGGGAGGACTCGGAAGCGCAAGAACGCACCCCGCGGGACGGAGTGCGTTCTCTTCGTGGCGAACCCCCATTAGAGGTTGGCGAACGGGTTGCAGCTGAAGCCGCTCGAGAAGGAGCGTCCGCCGTGGTCGCCGCCCACGCGCTTCGGACCGCTCGAGTAGCCGCCGCCGCGGTTGCCGCCGTAGCCGCCACCGCTGCGCGGACCACCACCGTAGCCCCCACCCTGTCCTGCCGCGGGACGCGGCTGCGTGCGGGCGGAGAGGGAGATGCGCTGACGCGCCTTGTCGACGCCGATCACCTTGACCTTGATCTTGTCGCCCACCTTCACGACCTCGTTCGGGTCGCGGATGAAGCGGTCGGCGAGCTCGGAGACGTGGACGAGACCGTCCTGGTGCACGCCGATGTCGACGAACGCGCCGAACGCGGCCACGTTCGTGACGACGCCCTCAAGGGTCATGCCCTCCTGCACGTCGTCGATCGTCGTGACGTCGTCGCGGAAAGCCGGCTTCTCGAAGACCGCGCGCGGATCGCGTCCCGGCTTCTTCAGCTCGGCCACGATGTCCTTCAGCGTGGGCTCGCCCACGTCGTTCGTGATGTAGCGGCGCACATTGATCTTGTCCGCAAGCAGCGTGTTGCCCACGAGATCGCCCACCTTCACGCCCAGGTCCGTCGCCATCGTCTCGACGAGGGCGTAGCGTTCGGGGTGGACCGCCGAGGCGTCGAGCGGATTCTCCGCGCCGCGGATGCGCAGGAAGCCCGCGCACTGTTCAAAGGCCTTCGCCCCCAGTCCGGAGACCTTGAGCAGGTCCTTGCGGCTGCGGAACGCGCCGTTTTCGTTGCGCCACGCGACGATGCGCTTGGCGAGGGCAGGCCCCACGCCGGAGACGCGCGTGAGGAGTGGAGCGGACGCTGTGTTGAGTTCCACGCCGACCTTGTTCACGCAGCTCACAACAACCTCGTCCAGCTTCGCGTCCAGCAGCGGCTGGTGCACGTCGTGCTGGTACTGGCCCACGCCGATCGCCTTGGGCTCGATCTTCACCAGCTCGGCCAGCGGGTCCTGGAGACGGCGGCCGATGGAGATCGCGCCGCGCACCGTGAGGTCGAGATCCGGGAACTCGTCGCGCGCGATCTCGCTCGCGGAGTAGACGGAGGCACCACTCTCGCTCACGCTCACCACCATCACATCCTTCGCGCCGATGAGCTTGAGCACGTCGCGCACAAAGGCCTCGGTCTCGCGGCCCGCCGTGCCATTGCCCACCGCCACGGCCTCGGGGTGGAAATGGTCGACGATCTTCGCGATCGTCTCCTGGGCCTCGGCCGTGCGCTGCATCGGATAGATGACCGTGTTCACGAGGAACTTGCCCGTCGAATCGAGCATTGCGACCTTGCAGCCCGTGCGGATGCCGGGGTCGATCGCGAGGACCTTCTTCTCCCCGAGCGGCGCCGCCAGCAGAAGGTGGCGCAGGTTCTCGGCGAAGACCTCCACGGCGGCGCGGTCGGCCTCGAGCTTCTTCTCGACGTTCACGTCGATCTCGCAGCTCGGCGCGAGCAGGCGCTTGTAGGCGTCCTCGGCGGCGAGATGGAGATTCTCGTCGCCGCGGGCGTCGATGATCTCCTCGATGCGGTCCACGAGCGGGGCCTTGTCGACCACGAGACGCACCCACAGAACGCCCTCCTTCTGTCCACGACGGATGGCGAGGAAGCGGTGGCTCGGAATCTCGGCAATTGACTCCTGGAAATCGTAGTACTGCTCGAACTTCGTGGGCTCGGTCGGCTTCGGCGTCACGACCTCGCTCTTGACGACGGCCTTCTTCGCAAAGGCGTCGCGCACGAGGCCGCGGACGTCCGCGATGTCGGCGATGCGCTCGGCGATGATGTCACGCGCCCCCTGGAGGTCCTCGGCGGAGCCCTCGTAGGGCTCGTGGTTCCAGATCTTGTCCGCAAGGGGCTCGAGGCCCTTCTCCTTCGCGATCATCGCGCGGGTGCGGCGTTTCGGCTTGAAGGGCTGGTAGAGGTCCTCGAGGGCGTTCTTCTGCATGCACGCCTCGATCTTCGCGCGGAGGTCGTCCGTGAGCTTGCCCTGGTCTTCAATGGATTTGAGAATCGTCGCCCGGCGGTCCTCGAGCTCGGCATAGTAGCTCAACCGTTCCTGGATCTTGGAGATCTGGACCTCGTCGAGATTGCCATGCACCTCCTTGCGGTAACGGGCGATGAACGGAATCGTGTTACCCTCGCCCAGAAGCTTTGCGACGGCGGCGATCTGCCCGCCGGAAATCCCCAACTCGGCAGAGAGGCGCGGCAGCACCTTCTGCTCATTCATCTCATTCGTCATGTCGTTCTGTTTCTCTCTGTTCGGTTTCAAATCCACAGCCCGTCCTTCAATGCTTTCCTTCCGAACGGGCGTAGATATTCTACCATTTTTCGGAGCATACTGACTAGACTCGGTCAGCGGACGTCTGCGCGGAGGAGCCTGCGGAGACGGTCAACGCCCTGCCTGGCTTCTCCCTCGTTGCCGGGACTGAACCTCATGCGATCTCACAGGGCCTCTCGGAGACACCAAGATCCTCCAGTGTCAGCATGGACAACATCTCCTTCGTGAGAGGCGCCACCGTCGAAAGTCGCACGGCCTGTCGTTCAATGGCCTTCTCAAACAGATTTCTGGCATACCGACCGTTTCCGAAGTTTCCGCCCTTGGATGCGACGGCACGCTCCATGATCCATTCAAGGGACCGCCTCACGTCACCATTACACTTGTACTGGCTCTTCTCGGCACGCCGTAGGAATATCTTCGCCAATTCCTCGGCCGAATAATCGGGGAATCGGATGTATCGGTTGAAACGAGACTGAAGTCCCGGATTGGAATCTATGAACGCCTTCATCTCATCGGAATAACCGGCCAGGATGACGACAAGCCTGTCACGGTCGTCTTCCATGCGTTTCAGAAGCGTTGCAATCGCTTCCGAGCCATAGTCCTGCCGGCCTGCCCCCACCAGCGAATAGGCTTCATCGATGAAGAGAACGCCGTCCATCGCCGAATCAATGACCTTGTTGGTCTTCACGGCAGTCTGCCCCACATACTCGGCGACCAGCCCCGATCTGTCGGTTTCGACAAGATGCCCTTTCTTCAGAATTCCCATGCCGTGATAGATCTCCGCAAGGATCCTCGCCACCGTTGTCTTGCCCGTCCCCGGATTCCCCATAAATACGCAATGATAGGAAACGGGCGCGGTCTTCAGTCCGGAAAGCGAACGCTTCTGCTGTATTCGTATGAAGCTCGTCAGTTTTCGGACTTCATCCTTCACGGGCAACAGGCCGATCAACTCGTCGAGTTCTCCCGTCGCTTCCCTCAGCAGGCTCCCATCATCAAGGGCGGGAGATTCCTGAGCGACGGAATTGTCCGTCCTGGGCTGACTAACCTCGGGCATTTTCCCTGCCTCCATGATCCTGACATTTCCAGAAGAACGACAATCCTTCATTCTCAGGATCGCGGCCAACAAGGAACTTTCCTGCTCCGTGACGGTACCATCGGCCTTGGCGACCAATGACGCCCACCGATACAAAAGCGTCGCAAAGCGCTGCACCCATTCAGTTTCATGATTGGCAAGGCCAAAGATCACCGGAAAACGGAATTCGTCCTCATATCCCTTTATATCCAGCTCCGCCGTCACCGTTGTGGCGAGCTGTTCGGCGATCTGGACCAGCTTGGCGGACTGATTTGGATCGTAGAAGTTGTCAATGTCAAAATCCCTGCAGATCAGAAGCGCCATGAACATCGCATATCCCATGCCCTCGACATTGCTCAGATGACTGGTGGAGTGCCCCAGTTCCCGAAAACAATCCCGGACATCGCAGTAGACTATGAAACCCAGCCGGTGGTCGATCGAGAAATGCCCGGGGGCGAGGTCGGACGGCATTCCTGAAAGACCATCCAGAATCTCCCGACATCTCGAGTTTCCGCTGAGTTCCCGCAAAAACGCATACAAATCCTGCGATGCGCTTGCCAACACCTTGACGTACGGCCCCCATTGTTCCCACTTTGCAGCCTCAAAAACCGTCCCTCCCTTCTGGCCCGAAATTCCTTTATTCCCCCTGACGGACAAGATCCTGACGAGAACGAATGCGCCCCCAAGCCCACCGAACAGGAGCTGTCCGACCGTCCACAACGGCGACGGGGCCATCCGCCCCAGTACAAAGCAGGCTCCTGCCACAAACAGGAACAAGAACGCCAACAGAGTTACGATTGTCTCGTCTCTGACTCCAGCGGACACGCCGACACCACATTTAGCCGACTTTCCCAGATCATCAGAACGCCCAACCTCTATCGTAATCGACCGCATGCCGTAGATTATACCACATCATGAAACGGAAACCACGGTTCAAAGCGAAAACCCCGACTACCGTCGGGGCTCGTGAATGGTTGTGGGAGGTGGATTCGAACCACCGAAGGCGTAAACCAGCAGATTTACAGTCTGCCCTCGTTGACCGCTTGAGTATCCCACAATAGTGGTGCTCGGGGCGGGACTCGAACCCGCAAGGATCTCTCCACATGCACCTCAAGCATGCGTGTCTGCCAATTTCACCACCCGAGCAGGCGTGAAAACGGTGTGTAGTGTATCAAACGCCGCGCCGACGCGCAAGGGGGAAAATCAAAAATTCTAGATTCCCATGGGCGACGTCACGAAAGACCTCATACGGCCTCAGGTCGGATCATCCTCTCGTCTTCAATTCGCCAGGAATCGCCATTCCCTGGAAGCGACAGACATACGCCACAAGGTCCCCGAAGGTTCTCGTCGGCGAATACCATTCCCTCTTGATGACGAGTCTGTACGCCTCCTCGATTTCGGAGAAAGGTCGACAATTGACATCATCCAGGAAGAACTCGTCAAAGGAGACGACCCAACACAGCCCGTCTTCAGGAATCAAACGATTGTTCGGCAATCCGAAGGACCGCTTCAGCAGGTCAGCGCACATGCGAGCGACCTGTTCCCTCTGGGCATCGCCCCAAAGTCCGACACCCCAGACCTCGGGGCGCTCCCGCATCTGCCGTCGCAAGGATTTCAACAATGCACCATAGTGGTTGTCACAGAGATTCAACCACTTGTAGCGAAGAGGCGAACAACGCTCCACCACATCATCCCGAAGCGGGACGATGTTCAGACTCCGAGTGTCTTCGACTTTCAATCTCAAATCCTCCTTCGGCAATTCTACCCGCACTTTCCCTGCGACTCTGCGTGAGGGATTTCCAAGCTCTCTTTGTGCTCCACGCAAGGAGATGGCAACAGAGTGGCTTCAGGCAATCGTCAAGATGAGAGTTCTGTGGCGCTTCACTAAATTGAACATCTCGATCACATCGTCGTTGGCCATACGGATGCAGCCGTGCGAGGCGGGCGTGCCGAGAAGCTGTTCCTGGTTCGTACCGTGGATGTAGATGTAGCGGTCGTGGCTGTCGATACCGGGACCCTTGTTGACGCCCGGTTCCAATCCCTCCAGCCAGAGGATGCGTGTAAGCACGTAGTCCTTCTCGCCCCCCGAACGCCAGTCAGAGGAGGGGATCACGTGCCCCTTCACCGCACGGCGGGAGACGAATACCTGCCCCGGCTCGGCCGTATGGCCGAAGAGACGGGAGATCCGATGCCGACCCGGCGGCGTCTGGCCACTGCCCGCAGCCGACCCAATGCCGGCGCGCGCAGTCGAGACGCGGTAGGACTTCACGACCTCCCCATCGCGCAGGACCACAAGGGACTGTCGCGCCACATCGACCCGGGCTTCCAGACGCTCTCTTCCGCGGGAATTCATTGACCAGCCTCAACGGCGCGCTGAAACTCCGCGTCGGACGCCGTCAGGACCGCGGGATTGCCCACGAAGCGCAGTAGATCGGCCCAGCCCGCCTCCGTCGCCGGCTGCGTCCACGGACCTCCCCATGTGTCGACGAAGGCACAGTCCACGCCATCCGCCGTCGCCAGGCGCAACACGCGCGTCCAGAAATCGTCGTTTGCGTCCTTGCAGCCCGTCTCCGTGATTGCGGTGACTTTCCCGTGCTCTCGGGCGAACGCGCTCACAAGCCGCAGCTTCCGCAACGTCTCCTCGAAGTTCCGCTCCGCATCCTGCGCCGTCTTCCCCTTGCCAATCGAATAGTCGTCGAAGCCTACGATATCCGTATAGGCGTCGCCTGGATACCACGAGAGGAAGTTGTGCGCGTTGTCGCCTTCCTGGCCCATCTCCTTCCAGGTCCGGTCCGGCGTATAGGCAAAGAGCAGATTATCGCGTCCGCACTTCCCGCGCAGGTAGTCCGCCGTCATGCGGCTGAACGCGACGAACTCGTCCGGCGTGCACCAAGTATGCCCCCACCAGAACCACGCACCGTCGCATTCATGCTCGTAGCGGAGGATCACGGGAATGCGCGTTCCATCGTCGTCCACCAGGCGGTTGAGGAAGTCGGCGATCTCGTCGAGGCGTTCGAAGTACCACGCCCGCGGACTCTCGTACGGCTTCCTGAAGTCCCGTTTCCACTGCGTATGAGCGCCACAGGGATACTTCGAGCCCTCGAGGATGTCCTTGATGACATTGCGATGTTCCCTGCACTTGTAGCGGTACCAGGCCTGGTTGAATCCATTCGTGCAGCACGGATGGTCCATATGCCAGCTGAAGACGGGGATGCCGCGGTTGGCGCGCCAGTGGGTTCGAATGGCGTCGGACACCGCCTGACGATGTTCCTCGAAATAGCGCGGCGGCTCGCGGACGCCCGTCACCGTGGCGAGATCGTAGTACATGACCCGCGGCGCACGGCCCGTCCGGGTTCCGACCTTCGTCTGGAAGCGGGGCCAGTCCTCGCCCGTCAACCCGCCCCAGGGGACCCAGGATTCAGTCCATGCCCAGAAGAACTGCCTCGCCTGCGCGACGGACCTCAACATCTCCAGCGTCTCCGCCGCGCGTCCGGCAGCGTCCACTGTCGGACGTACCGTCTTGCCGGCGACCAGACGTCCTCCGCCGCGGATCTTCGGATTGCCCACAAGTTCATCCACGATCATTTCGCGGCCATTCAGCGCGAGCACCGTCCCTGGCAGGCAGAACAGACGATGAACGACGGGCAGATGCCCGTCCTTTGTCACGGCGAGCACGCCGGACTCCAGACGGAGCGTCCCGAGGATTTCAATCGGCGAGTCAACCGTCAGCGTTCCCTCGCCCGTCTTGCGAAGGGATGCCATCGTGCTCCCCTTCGTGCCGCCTTCGATCAGGCAGTCCCCGAACGCATGCCGCGTCGGCGGCAGATGAAAAACCGTCTCCACGTCCAGATGCAGGTCGGAATCGGCGATTTTCACCCGCGATCCCGAAAACACCGCGTCCTTCAACAGATCCAGCCGACAGCGATAGGTGCCATTTCCGCCACCACCCAGATTCCAGGACCCCGCGAAGGTGTTGACCTTGGACCCAACGCGCAGGCAGAACGCGCGCGAGAGACCAATCGACGCAGTTGCAGGACCACTCAGCGGACCCGACAGCGTGCATCCCCAGCCGCCCTCCTCCGTATTGGTGTCGTCGGCGAAATGGACCTGTCCCTGCACCTCCACTGGACCCGCCCATTCGTATCGCGCCGCATCGGCCCCCGTCACAGCATCCCCCATTACCGTCTCGGTCCCCGAGAGGCACAGTGTCCAACAGTCGGGCGAATCAACCTTGGTGCGAATGTAGAAGCGTCCGTTGGAGACATCGACGACGTTCTGCGGACCGCCATGCCACTCGCACGTGTGGACATGGTACTTGCCCCACACGGACGGCAGCACCATCCGGCTCGGCGAGGACGAGCTGTTCGTGACCACGCACCCGTTGAAGTAGGTGTTGTCCCAGCTCTTGTCCTTCATCTGGAGCGTCAGCACATGACCTGCGACATCGATTGTCGCCGAGGCGCCAAAACGCGGCGTGCAGTTCGTCGTCGAGTAGACTGCGTCTCCCGAAAGCCTGAAACCAGTCTTCTCGAACGCCCGATCCCCCACCGTCCCCGCAATAACGGGAAGCTCTCCCGCTATCGCCCCGAAAACAGACGCCGACAGTGCGGCGCCACAGATCGCAACTCGAACAGTGTTCATGAAGACTCCCCGCCGAAACAGCTTCATTGATTCATCATTTCAGCCCTGTCTGACGCAACAGCGCCTCGACGGACGGCGCGCGCCCGCGGAAACGGCGGAAGACTTCCATCGGGTCGACGCCTCCGCCCAGCGCGAGAACGGTCTCCCGATAGGCACGTCCCACGCGGCGGACGGCCGCCTCGTCTCCCAGCCCCGCCTCCTCGAAGGCGCCGAAGACGTCCGCGCTCATCACCTCGCTCCATTTGTAGCCATAGTAGCCCGCCGCGTAGCCGCCGGCAAAGATGTGGGTGAAGGCGTTGAGGAAGCGGTCTTCGGGCACGGAGGACCCTGGCGTGTATGACGCGAAGACTTGTTCCTTGAAGGCATTCGGGTCGGCGGGGGGGTCGACGTGCAGCGCCATGTCGAGCTTCGCGAACGAAAGCTGGCGCAGAGAGGCATTGGCGGCGCGGTAGTTCTTCGCGGCGCGCACGCGCTCCAGCAGCGCGTCGGGAATGGGCTCGTGGGTGTCCGCATGTCGGGCGAAGGCCTTCACGGTCTTCGCGTCGTAGCACCAGTTCTCCATGAACTGCGAGGCGACCTCGACCGCGTCCCAGTCCACGAGGTTGATGCCCGCGGCGTCCACGTCGTCCACGCGGGTGAGCATCTGCTGCAGGGCGTGTCCGAACTCATGGAAGAGCGTCTCGACCTCCGTGAAGCGCATGAGGGCGCGTCCCTTCGCGTCCGGCAGGGCCTGGTTGCAGCAGATCAACGCGAGCGGCTTGCGCAGCGTGCCGTCGGGACGGAGCTCGCGAGAGCGCAGCTCGTTCATCCAGGCGCCGCCGCTCTTGGTCTCGGGACGAGAATACGGATCGAAGTAGAAATGGGCAATCTCCCCACCCTCGGCATTCCGCACGCGGAAGACCTTCACGTCCTTGTGCCAGACCGGAACTTCTCGATCCATCGGCTCAACCGTGACGCCGAAGAGGCGCTCCGCAAGCTTGAAGAGACCATCCTGGACAATTGGAAGATCAAAGTACTTCGAGAGCTCCTCCTCGGAATAGGAGTACATCTTCTCGCGCTGGCGCTCGCTCCAGTACGCCTTGTCCCAGGGCTCAAGCTTGCCGACGAAGCCATTCGCGGCGGCGAACGCCGTGAGCGCGGCGTCCTCCTTCGCGGCGACGGGACGCGAGGCCGCGGCCAGTTCGTCAATCATCGCGTAGACCGCGGCCACGGACGGCGCGCACTTCGACGCGAGCGAAAGGTCCGCATAGTTTTTGAACCCAAGCAATGCGGCAAGCTCCTTGCGCAGCGTGAGGATGCGGTCAATGAGCGGCGTATTGTCGAGGTCCCCGGCGGAGGCGCGCGTCGCGCGCGCCCGGAAAAGCGCCTCGCGTACCGGACGATTCCGCGAATGCTTCATAAACGGCGCGTAGACGGCATCCTCGATCGTCGCCTTCCAGGGGCCCTTCTCCGGATCGTTCTCGCCGGCCATCATCGCCTTCAGCTGCGCGGGCAGTCCCTCGACCTCGACCGGTGTCGCAAGGATGAGCGAGAAGCCCTTCGTCGCGTCGAGCACGTGGTTGTGGAAATCATTGGAGAGCCTGGCGAGCTCGGCCTGGATTTCGTTGAAGCGCTTCTGCTTCTCCCCTTCCAGCGCCACGCCCGCGAGCTCGGCGCCCTGAACCATCTTGTCGAGAATGCGGAGGCGGGGGGAGGGCTGGGCGGTCGAGAGGGCTGCGCGCAAGGTCTTCGCGAGCTCGTAGAAGCGGCGGGACTGCCCGACGCGCAGCGAGAACGCGACGATGTCACCCTGGAACTTCTCCTCGACCTTGCGCCAGGCCTCGGAATTGCAGACGCTCTGCATATGGGAAACGATGCCCCAGGCGGCAAAGAGCGGATGCTGCGCGTCGTCGAGCGCACGCACGAAGCCCTCCCAGTCGGGCGTCGCGGTTTTCTCCAACGCGTCGACACGGGCACCGGCCTCCTTCAACAGCTGCGGCAGAGCCTCATCGGCAGCCACAGGCGTCATGTTCGGGAAATCTGGAAATTCGCCAATGGAAAGAAACGGATTCTTCATGGCACAAGTATACCACAAAGAATCCGTCTCGGCCGTGCCGAAGGTCACGCCTCTTATCGCTCGAGTAGCTCCTTGCGGACCGTCTGCGGCACGAGGGCGAAATCGCTCGGCTCCATCGAGTAGGACGCGCGGCCCTTCGTGAGGGAGCGGATCGCCGTCGAATAGCCGAACATCTGCGCCATCGGCACACGGGCGTGGACGATCTGCATATCGCCGCGCTGCTCCATGTCGAGCACCGTGCCACGGCGTGCGTTCAGGTCGCCGAGCACCTCGCCGACGGACTCCGGCGGCGTGGTGATCTCAAGCTTCATAATCGGCTCGAGGAACTCGGGTGCCGCAGCCTCGGCAGCCTCGCGGAAGCCCATCACCGCCGCGCTGCGGAAGGCAATTTCGTCGGAGATTTCGGGGTCAACGAGCGCACAGCGCACGGCCGTCACGGAGAGGTCCGTCATCGGGAAACGCGCCAGCACGCCCGTGGAGATGCCGTCGTTCAGACCCTGCATGACGATGTCGGCCAACTTCGGATCCGGAATCGCGTTCTTAAAGTCGCGGGAGACATCCACCTGGATGCCCTTGCCGCGCTCAAGCGGCTTGAGCTCGAGGGTGAGCGTCACGGCGTGGCGCTTGCCGCCGAGTTCGCGGTCGAAGGAAAACTCCTTCATCGCGGGGGCGGTAATCGTCTCGACATAGCTGACCATCGGCTTGCCGACATTGGCGGCGCACTTGAACTCGCGCTTGAGACGGTCCACGAGAATCTCAAGATGGAGTTCGCCCATACCAGAGAGAATGGTCTGCCCCGTCTCCTCGTCCTGGCGGACCTGGCAGGTCGGATCTTCGGCGGCGAGCAGTTCCATCGAGGCGACGAGCTTGTCCTTGTCAGCACCGCTCTTGGGCTCGATGGCCATGAACATCACGGGCTGCGGCGCGGTGATGCGCTCGAGGTAGAGCGGCTTCATCTCGGCGCAGAGCGTGTCACCCGTCGTGCACTCCTTGAGACCGACGATCGCGCCGATGTCACCGGCGGAGAGCTGGTCGACTTCGATCTGCTGATCGGCGAAGAGACGGACGATCTTCATGATGCGCTCGCGCTTCTTCGTGCGGGGATTGAAGGCGTTCG
>JAUNMP010000350.1 GCA_030537465.1 bacterium
CGCGCCGGCAACAAGGCGCACGTGGGCGTGCACGTCTACTCCTCGACCGACCTCGTGAACTGGGACGACCGTGGCGTGGCGCTCGCCGTCTCGGAGGATCCGCAGAGCGACATCGTGGACGGCTGCGTGCTCGAGCGCCCGAAGGTGATCCGCTGCCCGAAGACGGGCAAGTACGTGATGTACTTCCATCTCGAGCTGAAGGGGCAGGGCTACAAGGCGGCGCGCGTGGGCATCGCGGTGGCGGACCGTCCCGAGGGACCGTTCGCGTTCCAGCGCTCGCTGCGTCCGAACGGCGCGATGAGCCGCGACATGACGCTCTTCATCGACGATGACGGCCGCGCCTACCACATCTTCGCCTCCGAGGAGAACCGCACGACGCACATCGACGAGCTGACGGAGGACTTCCTCGACTACACGGGGAAGAGCACGCGGATGGCGATCGACGAGTCCACTGAGGCCCAGGCGGTCTGCAAACAGGGCGGCTGGTACTATCTGATCGGTTCGGGCTGCACGGGATGGCGTCCGAACAAGGGGCGCCTCTATCGCGCGAAGTCGCTGCAGGGGCCGTGGGAGAACCTCGGCAATCCGTGCCGCGGGACGTGTCCCGAGACGGGGCTCGGCCCCGACATCACCTGGGGTGCGCAGTCGTGCTTCCTCCTGCCGGTGGCGGGGTGTCCGGGCGAGGTGATCGCGATGTTCGACATCTGGCATCCGGCGAACCACGAAGAGAGTCGCTACGTGTGGCTACCCGTCACCTTTGAGAAGGACCGCCTCTGGATCGATTGGCGCTCGGCGTGGCGTCCGCAGGTCGCCCCGCTCCCGAAGGCCCCCTCGACGCGCTTCATGACCTTCAACATCTGGGGCGACTACTTCGGGAACCCCGTCGCGGAACGAGACGAGGGCGTGCTCGCGGTGATCGTGCGCGAGAAGCCCGACTTCGTCGCCCTGCAGGAGGTGACGAAGACCTGGTACGACAGCCGCCTCTTCAAGAAGGTTCCCGAGGCCGGCTACGCGCTCATTCGCGGCGACGAGGACATGGCGCTCTACCGTGCGGGCGCGGAGGACGGACTCAAGACGGGCGCGAAGCTGAGCCGGAAGAACTGGTGCAACCACGAACCGCTTCTCTACAACGCAAGGCGGTTCGCGCTGCTCGACTCAGGCGTCGAGTTCTTCCATCTCGCGCTCCAGGTCGAGAAGAGCGTCACGTGGGGCGTCTTCGAGGACCGCGCAAGCGGCCGCCGCCTCATCGTCTTCGGCACGCACTTCTGGTGGAAGAAGGGCCTCGAGAGCATGACGCACCGTGAACTCAACGCCCGCCGCGTCGTGGAGGTCGTGAACCGCGTGAAGGCCAAGTGGGGCGACCTGCCCGTGATCGGCGGCGGAGACCTGAATAGCCTGTACGACTCCGCGCCGCATCGCGTCTTCGCGGTCGCCGGCTATCTGAACGCCGCGCTGACGGCGGACGTCCGCGATTCGCGTCCGAGCGAGCACGGCGACCCCGTCCGCAACGCCGAGGGTAAGTACGAGGGCAAGCGGGTGGTGGACGGCGACGAGCACGCGAAGTGTCTGGACCATGTCTTCCACACGCCGCGGATCCATGCGACGCGCCATGCGGTCGTCGCCGATCCGCTCGCGCTCTCCGTCTCGGACCATTCGCCGGTGACGGTCGACTTCGAGATCAACGACTGACGGTATGAAGTCTGGATTGCAGATGGTTGGCCTGACGGTCGCGCTGGCCTGTCTGCCGGTCTGCGCCGCAGAGACGAGGCCGTTGTGGTATAATGCGGGGCATGAAAAACCATAACCTCGTCCTTGGGTTCGCGGCTCTAGCCGCGGTTCCCCTCTTCGCCGAGCTCGTCCCGGCTCCTCTCTTCAACCACAACATGGTGCTCCAGCGCGACAAGAAGGTCGCGGTGTGGGGCAAGGCGGATGCCGGCGCCGATGTGACCGTGGCCTTCGCGGGCGCGACGGCGAAGGCCACCGCGGGCGCGGATGGCGCGTGGCGGGTCGACCTGCCGGCGATGAAGGCGGACGCCACGCCGCGCGAGATGACGATCTCCTCCTCGAAGGGCGACAAGCTCGTCTACACGAACGCGGTGGTCGGCGAAGTGTGGCTCTGCGGCGGACAGTCCAACATGACGTTCTCGATGTGGCCGACGCCCCGCATCGGTCAGCACGCCGGCCGCGAGCGCAATGGTTACTACGATCTCGCCCTAACGAACGAGCCCGAGGTCCGCGGCGTGCGCATGTACGAGTGCTGGAGCGCGGAACCCAAGGACCACGCCCGCCTGAACTGGTTTGCATTCACTCCTGGCAACGGCGGTGACTTCTCCGGCGCCGCGTGGCACTACGCCATCCGCCTCTACCGCGCCCTGAAGATCCCCGTGGGCGTGATCGAGAGCGCCTGGGGCGGCTCCTGCATCGAGACGTGGATTCCGCCGGACGCCTACGCCGCCTCGAAGAGCTTCAAGGAACTCGCCACCAAGCCGATCCGCACCAAGCCCACGGAGGGCGAGATCGCGCAGCAGAAGAAGACCGGTCGCGGCCCGAGCCTGCACCAGCAGCCGCGCGCCTGCTGGAACGCGATGATCTATCCGCTCGCCCCCTACGGCATCCGCGGCGCCATTTGGTACCAGGGTTGTACGAACCGCGGCAGGTGGAAGGAGTACTACGAGATGCTCGAGACGCTGCGGGCGGGCTGGGGCATGAAGTTCGAGTGCCCGGAGATGCCGTTCTTCATCTGCCAGATCTCCCCCTATGGCTACACGAGCGAGGAGAAGGACAGCGGTGAGACGCAGATCCGCGAGGAGATGGAGCGCTGGGCGCTGGACTACGCCCCGAACGCGGGCATGGCCGTGCTCTCCGACGTCGGCGAGATCGACAACATCCACCCCGGCGACAAGCGCACGGTCGGCACGCGCCTTGCGGCGCTTGCCCTCAACCGCATCTATGGCTTCAAGCAGCTGAAGTGCGACGCGCCCGTCCTTGACGCGGCCACGACCTCCGCCGACGGCAAGAAGGTGGTCCTCACATTCAAGAACGTCGAGGACTGGTGCATGAACGGCACCTACAAGCTCCGCTTCGAGCTCGCGGGCGCGGACGGCAACTACGTGATCGTCGACAGCAAGCCCGTCGCGAAGAGCAACAAGGTCGAGCTGACCGTGCCCGCCGGCATGACGCCGAAGAAGGTCGTCTACATGCGCAAGAGCTGCGTGCCCGGCACGCTGAAGAACGAGGCGGGCCTCCCGCTCGGCCCGTTCCGCCGCGACCTCTAGTCGAGAGACGGATCGCCAATGGAACGGGGCGAGAGAATATGGTGACTGCGAAGCGAGAGCATGGATCTCGCCCCAGTTCCTGGTGTGGGCGATGGCTTGCGAGAGGACTGCTCGCCGTCTTTGTGGGGGGCTTCGTCAAAATGGGGGCCACGAAGTTCG
>JAUNMP010000351.1 GCA_030537465.1 bacterium
CGAGGCGCTCGCGACCGATCCGTTTGTCCCGGTCGCCCAGGGCGGCGTGGGCGAGCAGAATCTCCCCGACTACCTGATCGGGAATGCCGCGACGGCACGCGAGGCGGTGGACCTCCTTGGCAGTGCCGTCGCGTCCAACGGCCACGCGGGCGCGGAGATCTACATGGTCGCGGATACCAACGAGGCGTGGTACGTCGAGGTCTACACGGGACATGACTGGGCGGCCGTGAAGATGCCGGAGGACAAGGTCGCCGTTTTCGGCAACCACTTCAATCTGCGCGGCGTCAATATAGAAGATGATCCGGATGAGATTCTTTCGCCGAATCTCCTACGACGTGCGGTGAACGAGGGCTTCGCCGTCATGGCAGAGGATGATCCGTCGAAGCTCGACCTCTACAAGACTTTCGCCGATCCCAAGGCGACGGAGGAGAACTACGCCAACTTCCGCGCGTGGTACGGACACCGCCGCTTCGCGCCGAGTTCAGCCGGGGAATATGCGATGGATCTTGTCCCCGTGCTTTTCTATGAGCCGGACTTCCGAATCTCGCCGACTAACATGTTCGAGCTCATGCGCGCGCGGTACGAGGACATGTCGGACGACGATTTGCCGACGGCGCGGACGAATGCCGCGATCCGCGTGATCGGGACGACCAAGCAGGGCAACTGCCACGTTCTCCAGCTCGATTGCCGCGAGACGACGCCGGACAACATGCGAGGCACGCTCTGGTCGTGCCTCGGGCAGTCCGAGCACGGTGTCTTCCATCCGATCAACGCGTCGCAGGACTACCTCCCCGGCGCCTACACGAACGACGCGCAGCGCACCTTCGGCTACGATCCGGACCGTGCGGCGGACACGTTCCTCCGACTCTCGGCACTTACGCAGTCCAGCCGCAAGTGGTACGGTCCGGGCGTCCGCGCCTACTGGCATCGGGACGAGGCGCGCCGGGCCGATGAATGGCCCGAGAAGCTGGACGCGGCCATCGCCTCGGAGGATGCCGCCGCGCTTTGGGCCTACACTCGCACAGAGGAGGAGAAGTCGTTTGCGGACGCGAAGGCGCTTTACGACAAGCTGTTGTGGTATGCGGCGGACAACAACCACCTCAAGGGTGACGGGTCGGGTTCCACCGACGGACCTACGGTTCCGTTCGATCCGTTCGCGGAGCAACTTGATGCGGCGGAAGGTCCGGAGGATGACGGAGGATCCTGTACGGGATTCTACGTCGGAAGGAAGGTGTCCGCCGACGGGACGACGATGATCGGACGGACGGCCGATCCGCTGCCGTTCAACGGTCCGTTCCGTGTCGACCGCTACGAGCGCGGCAAGAGGGAATACGCCGACGGCACGGTGAACACCTGGGCGTTCCACAGCGCCAGCAAAGTGACGAGTCAGAAGAAGGGCTTCTACGGCGGCGGCACGATCAACGAAAAGGGCGTGATGCTGACCGGAACGGTTACCGCTGAGACGAGGGAGGAGGCGATCGCGTGGGATGCCTTCGTGCCGGTTTCGGCGGGCGGATACGGTGAGCCGAACCTTCCGGACTACATGATCGGCAATGCGGCGACGGCCCGCGAGGCGGTGGAGATTCTCGGAAAGATGATCGCGGAGCACGGCCATGCCGGCGCGGAGATCTACATGGTCGCGGATGCGAAGGAGGCGTGGTACATCGAGGTCTACACGGGCCATGAGTGGGCGGCTGTGAAGATGCCCGAGGACAAGGTCGCCGGTTTCGGAAACGCCTTCGGAATCCGCGGCTTCAACACGAACGATACGCAGAACGTGATGTACTCGCCGAGACTCGTCGAGCTCGCCGAAAGCAATGGGTTCGTCAGGTGGGTGGACGAGGATGCGGATGAGGGTGATCGCGTCATCGACCTCATGAAAACCTACTCGCGGCCTCTCTGGGACAACCCCAACTACCGGAGCTACTGGATCCATCGGGCCTGGGCGCCGAGCGCCTATGCAGACGCGTACGAGACCGACACCTACTACGATCTCTTCTTCGAGCCTGAGCATCCCGTTGCGATCACCAATGTCTTCGAGCTGATGCGCGCGCGTTACGAGGGGTCCGACCATTCGCCGGACGAAGGGACGAACACGGACATCCGCGTTATCGGCACGACCCGTCAGCAGAGCAGCCATGTGCTGCAGATGCGTCACGACCTGCCGGAGAACTACCGCTGCACGCTCTGGGAGTGTCTTGCGCAGGCGGAGCACTCGACCTACCTGCCGGTCTGCATGGCCGTGAAGGGACATCCCGACGCCTATTCGCGCGACCAGGAAGGGGATCTCGTCTACGATCCGCTCCGTGCTGCGGACGCCTTCCTGCGGCTCGATACGCTTGCGGAATTGAAGCGCTTCATCGTCGACACGAAAGGCGTGCGTCAGGATGTGCGTCCCTACTACGGTGCGGGCGTGCGTGAATTCTGGCGGACGCAGGAAGCGCGTCTGGTCGCCGAGTGGCCGGCGAAGCTCGAGGCGTGGTCCGCTCAGGACATGAACGCCGGATCGATCGCGGCGTCGGCGTACGTCAACTTCAATCAGCTCTGGACGCTCGCCGAAGCGAAGCGCCTCCATGACGAACTCGCCTGGTACTGGGCGGAGTTCAACTGCGATCTCAGGGACGGCGGCGGGGCGACGGACGTACCGACGTATCCGTTCGCCCCCTTGATGCCGACGAACGCCGAGCTGGGGGTGTCGTGGACTCGTTGGCACCGGACGGAGTTCGGCGCCTATGTCGACGATCTCGCCGGCCGGCAGGAGAGTCCGTCGCCGTTCGCCGAAAGACTCGTCGATGCCGCGAAGCACGCATTCGACGGCGTCAATGACGAGTCGTCGTTGAAGCTGGCGAAGACGAAACTCCAGAGCGCCGTCGAGGCCCTTTACGCGGAGGTCGAGAATCAGCATGACGACCCGATGCCCGTGATTACCTTCTTCGCGCCCGATTTCACACAGGGGCCGACCACGGAAGTGCCGAACGTTTACTGGAACATCTCGGGTCCGTTCGATCGAGTCGCGCTCTCGATCGACGAGACGACGGTTTATACCGGCGACACCCGTTGCGGCGAGGGACGCTGGCGCGATCTGCGCAATCCCGGAACGCACCGCCTTAAATTGACTGTCGGTTACGGCGACGAGGAAGTGACTTCCAGCTGTTTCTACACGGCTTTGCTCGAGGGTGACGAACCGGCGCTCTTGCCGATGATCGGCTATTTCTATCCAGATTACTACGTCGGGAAGAAAGGCGCAGCTCCGCTTGTCCATTGGGACACCTTGAATATCACGTCTTTTGAGATCTGGTTGGACGGCACCTGCATCCTCGTGTCTCAGAACGCGTCCGGCGAGTTCCGGTTTTCGCAACTGAATACGCCCGGCTCCTATGTCGTGCGCATGGTGGCCCACAACGCCATCGATGACGCGG
>JAUNMP010000352.1 GCA_030537465.1 bacterium
CGACTTTTTCGTTTGCCGCCCCGACTTTTTCGTCTGCCCCTAGCGACTTTTTTCCGTTCGGGACAAGGAAGATATAAGAAAACCGCCTTCGCGGGCGTTAATGGATGAGGACCATGATCGTTGACGAAAGGGGTTTTCATGCAGACGGAAGAGAACAACATCGATGCGGCCGCGGAGGCGCTGCTCGCCTCGGCGGGACCTGAACGGGTGCGTCGGTTCAGGGAGAAGTATGGGGAATCCTGGATCCCTGCACAGGTTCCAGAAACGAATCCGACGCTCGAGGCGAGTCCCTGCGGCAGCGCGTCGGTCGACGCGGGACTCGGGGAGGTGTCGTCCACGTCCTTCGGGCAGAACCTGCCGGAGCTCCTCAAGGCGCTCGTCGCCCAAATGTCCCCGAAGCTGGACGCGCAGGGGCGCGCCCGCCTCGCCGAAGTGTTGAAGGCGCAGACGGAAGGCAAGGCGTTCAGGAGCAAGGCCGACGAAATGGTCAGGACGGAGCCGATGACCCGCTTGACCCGGCAGTTGGAGACGGCTGTCGACAACGTGAAGAGGCGGTTCCTCGCCTTCGATCCGCCGGTGTCGTCGGACGACCTCCGCACGGCGCTACTCTTCGGCACCTGCATCAAAAGCACCATCTCGCTGAAGGGTGTTCCGGGAGTCCCGCGGGAGCAGACCTTTGTCTGGTCCACGCCTCTGACGCGCACTCGGCGGCGGATGCTCGGCGTGCTGGTCGCCTGGCTGCTCGACTGCGCCGCGTTCGCGCGGTCCATGGAATCCGCGTCGGCGAAGGACTGGCAGGCGGCTTACCTGCTGGCGTTCCGGACGATCGGCGGACCGAACGCCACGGCCGAGCAGGTCGCGCGCCCGTTCCCGCAGAAGACGGCCGACCGCCTGGTTGAATTGATCACGTCCGCCCACTACGGGCTCTTCGCCGACGCGGCGACGATTGGACGGCAGATTGAGCTGTGGGGGCACGCATGAGCACGGAGAGACTTCCCGCAGGACTTGACGCGGCCATGGCCCACGTGGCCGAACCGGACGAGGTGTACACGACCCGCGACGCGCTCGACATCCTCTCCGACGACCGTCCCCAGCCAGAGGAGATCTGGGGCGGACTCCAGCTCGTGCCCGGGCAGATCATGGAGATCATCGGCGGCAGCGGCCTCGGCAAGAGCCGCATCGTGCTGAATCTCGCCCTGAACCAGGTGCTGGGGCGTCCCTTCGCCGGACTCCCGACCCTGCAGCGGCCCCTTACCTGGCTGTTCTACGGCAACGAGAACTCCTTCTACCGCTTCCGGCACGATCTTTCCAAGATGACTTCGGTCCTGAACACGGCGGAATGCGAGCGTCTGCGCGGCCACGTCTGGCTACCGACGATGGAGAAGGCCGCGGACGCCTTCGTCTCGTTCTCGGATCCCGTGAACCGCGAACGGCTCAAGGCGACGATGCGCCTCCGCAGGCCCGACGTGCTGGTGCTCGACCCCTGGGGAGCCTTCATCGACGGCGACGAGCTCAACGACGGCGACGTGCGCAGGACGATCACGGACATCGTCGAGATCCTCGCGGCGAATCCCGACAAGCCCGCCGTCGCGATTGTCCTCAACCACAGCCGGAACGGTCTACGCGAGATGATCGACGCCGCCGGGGCTGGGAAGGCGAACTACGGCAAGAACTCGAAGGCGATCTACTCCGTCGTCCGATGCGTCTGGAACCTCCGCCCCGCCCATTTCGACGAACCCGTCACGAAGATCGAGCTCCTGCACGCGAAGTCGTCCGACATCCGTCCCTATCCGCCCGTGGCGATCGAGCTCAATCCGAACACCTTCCACTATCTGGTCGACCCGACATTCAACCATGAGGTCTGGCAGGCGGCCCTGGAGAAGGCGTACCGCAGCGGCGGAAGCACGCTGACGGCGGAGGATCGGAATAAGGTTCGCCTGCAGCGGGAAAGCGAGGAGAAGGATCTCGTCAAGGCATATGTGGCAAACGTCTCGTCGGTTTCACGCAAGGTCCTCGGCGAATGGGCGAGGGGGAAGGGCATCGCCGAGAACCGCATGCGGCAAATCGTCAGCGAACTGCATCAGGAGGGGTCTGTGGCGATCCTCTGCGACAAGGGCAATTCTCGGATGGTCTGCACGCCGAGTGCGGCAATCGCGAAAATGACCGAAGGGGCGCCCGACGCCTATCGTCTGCTGCCGAGACCGAGTACTGCACGGCAGTCCTGTGCAGTACCTCACGAAGCCGGGGACGAGTAATGCCGATGCCCAGCCGGAACTGGACGCGGAGTGGTGGTTCTGCACCCGAAGGGTTGTGCACAACGCGCCCCCCTTTAGGGGCGCGTGCAGTACTACCACTACCGAAAGTTCCACGCCGCGGCGGCAGTCGCTAGGAGACGAAAATGCAGGCACGACGCTATCAGGAGGAGCTGAACGCCCTGTCGGGCCATACGCACGGACGGAACGCCCGTCTGGTGCGGCTTGCCCTGCTGGGGCTCGCGGCGGGACGCGATCCGCAGACGCTGGCGGAGGAGATCGTCGCCGCGGGAGGCGAACCGCGGCTGACCGACGCCGAGGTGCGGCGCGCCATCCAGACTGCCGGACGCCGGTTCTCGTCCGCATCGGCCGCCCCGCAGACGAATCGCCTCCCGCCGTTTCGGAAGATGCAGGAGCCCCGTCCGCCGACGGCGCGGGAGCGGAATTTCGTCCGCGAGATGATTTCTGCAGGGAAAGGCGCGAAAAGTTCAGATTTGCGGGGACTGTCCCCGGTTGAATGGGGGACTGTCCCCGTGGCGGCGGCGTTTCTGGGGGCGATCTTCCAGCCCGACGACCTCGTCTTCGCGGGGACGCCGTTCCGGCCGCGGACGCGGGAGAACCTGATGACGGCGAAGGAACTGGCAGACGGGCTCTCCGCTCCGGGCGCCGAACTGCCGACGCATCTGGTGCCGAATCCGTTCTCGGGCGAACCCGGCCGCAACGCCGAGGGAAAGGTCTCGTACTGCCTCGACGCGACGGTGGCGCATCGGCGGCTGGCGCTGGTCGAGTTCGACGAACTGCCCCTGGAGGAGCAGGCGGCCTTCTGGCGGGGCGTGATCGAGGGACGGCTGCTACCCGTTCGGTCGCTTGTCTACTCGGGCGCGAAGTCCATCCACGGACTGGTCGAGCTCGTGGACGACGGGACAGTGGTGAAGTGGTCTGGGCAGTGGCGGACGCTCGAGCGGCTGCTCTGCTCCGACCCCGATTCCGCCTACCACGCGGACCGCGCCTGCAAGAACGCTGCGCGGTTTACCCGCTTCCCAGGCGCCATCCGCCCCGAGACGGGCCGCCCGCAGGCGCTCCTCTACCTCGGATAGCATCAAGCAATGGGGTATCTCCACTGTCTGCATGTGTTTCAGGGAATCCTGAAATTTGCTACAATACGAG
>JAUNMP010000075.1 GCA_030537465.1 bacterium
TCTTCACCCAGTTGATCAAATGCCCCTGGTCGCGCCAGAAGTAGTCCGTGCCGAACACCATACGATCGGCCGGCCACTCGCGGATGATACGCTGCGCCTCAGGATGGTCATCGTGGAAATACATTACCGCCGTGTCGATCCAACAGTTCTCGAACTGAAGCAGAACGTCCGTCGCGTGCGAATCGTGTCCGCATTCGCCGCCAAGATGCGCAGCGACGAACTTGAGGCCGGGGACGGCCTTCAGAAGCGCCTCGACCTCCTTCGGTCCTGCGACGGATGGCGCGTCAATGTAACCTGGATCGAACCCCGTGTGACTGATTACGAACAGCCCTGCATCACGCAGATACTCGAAGAACGGGAATAGCCTAGGATCCGAGAGGTTGACATCCTCATAGTTCGGATGAAGCTTGATTCCGGGGACGCCATTCGCCCGAAGCAGTTCAATGTGCTCTCTGAACTTTGGATCGCGCGGATGGACAGATCCCAACTGAAAATTACGCTCGGCAACGGCTTTCCCTTCGAGTCCTTCGCGCATCGCCATCGCCCGGCGGAAGATGGCGTCAAAGTTCTCTGGGTAGGTGCAGACAGGACAGTTGACGCAAATATCGACGCCACAACGGTCCATGTCCTTCAGTTGCGTCGTGACTGTGGCGTCGCCCACGGGACGCAGAGGACCATACCCACTCGCCTCGATGCCTGGCACCAGCTTCTCGCACATCACGGCGACGGCACGTGCAGCCAGCTTCTCTGGAAAGTTGTGCGTATGGAAATCGATGACCATTGATTAGCCTCGAAACTCAGATGCCCATCTCGGCACGGATTGCGCGTGCGGCGGCGACGGGGTCGGCGGCGGCGAGGATTGGTCGGCCGACGACGAGATGCGTCGCACCGCCAGCCACGGCCACGGCCGGCGTGGCGATCCGTTTCTGGTCCCCAACCGCAGCACCAGCAGGGCGAACGCCTGGCGTGACGAAGAGAGTGCCGGCAGGAAGCTTCGGAGAAAGTCCGCCCACATCGAAAGCGGAACAGACGAGACCATTCGCGCCGTTCGCAACGGCGAACTTGGCCATCGCCTCCACCTGGTCAGCCGGCGTGCGGTTCAGGATGCCGATGTCCATGAGGTCGGTCTGGTCGAGCGACGTCAGCACGGTCACGGCGAGAATCTTGGGTGCCATGGGACCATACTCCTCCGCCGCGGCGCGCGCGGCCGCGATCATTGCCTTGCCACCCACTGAATGGATTGTCATCAGGTCGACGCCGAGCTTGCCACCGGACTTCACCGCCTTCGCGGCGGTGTTGGGAATGTCGTGGAACTTGAGATCGAGGAAGACCTTCTTGCCAAAGGCCTTGACTGCCTTGACGACATCTGGTCCCTCGGCCGTGTAGAGTTCAAGCCCAATCTTGTAGAAGTCCACGGCGTCGCCAAGTAGCTTGACCTTCGCCTCGGCCTCTTCACGGGTCTGCACATCCAACGCAACAATCAGTTCGCTCATCTCTTTACTCCATCTCGTTTCCAATATCCAGGGAATCCAAATCGAGGTCGCCCTCGAAAACCTTCTTCACCGGACCCGTGAGGGTGAACCCGGTGCTTTTCGCGCGACGCCAATCGCCGTCGATCGTCAAATCGAACCCCTGTGAGGTTCGGACATGCAGGGGGAGGGACAGTCCCTTTGTTTCAACCGCCACAACGGCGGTAGCCACCGCGCCCGTGCCGCAGGCTCCACTTTCGGCCTCGACGCCGCGCTCGTAGGTGCGGAGAAGTATCTTGTTCGGGGGAATGAATTGGGCGAAGTCGACGTTGGTACCGTTGGGCTCGAATTCGGCGGCCAGCCGAAGCTTGCGGCCGAGAGCGTCCACATCGACTGCGGCGACGTTCTCGCAGGGAACGACAAAGTGCGGGACACCCGCCACGATATAGTCCCCCTTCGAGCCCTCGACGTCCAGTCCATAGCGGCGGTCCTTGGGCTCGGGCATCCAGACCTTCACCTTGCCCGCGTCGATTACCTCGGCGTCGACCAGTCCGGCCCGCGTCTCGAAGGTCATCGCACAGCCCTTCGCCGCACCGACTTCACGCGCGAACGCCGCCACGCAACGGGCGCCATTCCCGCAGAGATCCGCCTCGGTACCATCAGGGTTGAAAAACACCATGCGGAAGTCGGCGATCTTCGAAGGCTGGACGAGAATCACGCCCTCGCAGCCGATGCCCGTGCGCGCTGCCGCGAAGGCCGCGAGGCGCAGATGGTCATGGACGGGGAACTTCTCATCACGGTCGTCGATCAGCACGAAGTCGTTTCCGGCACCGTGCATCTTGGTGAAATGCACCATCTTCATTTATTCTCTCCCTCCCTGAAGCAGTTGCCGCCATGCGGGAATGCGCTGCTGCTGAACGGGGGCCTGCGGGGCCTCCGCGCCACGGGTCAGGCGCGCGAGGTCGGAGAGCACGTTCATCGCCTCCGTCAACACGATGTCGCGCTTGCGGGCTGCGGCGATTTCCTGCTCGGACTTCTCCTTCGAACTGCCCTCTTCCTCGCCTTCCTCATCCAACTCGGCCTCGTCGACCTCGTCCAGGATTGCGCGCTCCTCTTTCATCATCTTCTTGCGGGCCGCTCGTTCCAGCGGGGCCGTGCGGCGTTCGGAGAGGTCGCGGCAGAGGTCGATCACCTGGAACCTGCGCTTCCATTCCGAGCTCTTGCCGACGCGGGCCTCGGACAGCTCCTTCAGACGAGGGACGAAGTCCTGCATGTTCCAGATCATATCGTAGCTGGCCGGTTCGATTCGGCTCCACGGCAATGCGTTGGGCAACTTGTCCTCTCCGATGTCCGTGCGGTCGTCGAAGGCGGACGGCAGGCGGATGTCGCTCGCGACGCCCTTGACCTGTGTGGAGGACCCGTTGATGCGATAGAACCGAGCCGTGGTGATCTTCATCGATCCAAATTCCGCGCGTCCCATCGGCATCACGGTCTGGACCGTTCCTTTCCCGTGCGACTGGGCGTCGCCGAGCACAAGTGCCCGGCCTGTGTCCTGAAGCGCGCACGCGACGATTTCCGAGGCACTTGCCGAGTGGCGGTCGATGAGAACGATCAGCGGCTTGCGGTAGGCAAATGTCGGCTGATCGGGGAATGTCGGCAGCACGTAGAGGTTCCGCGTCTCGCGAATCTGCACAACGGGGCAGGGGCCGGGATTCGGGCGTACGAAAAGCGCGGAGAGAAGCACGGCCTCCTTGAGCGAACCGCCTCCATTGCCACGCAGGTCGAGGATCATGCCTTCAACCCCCTGAGTGTTGAACTTCGCGACCCATTTCGCGACGTCGAGCGAGCAGGAGCGGTAGCCAGGGTCATTCGGCTTTCTGTCCATCGTACCATAGAATGCCGGAAGCTTGACGTACCCCATCTTGCGAGAGACTCCGTCAAGCGTCACCGTCTCGACGCGGCCTGTGGCGGCCTGGTCCTCGAGCTTGATCTCGTCACGAATGATCGGCACCTTCCGGCGCGAGGCGCCGTTCTTATCGGTGACTTCAAGAACGACCTTGGTGTTCTTCTTGCCGCGGATCTTCTTGATCGACTTGCGCATCGGCTTCCAGACGACGTCTTCAACGGGATTGTCTCCCTGACCGACGCCGACAATCTTGTCGCCTTCCTTGATCGAGCCCTCGCGCGCCATCGGGCCGCCCTTCATGACCTCCTTGATCTCAAGCGAACCATCGTCCATGGACTGGGAGAGCACAGCGCCGACACCGCAAAGGGATAGGCTCATGTCCATGTCGAAGTCCTCCTTGCTGTCCGGCGCCATGTAGGAGGAATGGGGATCATAGGCCATCGCGGTCGACATCAGGTAACGTTCCATCACCTTGTTTTCGTCAAGCTCCGTCAGCACCCACGCAAGATAGTGGCGGTACTTGTTGAGAAGAGTCTCCTTGGGCGTGGGTTCGGGCTTGGAGGCGTTTTCGACGGCATTTGTCTCGGCCGATTTCTCCTGAGCGGATTTCTTCTTGTCCTTGGCGCGGTTCTTCTTCTTCTTTCCATTCTTCTCCGCCTCGGCATCTTCCTCGTCATCCAGTTCGCGACTGAGAATCTGGGCCAGCATTTCGTTCTTGATGCGGCAACGCCAGATGTCGTCGCGTTCCTCCGCCGTCTTCGGCCAGGGGGCGTCCTTGCGGTTGTACATGTACGATTCGTTCACCGAGAAATCGACTTCCCCTTTTTCCAGATAGTTCGTCACAAAGCCGACGCACTCTGCTAGACGCAGCACAAAGGTCTTGTGGACGTCGTAGACGAAGGAGATGTCACCCTTGCGGAGTGCCGAGCCGATTCTTGTCTGCATACTGCCAAAGCGATCAAGGTCGCTCTGCAGGAACACGGCGTGGTTGTAGTCGTACATTGTCACGAGGTTTGTCCAGGCCCGCTGGGAGATCTCCTCGTCGAGGGAACGCTGGGTGACGTGGTACGCCGGCAGCATGTTCGCGACCTTGCGGGCGATACTGGAGTAGTGCTCCTGCGGTTTGAGGGCGAGGGCGCTCTCGATAGAGGGGGCATCTTCAGCTACGACCGCGAAGACGCAGGTCGCCAGGAGAACGGCAATGGTTCTTTTCATGTTCATATGGTGGTCTCCATCAACTGGGCAAGTCGGGCGATTTCGCTGGCCGAACACCGGCCCTGACCGCCCAGAATCCAATCTACGATGCAGGATACATTCAACACTGTCGTCCGCCCCACGGATTGAAGCTTCGCGGCGAAGGTGTCCGACGCAAGGCACAGCACGGGAATGACGTCACACTCAAGATCGGCCTTTTTGAGGGCCACCTTCACAGCATCTGCCTGGCGCAGGGTCTGAGCAAGAGGTTGTCGGTCGGCCAGAACGCCATCAACGATCATCTCGCCCTTTTCGACAACAACTCGTCCTCGCCAGTTCTTGGTCTCGATGGCGTAGACCCCTGTCGGGCCCACGAGAACGTGATCCACGTGGTAGCCTCCCGCGACGAAATCGTGGAAGACATGCCAGGAGGAGGGAAGCGTGTCCAGGACGGCGGCCACGCGCTCTTCCCCCCGCGCCCCCTTGAAATAGGACTCGACGCGGCGAAGTCCCTTGCGCCACAGGAAGGCCGTCAGGACAACGCATAGGGCAAAAGCCCCCGCAAACCATGCGGCATGACGTCCCAGCACAATCGAGGCGCCGCAGGCACCAAGCGCCACACAGCAAAGAAATACCGGCCAGAGGGACATAACTGTTCCCTTCGCCTTGGCCCATTCTCCTGGATTTCCATGTCTGATCGCACTCATGTCATGAACTCCTCGATTCTGGAGACAAGGGATTCCACATCAAGGCCGTGCTGACGCTCAAGGTCTTCCACGGACCCATGGTCGATGAATTCGTCTGGCCAGCCCAGGCGCAGGTCCGCGCCAATGGCTTCGCCGAACCCACCAGCGACACTTCCATTCTCGAGCGAGACGATTACGGCTCCAGCTGCACGCTGGCGTGCGAGAAGATCGGTGTCGAACGGTTTGATGAAGCGCGCGTCGACAACGCCAGCGGCCACTCCCCTGTTATTGAGGATCTCGGCAATTCGCTGAGCCTTCGGCACCTGGTCTCCCAGTGCCCAGAGCTGAAGCGAGGCTGTCTCATTGGAAAGCTGGCGGGCAATGCCCACCTTCAGTTGTTTTGTCTCGTTGCAGGCGACGACGGCTTTGCCGCGGGGATAGCGAATCACCCATGGTCCACCAGACTCCAATGCCTGCGCCAGCATGTCGCGCAACTCCGCCACGGAAGAAGGCTGGCCAATCGTCAATCCGGGAAGACTGCGCAGCATGGGGATGTCGAACATCCCATGGTGGGTGCGTCCGTCATGGCCGACACATCCGGCCCTGTCGACCGCGAAAACGACAGGAAGCCTCAGCAGGCACACATCATGCATGACCTGATCAACCGCACGCTGCAGGAACGTGGAATAAACGGCCACCACGGGACGCAGGCCATTCTTGGCCAATCCCGCGGCAAAGGCAACAAGATTCTCTTCGCAGATTCCCACGTCGAAGAACCGATCAGGGAATTCACGGGCAAAGCAGGAAAGCCCCGTTCCTTCGCACATCGCCGCCGTCAGCGCGCAAATGCGAGAGTCGCGGCTGGCGAGATCGGTCAGCGCTCGACCAAAGGAATCACTCCAGCCCAACGTCGCCGAGTTCCCTTTGGCAGTGGGCGCGGAAAGATTGAACGCACTGACGCCGTGCCAACTCTCGGGACTCTCCTCTGCAGGGGCAAAGCCGCGCCCCTTGACAGTGCGAATAGGAATCGCGACGGGGCTCTCACTCGTCTTGGCGTGGGAGAACGCCTCCTCCATGGCAGAAATGTCATGTCCATCAAGGCGAGGCAGGACACTAAATCCAAAAGATTTCAGCAGCGCCTCCGAATCGAATTGCACGCAGCTGGACCCATTGTCGTTCAGCACCAGAATCATTCGGCGCCCACCCCGGTATCCCTCCAGGGCCTCTAGCGCCATTCCGTTCGCCAATGAAGCGTCGCCGATGACGGCCACGATGTGCTCCGCCCCCCCCTTGAGGTCGCGGGCCGCAGCCATTCCTCGTGCAACCGCAAGGGAAGATCCCGCATGACCGGCAATAAAGGCGTCGAAAGACGATTCGTCGGGGTTGGGGAATCCGGAGATCCCGTCAATCTGGCGTAAGGTCGAGAAACGTCCCCCGCGGTCCGTGAGGATCTTCCAGGCATAGGCCTGGTGCCCCACGTCCCAGAGAATTCGGTCAGACAGTGGGTCGAATGCGCGAAGCAGCGCAATGACAAGCTCGACGGCGCCAAGCGAAGAGGAGAGGTGGCCTCCATTCCGCGAAACTGTTTCGAGGATCTGACGGCGGACACTGCCCGCCAAATCGGACAGCGCCTCAAGGGAAAGCGTCTTGATGTCGTCTGGCATCATCGCTTCGCCCCCTCCTGTCCGCGTCGCTTCATGATCAGCAGAGTCGTCGCGTTCTGGCCGAAATTGGCCTCGGTGTCCTTCAGCTCGTAGTTCTTCTTGAGGATTTCGAAAAAGCGGGTCTGTTCCTTGAAAGGCACTTCGGTGCACTTGGGAACGGCAATTGCGAAGGCATAGCCGCTACAGGCCGCGGCGCTGCAGGGGGCAGACTCAAGCAGCTCCGTCATCAGTTCACGGTTGAGCACATGGACGGCCTTTGCATCTTCGGTCTTCATGTCCGGGAAATAGCTGAAAGGCCCCATCTCAAGACCATTGGGAACGGTTCGTCCCGTCTCAATCGCCAAATAGAGATCCTGCGTCAGGAGCGTAGTCCCCCCAGGATCGATGGTCTGGAGTTCACGACCAATCTCCCGCAGTTTGGCCAATTCGGTCATTTCCTTTTTCTGACTCCAGAACCGGTCCTGGTTGTACGTCGCCCAATCCTGGAGCAGTGGGGAGGCAAAGGACACCAACCCCGCAACCATGACCACGAACCACATTGCAGGGACGGGGTGCGGTGCGTGGCGCGAGAACAGCGCGGCGATCAGCACCGTGAGCATCCCCATGATTGGAACCTGGTAGTCGTCATACGGGAACGGAGCGCTGAGCTGCAGGAAGAACACGGCCGCAAACCCCAGTCCCAGAATCCACATCATCGCCCCTTGCGCTGGCTCAAAACAAGACATCTCGCAAGCGCCTCCCGTCTGTCCATTTTTACGCGATGACAGGCAGAACCATGTGAACAGAATGATTCCCAGCGCTGCATATCCACGAGAGAGACGACTCACGCTACCAATGGCGAAGAACGGATCGAATCCGCCCCTCGCCGCATGATAGTTCTGAGCGGCCAACAACCCCTTCAGCGAAATGGGATCCAACGCGAAGAAGCCATAGACGAGGAAGAGGCCCAGCGCACCGCCGAGTCCATACCAGAGGAAACTCCAACGAAACTGACGAAACTTGAAGAGCAGCGTGAAACCGACAACGGGGAGGACCAGAAGAAGCGAGATGCGCGTTCCCGTCGCAAAAGCCAATGACAATCCTCCAGTAAAAAACATCACGGGAGCCACTCGGCGCATTGCGAGATGGCGCAGTCCAAAGGCGATCAACAGAAGCCCCGCCAACAGGAAAAGCGACCCGAGGGAGTATGTTTTCGGAATTGTGGTAAAATACAGATGGTACAGGTTGCAGCCCAGGAGCGCGAAAACGCACACCCCAGCCAGGGAACGCCGATCCAACGGTACGAGTTGACGGACGAGGGCAATCGCGAAACCCGTGGCAATGAAGCCCAGCAGACACGTCACCAAACGCCCACCCAACAGACCATGGAATGGAGAGCTCATTCCCCAGACCGGCGCGAGGAAGGAGTAGACGAAGGGCATTGCCGGCCCCTGCGTGTAGAAGAAGTCGCGATAGGGAAGCTTTCCGGACTGAACCATCTGCGCCGCATAGAGATACCACCCCTCGTCCTGATTGAGTCCACCAAACCAAATTGCGACAATGGACATACAGAACGCCATCGCCGCGGCAAAAAGCCACGGCGAACGCGTAGAAGTCAGGAACTCGGCTATCCGTCTCATGAAATTGGCGGATATTCTATCATTTTTCGCCCTTGCGCGGGGGAGGAAATGTCTTGGCATGAATCCAGGGTGCAGTAGGATGCGTGTCGCGCCAGAGGCCCCTTTTTGCCGCTCTTGCCTTGTTCTGTGCACCCAGATAGCGAGGATTGTTGCCGTATCGGTAGGCCCAGGCGTAGCCCTCCTGGACCAGCTGCAGGTTGATGTTGTCCTCGTCCTGGTAGATTGTGCCGGTTAGAATGCCGTTCCGATCGCGGGAAAGACATTCGACACCGACAAACTGACCTTTCACCAGGGACAGGAGTCTGGCGCAAGCCTCCGCGGCAAATGGCTGTCCCTCTCGCGGAGCGGCAATGCCGAACAGACGAACACAATGGACTTTGCCGCGTCCATCTTGTAGAATCAGTTCGTCGCCGCTCGCCACTCGGATGACCATTCCTTCGAGAAGCTGTTTGTTTGCCGTCTGTATAACCCGACCGCACCCATCCGAGAGAGTTGTTCCACGTGGACCAATACGAAACGAATCGGTCGCCTCAGCTCTTGAGACATTCCACTCGGATGGGTATCCGTTACGGAAACTACGGTGGAAAACCACCCCCGGGGATGCGTGCACTGCCCCCCAAACGACGGCAAGGACGAAAATCTGATGGCGGCGCAAAGCCAAGGATGACCTTTATTTGACCGAAACGATCTTGTTCTGTTCCTTGCCGTCCGCGCCCTTCCAGGTCAGGCGATAACGGCCCTTGAAGCCGCGGAAGGACACGGCGCCCGTCGCATCCGCTTTTACGGTCATGCGTGTCTTCCATTCGTTGTTGATCAAATCGTCCATCGCGTAGTAGGCTGTCTTTGGACGCATATCACGCGTGAAGATGCCGCTGATCGACGGTTCGCCGGGCGCCCCGCAGTCGTCGACGACGTTCCACCAGGTGATGCCGTTCATCTTCTCGACCGAGAACCACGCGCGGTAGAGGTTCCGCAGGATGATGGCCTGGATCATCTGGCCACGCGGCGAGTTGTCCGGTGCCGTGATTGTGATTTCCGAGAGATGGATTGGCTTGCCCGCCTTCGAAAGCAGCTCGAAACGCGCCGCCACGCCTTCTGGACGCAGGTGTTCCGGTCCCTTGCCGGCCGCAATGTTCACGCTCTCGCCTGGATTGAAGAGATGCATCTGCGAACCCACCACGTCCACACGACAGCCGTTCGCCTCAAGATCCTTCGCCTGCTTGAAGAAGTAAGGCGCCATATTATAGTCGTTCAAGTTGAGCCATGCCGTCTTCGGGAAGTACTTCTTCGCCCACTGGAAGCCCCAGTAGGTGTAGTCGGCGGGCATCAAGCCGTATCCGCTCTTTTGGCAGACGCCACCGCGCACAGCCGTCTCGTTCTGCCATTTGTGGTAGTCCGTCGCGCTTTCGTTCACGACATCCCAGCTGTCCACGCGGTCGCCGTAGCGTTCGGCGATCTCCTTGAAGCGACGTTCGTAGAACTTCTTGTAGTTCGCGATGAAGGTCGGCACGATCGCCGCGATCTCGTCCTCGGAGAGCTGCTTGTAGACCTGGTACCACGCCCAGCACCAGCCACCCTTCTCATAGCCGGCGTTCGCCATGTCGCGTGTACCCATCCCGATGCGCCAGTTCCCCGTGGGGATCTTGATGCCCGTGCGCGCCTCCAGAGCCTGCTTTTCGGACTCGGGACAGAAGTCGTCCCAGATCCACGACGGCCGCATCCAGGCGTTGTTACCCCACATCAGCGGATGACCGTGGATGCGGACGCCGCGGTTCCGGCAGAAATCGATCACAGGATCGACCGCCGGTCGACGCCAGTGGTCCTGGTCTTTCGGCTGCGCACAGGAATTCCAGAAGTTTTCCGTATCCTCATAGCGCTCTTCGAAGCGCGGCGCATACGGATACTTCTCGAGCGTCCGCCAGTAGAATGCAACCGTCGCGGAGTTGAAGAGCGTCCCGTAGAGCTCTTTGTAGCGATCGTTCCACTCCTTCTTGCCGAGCTGCCCGTAGTTGAAGATATGCGCACCAAAGAAGAACGCGTGGGAAATCTGCTCGACCTTAACCTCGGCGTCCGCCGGTGCGCCGATCTTGTCGGCGAAATCGGCCTTGCGGAACTTCTCGATGTCCGCATTCTGCTTCGCCTTCACCTCGGGCGTCCAGATCTTCCAGTACTCCGGCGACATGGCCTTCATGTCCGCCTTCCATCCCGCCTGTGCCGCACACACGAGCGACACAAATCCCAATAACAGCAGCTTCTTCATTCCTTCACCTCGATTTCGTACCAAACCGTTTGATAATTCGGGCCGATGACCATGGAAGCCCGTCCGTCTGCATCTGAGACAGGAACAACCGACTTTCGAGCCCCCGCCTCGTCGAGCGCCCAGCACGCCGTTTTCGCGGCGACGGACGGCAACGTGATCGTCGCGTTCACGCCTTCGCACACCGTCTTGCCCGTGCCCCAGTCCGCACCGCAGCAGGATACGGCATTTCCACCCCGGTCAGTGAACTTCGCGCCGCCGTTGTGCGAAAGACCCGTCGCGGTCAACAAGATCGCCGCCGCCCCTTTCTCGCCAAAGCCGTTCGCGTTGTGCGAGACAAGCGAGATCGTCGCCCAGCCGAGCTTCGTCTTTCCGACCGCAATCTTCACGCCGCCCAGATCGACGGTGCGTCCCTTCGGGAAGCCCGTGAAGAGCTTTGTGTTCGCGGTGTCGACGGTCCAGTAGCCGTTCGCCTTGTCCTCGTTGTTCCAGCAGAGTTCTTTCGTGTCGCTGACAACCACGTTGCCCGGCGCGGAATACTTCTCCGTCAACGGCGCGTTCTTGCCCGTCACGTCGACGGCAACACCATGAACGAGCCCCAACGCATGCGGCAGCTTCGCCTCGCTCGCCGAGATGCCCTGATTGACGGACCTGCTTTTGCAGAGTCGGTCGAAATATTTGTCATAGGGCAGGTTGCCCACGAGCTGCGTGGCGCTTTCCTTCACGTCGCCGCGCAGGTAGATGGCCGCGCAGGCGGGGAAATGTGCCAGCACGTCGCTCCGCGCCGCAAGGCTGAAGAAGTATTCGTTGTTGATCGGCTCCGCGTTCTGGCGGTTGTTGTAGGAGTATTCAAAGACGCCGTCCCACCCCTGCAGCGCACCATAGGCCCGCAGCATCGGCTGCCCTTCGGCGCCGTAGAAGTTCGGGTAGGGATGATTGTACTCGCTGACGGTGTAGGGCTTTCCGGCGACGCGCGCCGCCGCAAGACCGGCGATGCAGCCGCCTTTCGCATTGACCATCGCGGTGTTGCCGATCTGCCAGTCGGTGCGAATGGAGGGATGCAGCCAGTAGGCATGGTTGTCCACGAAGTCGAGATCCGCCTGCAGATGCGGCGGCGAATAGCCGAGCTGCGTCGCGCTGACTGGCGCCTCGAGGCCGAGATCCTGCTGCAGGTACTTCTGCATGCCCGTCCAGTAGGCCCGCTCGGTGTCGACGAGGAACTGGTAGAAGTCGCGCAGCATCGGCATCGGCGCGCCGCCCTTGCCTTTGACGATCGGAATCTCGCCCCTCAGCGGCGAAAGACTGTCCAGCGAGGCGAACGAGCACCCCGTCTTGAATGACAGATCGTCGATTTCGTAGACGCCGCCATTGCCAAACCGCGTAAACTGGATTTCCGCGGTCTCGATATCCTCCGGCGCGTAGAAGGAGAACTCGTGCGTCTGCCATTTCGTACCAGGTGTGAATCGTGTCAGCACGCCGAGCGACGCCCACCCTTCGCGGCGGTCGGCCACGGCGAAGCCGACTTCGCCCGCGGTCCCGCCCGTGCGACGGATGCGGAACTTCACGGTGTACGGCATATCCTTCTTGACGGCCACGCGACGATAGAGCTTCGGAAAATACTCATTGCCCTTCGCCGTCACCGTCATGCGGAGAACGCCCTCCACAGACGCGACGGACGCCTGGGCGGTCCCCTTGTCGAGGATCCAGGTTTTGCCGTCCGGTTTCACGTCGCCGTCAAAGGCGCCTTCCGCAATCATCTCCTCGCCGTTCGGTACGGTTTTGAGCGCCCAGGCGTCGTGCATCGCCTGCGCGGTTGTGTACTTCCTGACGAGCCAGTCGTTCCAGAGGTTCTTGAAGACCGTCGCATAGGGCTCACCCAGATGGTCCATCCCGCCCGAAAGATACTGCTGCCAGAGGGCGTCTTCGTTGTTGAGCTCGACGATGGCGACGACCGGATCCTTCAGATAACTCATGCCCGTGTAGGGATTGACATGCTCGAGCAGTTCCTTCGCATAGGCCTTCTCCTCGGCGATCACGCGCGGATCGAACTGGTCGACGCCCTTGTTCGCCCACGGATTTCCGGGCGCGAAGCCGTCGCGGGCGTCCAGCGTGCGCGCCACATGGAGGTTCATGTCCACATAGATGCCGCGCTTCTTGAACTGCGCAATCAGATAGTCCTGGCGGTCCCGACGTTCTGGATCGAAGGTGCGGCGCGTACGGAAGTCCTCTGTGAGGATGCCCTGTTCGGCCGGCAGCATGAACGTGCCGTAGCTGCTGTCGAAGTAGTGGAGGCGCACGCAGTTGATTCCGAAGCGGGCGAGGCGCGCCGCGAGGCGTTCGGCCTCGGCATGCGTCGGGAAGTTCGCTGGTCCCGTCAGATTCGTCGCATGGAGCTTCACACGCCCTTTGTCGTTGACGAAATGACCATCCTTCACGCGGATGCGCCCGTGCTTCCCGGCCGGTGCCTCCAGCAGATGCGACATGTTGACGACGTTCTTCGGGGATTCATACGACGGCACGAACGGAAACATGTCCGATTCGTCCAGCTGCGCGACAGCAACGGGGTCGGCAAACGCGGAAGCCGCACAGAGGCTAAACAGAAGTCCAATCTTGAATTTCATACCTTCATCCTTATTTGAAATCAACGAAACAGAATCATCGTTCCAGAGGAACCGATCATCAGCGAGCCCTCACCGCACCTGTAGATGCCCGCTCCCTTGCGCGTTCCACTCACGCGGACATTCTGGACCTTGAGCAACACGCCCGCCGGCAGCGACAGGCAGTCCAATGCGTGAAGATCGAGCGTCCCCTCAAACGAACCAGATCTGGCAACCGTCAGCACGCTTCCCTTTGCAACCACGACCGTCCCCAGACCAGAGAGGGACTCGACTCTCTGCGCCGTCCCCTCGAGGGCGACGGACGCCCCTTCAGCGACATCTAGATCCGTCGACTCGGGCAGAATCGATTGCGAGGCCGTCAACCGTTCCGAGGCGATCATCCGACGGAGCGTGATGGCATCCAGCGAAAGATTCGTGAAGATCTTGACGTCGTCGAGATACCCATGGAACCAGGCCGTCTCACTGCTTGCCTTGCGGCCAATCCAGAAGTGGCGAGTCCCCAGTTCCAGGTTCACGTTGCGGGTATTGATGAGGGCGCCGTCCAGATAAAGCGAGAGCTTGGCGCCATCATAGGTCGCGGCGACATGATGCCATTGCGCCTCGGCGGAGACAGGCTTCATAGAGCATCCACCTCCCGAAAGGTCGCCGCCGACGGAATTCGTCACGCGGAACTTTCCATTGTTGTCCCAAAAGCCCAACAAGGCGAAATGTGTGTCTGGATCGCCCCAATAAAGCATGCAGTCGTCCGCGGTGATCGAAGATGTCGACCGCATCCAGAACGTGACGCTCCACGGAACGCCTCCCGTTGGCAGGGATTGCGGAAGCGTTTCAGCCACAAGGTAACTCATTTCCGTTCCCGTCAGATCCAGCACCTTCCCGGGACGTCCGGCGATTTCCGCGCATCGCGCATCTCCAACAACGGACAGCACGCCGTCCGTCGCCGTTCCCGTACTGATCCCCGGATTGTCGGACTCAAAGTCCCAGAGGTAATCCGGCACGGGCAGTGAATACAAATCATCAAGAACCTCGTTTGCCGCGACAGCCCCCTGGAATTCAGCACAGGCGTCGGCCTCGGACAATGCGAAGTTGTAGATGCGGACGTCGTCCATTAGGCCGGTAAAATAAATCTTTGAATACGGATTGAATCCAAGGTTGAATGTCGTCTCCGTCAATTCAACCGTCAGATCGCCATTCCGCGTCCATTCGTCGGCACGCCTACCGTCGATGTAGACGCGCTGTTCGCCTGCCTTTCGAACCCAGACCACATGGTGCCACGCGTCGTCGCGGAAGGATTGTCCGTTTCCGGAATGATTCTGATTCCAATTCGTCATCATCCATCCCGCCGTGCCGTCCAGACGCCACAGCGCACAGGAATTGTCCGTCCCCGTCTTACCCCAGGCAACCACACCTGCTACCGCATCACAGGACGTCGCACCCTTCAACCACAACGAGAGCGTGTAGTCGTCGTTGTTGGCGGGGAATCCCTCCGGATAGTCGGCCGACGACAGTTTGGCCGAACCGCCAAACGCAGCGACGTTCCCGCGTGTGGGATCGGAGACGACCGTCACGTTGTCGGCCGTCAACGCGAAGCCGTTCCCGCTTGCATCGGCACCGGGATGCGCCTCGTCGTCGAACGTCCAGCGTCCCACCAGCTTGTTCTGCAGCCGAGAACCTCTCAACACAAGCGTTCCCTCGGCCACGCGAGTCCCGCCCGTATAGGTGTTCGCGCCCGAGAGCACCAGCGTATAGTCGCTGCCTTTCTTGACCAGATCGCCCGTACCGGTGATTTCGCTCTTGAACGTCGTCGCCTCGACACCGGCTCCCGCCGTTCCCTGAACGGTCAATCCACCATTCATCCGGACCTTCGCCAGATAGCTCTCTCCGGTCAATGTCGCCACAGTGGCGGTCGTCGCAAGGGTCATGACGCCACTTTGAACGGCCTCAATGGAATTTTCAGGAAGAGGTCCCGCCACGGGCTGCTTCAAGGTATCGCCCCGCATCAGCAGGTTTATCGACGTCGCATTCAAGGCCTTGTTGCAGAAGACGAAATCATCGATTCGGCCCTTGAACGACTTCCCGTTTTTTCCGTGACCAATCCAGAACTCCCCATCCTGCACATTGGGACTCGCGCCGTACTCGTTCACCATCTCGCCATCGATCCACAGTCTCGACTTGCCATCTCCATGGGTCACGGCCAGATGATGCCACGCCCCGTCGTAGAGTGCCTCCGTCTTTCCCGTGACGACCTTCTGGTTGTTGCCGTAATTCGTATACAAGACGCCGCGCGTCCCGGAACTGCCCGGATCCAGACGAAGCAGGATGCAGGCGGCGCCGACCTCCCACTTGCCCAGATAGAACAGCGTCGCCTGGGGATCAACGTCGGGAGCGATCTTCAACCAGCAGGCAACCGTGTACTCCCCCTTCCCCGTACACAGTCCGTCTGGCAGTTTTGCCGGATTGCCGGACGCCAGATAACCACGACCGGACAAAGACAACACGCTCCCCCGGTCATCATCCTGCTCCACAGTCGCATCGTCAACCACTGTCAGCGTCTCGCCAATTCGCGTCGGTTCTCCAGGCTCAGAGGCGACATCGAAGCAGTAGGCCACACGGACATTCGGCGCGTAGCCGAAGGCGATGTCTCCAAAGGCAAGACGATAGGTCCCCGAGAATCCCGTCTGCGTAGCATTCATCCGCAGCGTCGCCGACGAATTGGCGCTGATGGCGCCGGGGCCACGAATCAGATCGTAGTTCTGCCACGCGTCCTCCTGATTGGCGGCGAGAGCCAGCTCGCTCGTGCCAAAGTCGACGGGACGTCCCTCGCACGTGCTCGAATCGAGCCGCGCGAGATAATACTTTGTCTGGGTCCCGTAAGAACGGAAAACCGCATTCGACGTATACAGGTTGACCACGGAATTCAAGAACGAACCTGGATGCACGACCTCAAGCGCGCCTTCCACCACGCGGAAATCGACGTCATGCGCCGATGTCGACGCGGACCTGAAGACGCCCGATCCGCTTTTGAGGACCGCAACATTGCCCTCGAAGGTACCATCGATGCGCAGCACGCCCGACTCGACCTGTACCTCCGACAGATTGTCGGCGTCGGGATTTGACATCGTCTTGAAAAGGACATGCTTGTCTTTGGGGAAATTCGCATCTTTGCAGAGAAGCCATGTTTCGTTGGTCGGATGCGCTTCTACACCAATCCTGAGACCATAGATGCGAATGCCTTTGTTGTCGGACACTGAGGACACGAAATTGGTCGCTCCGTTTGGAAACGCAGACAGATCGAAGAACGCAGCCGTTGCATCGTTCGTGCCCAGCATGACCGAGTCGCTCCAGTTGGCCGGATTCGTCCAATTGCCCCCCGTCAACGCAATCCAGCGATTTGTCACGATTTCGGCTTCGGCCCCGAAGACCAGACCTGCCAGCAGTATGGAAAAACAATTCTTCATCTCGAACCTGCCTACGAATAATTCTCTTGAAATCAATTACCGAACGCTGTTTCCGACGTACCTTGAATCTGGTCCGCCACCTGATGCCACTCCCTCTTCAGCTGGAAGAAAGCCGAGCCCGCCTTGTTCTCCGTCTGTATGAAGAACACGCGAGACTGCCCGGTCTTGAGATTGGCGCGCTGATCGGTCCGCATCGCGCCTTCATGCCCGAACCAGTCGCCATACAGCCAGCTGCCGCAGGTGTAGGGATTGAGGATGTGCTTCGGCGTCTGCTTGACGGCGAAGACCTCGTCGAACGTCTTGCGCGAGATCAGGCGCGTTCCCTTCCATTCGCCGTGGTGGGCGAGCATCTGGGAGAAGCGGACCATATCCCGCGGCGTGGAGAAGAGTCCGCCACCGGGAACAGGATAGACGCGCTGAGCCTTGGGGAAGCGGAGCTGCTCGGCACATCCGTCCGCGGCGGGCTTCAGGGGCCGATCATCGGAGGTATAGGCCTTGACGAGGCGCGTCACCTGTTCGGGCGTGGGATTGAAGGTCGTATCCTTCATGCCGAGCGGGTCTAGAATGTGTTCCTTCAGATAGGCCTCATAGGGCTTGCCGACTGCCACCTCCAGGCAGGCGGCGGCGGCATCGATGGTCGCCGTGCCATAGGAGAAGACTTCGCCTGGCTGGGTCACGAGCGGCTGTGCGGCCAGCATTCGTGCGACCTCGCGGATCGGGATGTCCCTGTTGACGGCCCGCGGACCACCCCGGAATCCATTCACATGGCTGGTCAGATCCCGGACCGTCAACGGACGCCTGGGCACGGAGCCGTCCTTCATCTTGACATCTGCGAACTCGGGGAGGTATTTCGAGACGGGGTCGTCAAGCGAGATCTTCCCCTCGTCGATGGCGCACATGATGGCCGCACCGGTGAACGTCTTCGTCATCGAGAAGACGGCAAAGAGCGTATCGGGCGTCATCGGCACGCGGTTCTCCAGGTCCGCCCAGCCCACGCAGTCATAGGCCTCCTGGTAGTCGTCCGTGCTCAGGACGCTCACCACGCCGGCTATGCGTCCCGCATCCACATAGCGGTGCAGCAGATCATCCATCAGAAACTGGTTCACGCGGTCGGTGCGGGCGGACGAACTCCGCGCCTTGTAGTCGCGCCAGGACTCGATGCCGAATTCCGCGAGAATCGAATCGATCGGTTTCCCGGCGCTCTTCGACGAAAGCAGCGCCAGCTGCGTGTCGCCGGAATTCGCGACCTCAAGCGTCGCCCCATATTTCGCCTTGGCGGCGGCGACCTTGTCGTCGTTGAAGTCCCAGTGGATGACGCGCGCATTCGTGTTGATCGTCCGCGTCACCGTGGTGACAGGCGCGACCTCATGGCAAACCTGCGCGCCAGCAGGATCGACGATCGACTTCGCAAGACGCCCCACTGTCGACGCCACCACCCAGCTCTCACAGCTCGCCGCCCACATCTGTCGGAAGAACCCACCATCGTAGTAGGACGGGAAGACGAGAACGTCGGGCTTGGCCTCCCGATACAGGTCCAACGCCCCCTCGAAGTTCAGATCGAAGCAGATCATCACGCCGAGGCGCCCGAAGTCCGTGTTCAACACCAGCGGTCTGGTCCCCGGGCGAACCGTCATCGCCGGATTGCCGAGATCACGGACAGTCGGCTGGAATTTGTCGTAGACGCCGACGACATCTCCTGCGCGGTCAATCACAATCGCCGTGTTCGCGTAGGTCCCCTGGCCAAGGGAACGGTAGGTTGGATAGACCAGGTAACACCTGTGCGCGGCAGCATACGCCTGGAAGGCCTTAAGAATCGCATCTCCACGTTGCTCGAGCCAGATAGGCTTCTCCTGCGGAGAAAGTCCGAGCCAGATGTCGCTGATTTCGGGAAGAACGACTAGGTCCGGCTTGTTGCCGATTTCACGGTCCATCGCTCGTGTCCAATAGTCGATCATCGACTGGACGCTCGGCCCCTCCTTCGGCTTTCGGGCCAGGTTCTCGCCAATCAGGGAGACCTTGATCTCACGCCGCACGGGCACAACCTGTTTTTCGACGACGTGGGGCGCGCAAGGGGCCGCCGCAAGCACGCCGAAAACCATCATCACCAGGAGTAAAGGGTATAAAACTCTCATTTTCATAGGCCGATTATATTGGAATTACCCCATTTTTTCGATGGGCTCCTCCGACGCACATTCTAGCGGAT
>JAUNMP010000076.1 GCA_030537465.1 bacterium
AAGACCTATCTGATCAACGAGGTCTTTGGTTCGCGCTTTGCCTTTCATGCCGCAGGCATCGAGGGGGAGAAGAAAAAGGAGCAGTTGGAAGCCTTTCGTATCGTGCTCAAGCAGCAAGGGCATCGGAAATGTCCACGCCTGAAGTCGTGGATTGAAGCGTTTGGGGAACTGGAATGTTTCCTTGACGCATCGGGCGATGGGAAGAAAATCGTGTTCCTTGATGAGTTGCCGTGGTTTGATTCGCCATGTTCCGGGTTCCTAAAGGCTTTCGAGTGGTTTTGGAATTCATGGGCCTGTCTTCGGAAGGATATTCTTCTGATCGTGTGTGGGTCCGCAACGACTTGGATCATTGACAAGGTCATCAATTCCCGGGGCGGATTGCATGGTCGTGTGACGGTTGAGATTCCGTTGGCGCCATTTACGCTGAGCGAATGTGAACAGTATGTCGTCGAGCGGCAGTTCGGCTTTGATCGGCGGCAGATTCTTGAGGGGTACATGGCTTTCGGCGGGGTGGCCTATTATTGGAGCCTTCTGCGCGAAGGACAGAGCATGGCGCAGAATTTCAATCGCCTGTTCTTCGGTCAATCCAACGAATTGCGGGTGGAATTCGATCGTGTGTTCAAGTCGCTCTATCGCTCGTCTGCCTTGCATGTCGATATCGTCAAGACGCTTGGACGGAAGAAGATCGGACTGACGAGAGACGAGATCGTTGCCGCTTTGGGGACGCAATCCGGCGGCGATGTCTCTCTGGCGCTGCGCGAATTGGAACAATGTGGCTTCATTCGGTATTACAACATGGCCGGTAAGCGTAAATATGGTGGGCTCTACCAGCTTGTCGATCCGTATTGCATTTTCTACTTTGACTTTCTGGAAATGCGAAAGGGGAATGATCCGGAACATTGGACGCGAAATTACAATTCGCCGGAAGTGAATACCTGGCGTGGTCTGGCCTTCGAACGCGTCGCCCTGTGGCACATTCCGCAGATCAAGCGGGCGATTGGAATATCCGGAATGGAGTCGGATGTCTATTCCTGGCGGTGGTTGTCCGATGAGGTCGGCGTGAAGGGGGTACAGATCGACCTGCTGATCGACAGGGCGGACGGGGTGGTCAATCTCTGTGAGATGAAATACTCGGCAGACGAATATGAACTCGACAAGACGACCGACGCGGAGATCCGCCATCGGTGTGCGGTATTTGAGCGCAAGAGCGGGGTCAACAAGTCGGTGCAGCCAGTCTTGATCACTTCGAGCGGTGTGAAGGACGGGAAATACAAAGGGAATGTCATCTGTCAGATTTCGGCAGACGATCTCTTTGTTGATTAGAGAAGATGCGTCAAAGACGGGAATGAAAATGCGTCAAACACGGTAATTGAAGAAGGAACTGTGACGTTGAATGCGCTTTCGGCCTTGCGTCCGTGAAGGGGTTGAGGCGGAGATGCGTGTGTTGGGCGAAGCGGTCAGAGACCGCTTCCCCTCTTGAACATCAAGACCCGCGTGTGGCGGTTGGTCGGACCTGTCACACTTCCAATGAAGACAGTTGACTTAGGTCGGGGGAGTGGGGTATAATCAGTACCAATTTCAGTACTGAAAGGAGTATTGCCATGGTTGCCATGCCTGTGCAGGAAATTAAGCGGCGCGGAATGAGCGCAATGAACGAACAGTTGGCAAACGGCCCGGTTTGGGTCATCAGCAACAATGTGCCCAAGTACGTGGTGATGTTCGGAGAGACTTACCGGCAGATGGAAGACGAGCTTTCGGCTTTGCGGGTTCAACTTTCCGAGGCAGATGTCCGTGCGGGGCGTGTCACGCGCGGAACGGCGGACGATTTGATGGGTGAATTGCTGGAGGACTGATGATGCCTCCGTATACGCTTGTATGGACACCGACTTTTAAACGGAACGCCAAGCGCTTTTTGAAACAGCACCGCGATCTCGTCGGGGATTTCTCCAATGTGCTGCACAAACTCGAGCTGGATCCGCAGGATCCCGAGCTGCGGCTTCATCCGTTACAGGGGAAACTCATCGGCAAGCACGCCGTAAGCATCTCATATTCATATCGGATTGTCATCACGCTCGTCATTGCCGACGGTGAAATCTATCTCCATGATGTCGGCTCGCATGATGACGTCTATCGCTGATCCCCGTACGGGTGTTTACCGGAATGACCGGGGACAGTCCCCGATATAAGATGTCGCGGCTTGCGAAGGGAGACGAAAAGTCATGCTGCTATGGGATGGCAGTGGAATAAGTGTGAAGGTGTTTGAAACTGATCTAATTCTTAGATGGGCCGTGCTTTTATTGAGTTTCATTTTATCGGTCATTGTCACGGGGTGGTTCATGTGATATCATATCCAAATCTACCCATCGGCGACACGGTGAATGGTTCTCAATGTCTATGAGATGATTGCGGTTAACGGGTAGAGGCACGAGTGAAAGGAATGTCGTCAATGACAAGTTCTATGGGCAGGTTTCTGGTCGCCGCGTGGGTCTGCGGTTCGGCTCTGACGGGCTTTTCGGGTGTTGACGCGGTGTGGTCGAACGCCGAGACGACTGCCGCGAACTGGGTTGATCTCGCGAACTGGACGGATCGGGACGGCAACGCGCTGACGGTCGCGCCGACGAACGCCGTCGACCATGCCGATCTCTCCGCCGAGAAGACGGGCACGCAGGTCGTCTGGCTGCCGGCGGTCACGCCGCTCGACCTCGGAACGGTCTTCGGCAACGCCCACCACACGATCCGTACGTCCGATGTCGGCAGCAATGGCACGAAGGCCTATCGGGTGAATCTCGGCGACGTGAGCGGATTCGAGGGCTTGTGGAACCCGGGACGCACGAAGGCGCTGTTCGCCTTCACGGGGACGGCGCAGGATGTTCGGATGTCCGCGCTCCAGATCTCCCAGCGCCCGCAGATCGACGTTCCGGCCGACACCACGGTTACGCTGGGCATGACGACCTCCGGCGGCGCCCTCCAGAAGTCGGGTCTCGGCAAGTTGGTCGTGGAGCGGTCGCAGGTGCCCGACAGCGAAATCTTCTACCACAACGGCGGCACTCTGGAGCTGAAGGGGGCCGCCCCTGAACTCAGTCTCACGGCCGAGCCGCTCTTCTGGGTCGATGCATCGAGGACCAATACGATGGAGCTCGTCCTCGACGAGGAAACTGGCAAGCTTCAAGTCGTAAAATGGAATGACTGCCGTGCGGCTGACGGGGTCCACACGAAGGCCGCGACGCCCATCAGTCACGAACTGGTGTCCAAGCCGTGGATCTCCGAGCAGAAGCCGGGCGGATTGACCGTCGTCGACTTTGGCCCGCTCGACGACACGATCGCCAATGGGAAGATCCCCGCGGATCCCGCCTACGGTTCGCCTGCATCGCTGACCTACTCTCTGGGGCAGAAGGTGAAGGAGATCTTTGTGGTGTGGCTTGACCAGCCGACCACCAACTATATGGACACCTTCGTCATCGGTCAGACAGGCGCCTATGACTTCCATCGCGGCTACGATTCGGCTGTTGGTGCGATTGCCCAAAACCTCGCACACGCCAACCTCACGAGCGGACAGCTTTATTTGGATGATGGAGACGTCGTCTACTCGACCCGCCCGATGTATGGCAAATATCATGTGCTCGACTATGTGCTTGCCGGAGACGGTCTTCAGCCGAATACGTTCTGCAATGATCGTACGCGCCTGCGGCACGGTGGCGCCCGCATTGCCGAGGCGCTCTTCTTCGCCGAACATCTCGCCGATGCCGAGCGGCAGCGTGTGGTGGCTTATCTTTCGTCGAAGTGGCTGCAGGACGTCGACGCCAACGTGTTGGACGTGACGGGGACACAGACCGCGGTCGCGGTTCCCGAGGGACACGAGGCGACGGTTCGCGAAGTGGTGTTGGCGAATGGGATGTTGCGCAAGGAGGGCGCGGGTACGCTCAAGGTCGGACGCTTCCAGACGGCGGCTCCTGCGATCGAGGTCGCGGACGGCGTCGTCAAGTTCGACAAGATGCTGGAGACGGTTCGCGATGACGCGCCGGCAGCGGAACCTGTCTTCTGGGCCGATGCCACGGCGACCGCATCGCTCGTGACCGAGGAGAAGGATGGTCGCACGTACGTGAATCGCTGGAACGACTGCCGCCCGGCGCAGACCGCCTACTACGCGGTTTCGGATTACGCAAAGAACAAAACCGGTCGCTCGCCGTTCATTTCCGAGGACACCTGCAACGGCAAGCCCGTCATCGACTTCGGCGACTGGTCCCAGGACGAAGGCGCGTACATGGGCATCAACTGCGGCAACGTGATCCGCGAGGCGTTCGAGGTGATCCGCATTCCGCGGAACGGCTATTCGGGGCCGAACCTTTTTGGCTGCTCGGGACAGGAACTCCTCCGCGAGGGCACGGCGACGTTGCTGCACGGCACCTATGCCTACAAGGAACCCGTCGCGGGACTTTGGACGATGGACGGAAATTTTGTCGATCCGTGGGCCGCGTTCACCGTCGCGAACGACCGCTACTATGTGGCGAGCTTCTCGAGCGAGAGCGCGCCGAATGCCGTCCTCCTTGGAACGGACCGTGCCATTCTGAACAACGGCAAGCTCGAGTGCGGTGATACGCGCCTCGGCGAGTTCATTGCCTACAACCGCCGGTTGACGGATGTGGAACGCCGTCAGACGATTGCCTATCTGATGAAGAAGTGGAAGGGCGAGGGGACGCTCTTCACGAAGCCGGCCGGGAAGATCGCAAAGATGTCCTTCACGGCCGAGAACCCCGCGCCGCGGATCGAGGCGGACGTCGATACGGCGATCGACGAAGTCGCATTCGAAGGGGATGCGGGCTTTTCGAAAACGGGCGACGGCAAGTTGACCGTGGGACGCTTCGCGGGTGTGCCGGGCGGAACGATGTGCGTCGCGGGCGAGATGGAGGTGGCGGCGATCGACCATCTGCACGACGCGGACTTCCACGTGGATGCATCCGCGGCGCGATCGATCTCCTATCGGGCGGGACAGGAGGACGACGCCCGCATCGACAAATGGCAGGACAGCCGCCTGAGCGGACGGTATGCGGCCACGCCGCTGGTGGCGCCAGGGGCCAACTACGGTGGCCTGACGAACGCGGTGCTGCGTGTGTCCGACGGTACGGACGGCCTGGTGGCCGGCAAGCCCTATGTGGATTTCCTCGAGGTTACCAACGTCAACACGTCTGTCAACATCGCCTCGGGCATGTTCTGGTACGGGGCGAACGGCACGCAATGGAAACCGTCCAACGTGCGCGAATTCCACATCGTCTACAAAATCGCTGTTGGTGCCAGCGGGAAGAATGCAACGCCGATCGGCAGCGAGGGAGGCCCGAACAACTGGTCGCTCACGCCGAGCGGGAATGCTGTTGGCGGCTATTGGCCTCATAGCAATTGCACGGCTCCAAACAATGCCCTGAAGAAGGGCGATGGGTCTGAATGGTTTACGGGGATGAAATTTCTCGCGAACGGAGGCTCTGCGGAAGGCCGTTTCCATGTGCTGTCGATCGCCTTCACGAACAACATCTCGGCCTATTCTTTCGACATCGATCGTCCAGATTGCGGCCGCGGCGGTGTACAGATCTGCGAGGCGGTGATCTTCACGGGGGCGACGAACAATCTTGAACGCGCCAATGCGATCCACGACTATCTGCGCCGCAAGTGGATGGCGGATGCGGCGGACGAGGGCGGTCCTGCGCTGTCCTTCGGCGAGAAGCTGGAGTTGGCGTCCGGCGCATCGCTCAAGTTGTCCGCCGACATGCCGCTGGCCATTGACCGTCTTTCAGGGTCGGGAACCTTCAATGTCGGCGAGGTGCGCGGCACCCGCCGTATCGATGTGTCGGTCGACGCGGCGGGTGTCGTTTCCTGTCTGCGGGTGAACGGTCAGGTGACGTTTGCCGACACGGTGGAGATTGTCGTGACCGCAGCCGATCCTGCGATGCTGAAGAACGGGACATATACATTCCTCGAGGCGGCGGCGCTGAAGAACGTGCCGGCGCGTCTGTCGGACTGGACGGTTGTCCTGCCCGAGGGCGTGAAACCTGCCGTGCGTCTCCGTGCCGACGACGACAGCCTCAGCCTCGATCTTGTTCCGCAGGGTACTGTCATCCTCTTCCGCTGATGGATTGCGAGGACTCTGGTGTGATTTCAGAAATGGAGTGGATATGAGGAGACGGATTTTGTTGGGCACTGCCATTTGGGGGGTACTGGGGTTGGTGGCGGTGGAGCCGCTGTGCGTGTCGGGCGTCTATCCGCATCTCGCAATGACGAACCGGGAGGGCGAATGTGGTACGGGGGCTGTCGTTCCGTGGGCGGGAAGCCTGTGGGCGGTCACCTATGCGCCGCATGCGCCGGTCGGGTCGTCCGACAAGCTCTATCAGATCAAGCCCGACCTCACGCGGGTGATTCGTCCGGAGTCCGTGGGCGGCACGCCGGCCGAGCGCCTCATCCATCGCGAGACGGGAAAGCTGCTGATCGGGCAGTATCTTGTCTCGTCGAACGGCACAGTCGAGACTGTCTGGATCAGCCGCCTGCCAGGGCGGCTCACGGGCGCGGCGCGCCATTTGACCGAGCCGGCGAAGAAGGTCTATGTGACGGATATGGAGGAAGCCCTCTACGAACTCGACGTCACTGATCCGACGAAGACCTTCACCTTCATCCGCGACGGTCACAACCGCAAGGCCTTTGAAGGCATGTTCAAGAAGTGGAACCGCACGCCGCCGCCCGGCTGGAACGAGGCGGAGGAGTCGACGCTCTTCGGCTACCACGGGAAGGGCACGTGCTCTGGATTCGGCAAAGTCTTCTATGCGAACAACGGGATGTCCTCCGCGGCGGCGATGAAGGATCCCCGCACGCCGTCCGGATGTCTCGCCTACTGGGAACCGGGCGATCGAAACTGGACTCTCATCCGCACGAACCAGTTCACCGAGATCACGACGCGTGACGGCATCTACGGCAACGAGCATCCGAACGCGAATCCGATTTGGGCGCTCGGTTGGGACCATCGCAGCGTGATTCTCACGACGACGGCCGATGGCAAGACCTGGCACGACTATCGCCTCCCCAAAGGTTCGCACAGCTATGATGGTGCGCATGGCTGGAACACCGAATGGCCCCGCATCCGCGAAATTGGATCAGGGGATGACTTTCTGGCGACGATGCACGGCACGTTCTGGAAGTTTCCGGCTGACTTCGCGCCGGGGCATGCGAAGGGGGTGCGTCCGCGTTCGACCTACCTGAAAGTCATCGGCGACTTCTGCCGCTGGAACGACCGCGTGGTCTTCGGCTGCGACGACCATGCGAGGAGCGAGTTCCTGAACGTGCGGGCGCTGAAGGGCAAGCGCCCGACGGCGCGTCCGAGCGAGAGCAACCTCTGGTTCGTGGAACCCGCGCGACTGGATGATCTGGGGCCGCGTGAAGGCCGTGGCGCCGTGTGGAGCGGCGATGCCGTCGTCGTCGGGCAGGCGAGCGATCCGTTCCTCTTCGCGGGCTACGATCGCCGGTGGCTCTGGTTGACGGTTGCCGCCGAGGTGCAGGTGGATCGCGAAGGTAATGGAGAGTGGACGACCTGGAAGACGCTCGCACCAGGAGGGTATGACCTTGGGTCTGCACCTGACGCGGAATGGGTGCGTCTTGTCGCGAAGGATCAAGCGACGAACGTGTTCGCGGTCTTCCACTACGCATCGGACCGACGCGACAGGCTGTCGCGTCGACAGGATGCGGTCTTCCAGATGTCGGCGCCGGCCGAGGCGGCGACGATCTTCGCGAACGACGCGCCAATTCCGCAGGGATTGATCCTGGAGGATGCGGCCTCGCTCATCTACGTGGACAACGGCGTGCGGCGGCGTCTGCCGCGGCGTGCGGCGGGTGTCGCCGCAACTTGCGGACGTCTCTGCCGTGAGGTCTCGACGGAGCGCGACCTGCTCCACGTCGGCGAGATCTTCTACGAACTGCCGGCGGACAACGCGGGTGGGTTCAAATACGTCCATCCCGTTGCCGCGACGCCACGGCAGTTCTGCGATTACGACACGTGGAAGGGCTGCCTCGTGCTGAAGGAAAAGGGAATAGGGAAGAGGGAAGAGCTGAAGGTTGGCGTGGCGGACGATTTGTGGAAGCTTGGGAAGCCGGTGGGTGTGGGCGGTCCGTGGAAGGAGACCGCCGTCGCGGCGAATGTGCCGAGCGACGCGTATCTGATGAACGGCTTTGACCAGAAGACAGTGATCTTGAAGGCCGATGTCGACACGACGGTCACGCTTGAGGCCGACATCGACGGCTGTGGTACATGGGTGAAGGCCGCGTCCTATTCAGTCAAGGCGAACCAGGAAGTGCGGGATGATCTTTCACCGGCCTTCGCGGCCTACTGGGTCCGCGCACGCGTGGACCGTGCCTGCACGGCTTCTGTTCAATTCCTCTATCATTGAGTGCGGAGTGTGCCAATGAAGTTCTGTCCAAGTTGCCGCAAGCAGTATTCCGACTCCGTCGACTGGTGCAACAAGTGCTGCATTCCACTGATGCCGAGTGTGGAAATGCTGGAGTGTCCGCATTGTGGAAAGCCTGTTCCCGTGTCCGTGGAGATCTGCCCGTCCTGCGGCGAGCACATGGATGATGCAGAGGAAACTGACTCAGAGCCAGAATGGGCCGACATGGACGCTTCCCCCTCGGAAACGGAGGAAGACCCGATTCAACGACCTCGGCGGATTCCGGAAAACAAGCCAACCTCCGCAAGTGGTTGCGTATGGGCAATCGTCATCATCGGCTTCATCGTCTTCAAGCTCATTTCCGCCCTACTTTCCTGAAGCCACTCCCTGGACAACACTCTTCAGACCGCGGTTTGTGCGGAGCCCTGGTCGGTCGAGCATTCTCGCCTTCGGACGAAATGTGGTAAACTATCTCGCCATGGACAAGAAGCCGAAAGAACCGAACGAGAAGAAGATTGCCGCGCTGGTTCGCCAGCTGCTCATCGAACTGGGCGAGGACCCCGAACGCGATGGTCTGCTGAAGACGCCGACGCGGGTGGCCAAGTCGCTGGCGTTCCTCACTCGTGGTTACCGTCAGACGCCTCGGGGCGTGTTGAACAACGCCATCTTCGACGCGGGCGCAAACCATATGATCGTGTTGCGGAACGTCGAGGTCTACTCGATGTGCGAGCACCATATGCTGCCGTTCTATGGCAGCTGCGCCATCGGCTACATCGCGAAGAACAAGGTGCTGGGCGTCTCGAAGATCGCCCGCATCGTGGATTGCTTCGCACGTCGGCTCCAGATCCAGGAGCGTCTCACCGAACAGGTCGCCGAGGCGATTCAGGAGGCCGCGAAGGCCGAGGGTGTGGGCGTCGTCTTCAAGTGCAAGCATCTCTGCATGATGATGCGCGGCGTCGAGAAGCAGAATTCCGAGATGGTGACGAGCGCGATGCTCGGCAGCTTCCGATCGGACGAGAAGGTCCGGCAGGAGTTCCTCTCGTTGATCAAGTAAAGTCCTTTAGGTATCATGGCTTCCTCCCTCTCGCGTCGCGAACTGCTCATCCTGGCCGCCGGCGCGGCGGCGGGAGGCTGTCTGTTCCCCCGTGAAGATGCCGCGCTCGCCCGGGCCCGTGCCGAGGCGCTGGCCCAGATGGAGAAGGGGTTCTTCACCGGTGCTGCGTTCGCACGGTCAAATCTTGGTGAGGCGGGGTATGTGGGCTGGCAGGGATGCGGACCTGAGACGGGCACGGTTGACGCGCGGACCCTCTTCGACGCCGCATCCCTCACGAAGACCATTGTCGCGGCGGTACTGGCGCTTCAGGTGGTGGAGGGGAGACTTGATCCCGACGCGCCGTTCATCCGCTATCTGCCGGACCATGCCGCGGGGAAGGACTGTTCGGTCACGATTCGCCAGCTCGCCACGCACACGAGCGGCTTCGGGCACGCCCTCGCGCCGGCGCGGCCTTCGGATCCCACGAAGTGTCTGACGGAGCGTCCGTTCGAGGAACGTCTGCTGGCGCAGAAACCGGCACGCGCACCGGGGCACTGCATGTACTCCTGCTACAATTTCCAGTTGCTCGCACTCATCGCGGAACGGGTTGGTGGAAAGCCCATTGATGTGCTGGCGCGCGAGATGTTGTTCCGTCCGTTGGGGATGGACCATTCACGCTGGTGGCCGGTGGAGAACGACGGTCATGTGATGCATCCCGAGGTGATGCCGCCCGCGAACTTTGTGGTCAGGAAAGTCGGCTGTGTCTCGGACCCGCCGGCGTACCACGCGCGGCGTCCGACGGGCAACGCGGGGCTCTTCACTACGCTGGACGACCTGCGGCTCTTCACGGCGGACCTGCTCCACCGCAGTCATTTCCCGCGGGCGTACTACGATCTGCTCTTCACCTGCACCCACGAGGAGGGCGTCTACCGCCGCAGCTTCGGATTCAACATGAGCGAGCCTGCGCGGGTGCCTGGCCTGTCGCCGCGGACCATCCACCACAGTGGCTACACGGGACAGTCCATCTGCGTTGATCCGGAAACCGGGTTCGCGGGCGTTGTCCTGACGGTGCGCAGCGCAGGGGAGGGAACCTTCACGGGCCGGCTGCGCATTCTCTCCCTCCTGAATGGCGATCTCGAGGCTCGTCCCGCCTGGAGCTGATTTCAACCATGATGTTATGGTATACTGACGGCATGAAAAACACATTCGCACTCGGTTGTCTCGCCCTCGTCGTCTCCGCGCTCGGCGGGGAGATCGTGGTCTCCCCTGACGGACTCTCGCCTGTGCAGGCGCTTGAGAAGATCCGCGCCGCAAAGGGACAGGGGGACACCTCCGCCTGGACCGTGCGCGTGAAGCCTGGGCACTACGCGCTCAGGGAGACGCTCGTCTTCACGCCGGCGGACTCCGGAACGAAGGACGCACCCGTGAGCTGGGTCGGCGAAGGCGAGGCCGTGATCGCGGGTGGCACCGAAATCAAGGGCTGGACGCAGGACGCGCCCGGTGTGTGGTCCGCGTCGATCCCCGTGGCGCCGGACGGCAAACCCGCCTACTTTGAACAGCTGTGGGTGAACGGCCGTCGTGCAGACCGGGCCCGGCTGCCGAACACGGGCTACTTCAACATCCGCAGGCCGGCGATCGCGCCAGATGCCGCCGTGAAGGGACGCTACGTCGAGAACGCCACGATCACGAACACCGAGGTGGCGGTTCTGGCGGATCTTCCGAAGGACGAGCTCCCCTATGCTCAGATGTGCGTGGTCCACAAGTGGAGCTTCGCGCGCAGGATCCTGCGCGAGGTTGACGCGATGACCACGAACGGGCTCACGGTCCGCACCTGGTCGCCGTCGCCGTGGCACGGTTGGCAGAACTGGAACGAGAAGGAGACACTCGTCCACTTCGAGAACGTGCGCACCGCGTTCGATGCGCCGGGCGAGTGGTTCTACGACGCCAAGGCCGCGAAGGTGCTGTACCGTCCGCTGCCGGGCGAGGACATGGCGAAGGCGTCGGTCGTCGCGCCGAGCGCGAAGATCAGTCAGCTCGTCGCGTTCCGTGGTGATCCCGACAAGGGGGCCTATGTGCACGATGTCTCCTTCAAGAACATCACCTTCGCCCACTCGGATGTGACGCCGAGTTCGGGAGCGGCCATCAGGGCCGAGCATCCTTTGGTAAAATTCGTTGGTGGCGGGCTGGGCCCCACGGAAAGCTGGCAGCACCAGGCGGCGAGCGGCAGCGACGGCGCGGTGACGCTGCAGGGCGCACAGCGGATTTCCTTCGAGGGCTGCCGCGTGCGGAACACGGGCAACTACGCGATGCGGTTCAACGACGGCTGTACGTCCAACCGTGTGGTGGGCTGCACGCTCTTCGACCTCGGCGCCGGTGGCGTCTGGATGGGCTCGGGCGTGGGGCACGTCGCGAAGGGCGAGACGATGAAGCGCCGCGTGATCAAGACGCTCGCGCCGCGGTCGACGGCCTTCAACCTGATCGACAACTGCACGATCCGCCAGGGCGGACGCTTCAATCCGGAGGGCACTGGCGTCGCCTACACGCACGTCTCGGACTCGAAGGTGCTCCACTGCGAGATCCACGACTTCTTCTATACGGGCGTCTCCGTGGGCTGGACCTGGGGCTTCCATGGCAGCGTCGCGCAGCGCAACGAGATCGCCTTCAACAAGATCTACGACCTTGGCAAGGGCATCATGAGCGACATGGGCGGGGTCTACACGCTCGGCACGAGCTACGGAACGACGGTGCATGACAATGTCGTCCACGACGTGTGGTCCTATTCGTACGGCGGCTGGGCGCTCTACACGGACGAAGGCAGCGAGGGCATCGTGATGGAGCGGAATCTTTGCTGGAACACGACGGACGGCGGCTTCCACCAGCACTACGGCGCGGGGTGCATCATCCGCAACAACGTGTTTGCGTGGAACAAGATGCTGGGAGCGGTGCGCATGGCGCGCCAGGTGGTGCAGGACATCCCGTGCACGCTCAACTTCGTGAACAACATCGTGCTCGTGCGGGAGGGTCCGCTGGTGGGACGCGGTCCGCGCGGTGTCGGTGGCATCTGGGCGAACAACCTCTGGTGGGACGTTTCGGGCAAGCCCGAGCTGGACGGCCTCGACTGGGAGAAGTGGGCGGCCTGCGGCAAGGAGACGGGCGGCAAGTACGCCGATCCGCAGTTCGAAGATGCGGCGGGCTACGACTTCCGCCTGAAGTCAACGTCGCCTGCGTTCGCCCTTGGATTCAAGGCCTGGGATTTCACCCAGGCCGGATTGAGGAGGTAAAACATGAAGAAGCCTCTTTGGGCTCTTGCCTTGACCATGGCGCTGCTCTGCGGCTGCACGACCGAACACTACATGACGGATGCACGCCATCCTGAAATCGCGCTTACGATGGATGGCGGCGTCACCTACCGCGGGAAGTTCGTCGATCCCGAGGATCTGCCAGGACTCCTGAAGGATTCCGGTCTCGACAAGCACGATACGATCAACATACACTGTCCAGAGGGCATGAACGACTGGCGCCTTCAGCGCAAGGTGATGGCGATTCTCTCGCGCAACGGCTTTACGCGTCCTGTTCTCGTGGGGGACCGCAAGGCCTACTCCGAGGCGGGGCGGACCGCGGACGAGCGTCGCCGCGAACGCATCCGCCAGCAGCGCGAGCAGGAGCAGAAGCGCCTTGAGCAGCGTCAGCAACAGCGCGGCAAGATCCAGGTGAAGTACAAGAACTGAGGAGATTGAACATGAAGACTCTTGCATTCGCATCGACGATTTTCGCGCTCGCGGTGGTGGTTGCCGCGCCAGCGGTTCAGGTACCTGCCGCGTCCGCGGTCCGGAAGGAGACGCGAGAGGAGCGTATGGCGAAGCTGCAGGCGCGTCCCGCGGCGCAGATGACGGAGGCTAAGGTCTTCGAGCAGAACGGGCAGAAGTTGCTCTATCGCTGGCATGCGCCCAAAGCGCCGGTGTCCGGAAAGGCCTATCCGCTCGTGATTCTGTTCCACGGTGCGGGCGAGCGCGGCGCCGACAACATCTCCCAGCTGGTCCATGGCGCAGACGAGCTGCTGACCTATGCGCAGAAGACGGGCGAGGAGATCTTCTTCATCGCGGGGCAGGTGCCCAACGGTCAGCAGTGGGTGAATACGCCCTGGACGCAGACGGCGCACACGATGCCCACCGAGCCAAGCGCGTCCATGTCCCTCGCGATGGCGCTGATTGAGCGGACGATGAAGGACTTCCCCGTCGACGCGTCGCGTGTGTACGTGACGGGCATCTCCATGGGCGGGTATGGCACATGGGACATCGTGCAGCGGCGTCCGGACCTCTTCGCGGCGGCGATGCCGATCTGCGGTGGCGGCGACGTGGCGTGTGCGGCGAAGATCAAGAACGTTCCGATCTGGTGCTTCCACGGCGACAAGGACGGTGCCGTGCCGACGAACCGGTCCCGGGACATGTTCGCGGCGATCAAGGCCGCGGGCGGCAACGTGCAGTACCGCGAATATCCAGGTGTCGGCCACAACTGCTGGTCGCGCACCTACGGTGACGACACGGTGTTGAAATGGTTCTTCGCTCAGCGGAGGACGGCGTCGTCCATGGAAAGTCGTGCCTCGCTGCAGGCGCGGATCGACGCGGCGGGCAAGGCAGGCGGCGGCAGGATCGTCGTCGCGGCGGGTGTGCACTATCTGGAGGGGCCGATTCATCTGAGGTCCAACATCGAACTTCATCTGGAGGAGGGGGCGAAGGTTGTCTTCGCGGATGATCCGAAGTTCTATCTGCCGTCCGTGCTCTCCACCTGGGAAGGCGTGGAGTGCAAGACGCTCTCGCCGCTCGTCTACGCCTATGGCTGCACGAACGTCGCCATCACCGGCAAGGGGACGTTCGCGCCGAAGATGGATTTCTGGCGGACCTGGTTCGGGCGTGGGAAGGGGCATATGGACGCCACGCGCAAGCTCTACGACTGGTGCAGCTTCCTGGCACCGGTGGAGGAACGCGACGTCACGAAGCTGCCGGAGTCGAACGTGCGGCCGCATCTGATGCAGTTCAACCGCTGCAAAAATGTGCGCCTGGAGGGATTCCGCATTCGCGAATCGCCGTTCTGGACCATCCATCTCTTCCTGTCGCAGGACTGCGTGGTGCGGGGGCTTGACGTCTTTGCCCACGGCCACAACAACGATGGCGTGGACGTGGAGATGTCCCGCAACGTGCTCATCGAGAACTGCGTGTTCGATCAGGGGGACGACGCCATCGTCATCAAGAGCGGACGTAACCAGGATGCCTGGCGGCTGGCGACGCCGTCCGAGAACATCGAAGTGCGCAACTGCAAGGTGGTGAACGGCCACACGCTGCTCGGCATCGGCAGCGAGATGAGCGGCGGTGTGCGGAACGTCTACATGCACGACTGCGAACTCGCCTCCGAGGCGTTCCGCCTCTTCTATGTGAAGGTGAACGAGCGCCGGGGCGGGTTCGTTGAGAACATCCGCATGGAGAACGTGAAGGCGAAACGGGTGAAGTACGGGGTGATGGACGTCGAGACGGACGTGATCTACCAGTGGAAGGATTTCCCGACGCATGAGATCCGCATCACGCCGATCAAGGGGCTCTCGATGAAGAACGTCTCCGTCGAGGAGGCGAAGTGGCTCGTCCACGTGAAGGGCGACAAGCGGCTGCCTGTCCGTGATGTGCGTCTGGAGAATGTCACTTGCGTGAAGGTCGCGAAGCCCAACGTCGTCGAGAACGCCGAAAACGTCGTCGTCGTGCCGTGACGGAGATCCGGGCGTTCGCCCTTCGGCGAAACAGTGCCCACGCTCAGGTTGTATGTGACTTGAGACGGCGGATCTTCCAGACGAGCAGAATGGCCGAGAGCGCTGAACACGCGATCATCGTCAGCCAGTAGAGCGGGATGGTCGCGTGGACGTGGCGGACGCAGAAGTAGAGCGGCATCCAGAATCCACAGGATGAGAACAATTGGATGCCTAGCACGGTTGCCGTTCTGCCGTGCCCTTTGAGATGGGCCTGCAGAATGATCGTGAGCGATTCGAAGAGCGCTTTGACGGCGAGAATCAGAACGAGGGGACGGGCCGTCAGGAGAAACTCCTCTAGCGTGAAGGCCGCATCGCGGGCGCGAAAATGACAGAGGAACGTTGTTCCGAAGGCGAGGAGGACGAGCGCGAAGAGCGCGACGTAGACGAATGTCGAGGCCAAGGCGGCGCGGAGGTTTCCCTGTTCGCCGCGGGCCGTGACGATTTCAAGGGCCGCGGCGAGTCCCTGGGGAAAGGCCTGGTAGATGCCATTGATGGCGAAGGCGGCCGTGCTCGCCGCGACTGCCGCGGGAGGGCATTCGGCCAGCACTGCGACGAAGACGAAGAACCCTCCGATGTCGATGACGGACCGTATGCCGTTGGGAAGGCCTAATTTAAGTAATAGGGAATAGGTAGTAGGGGATCGGTTGCTGGGGGCAGGGATGTTGCCTGGATGTCTGAAGAGGATGAGCGTGGCGAGGATGATGCAGGGAACGATGTGGGCGATGGTGGCGGCCCAGCCGGCGCCGACGATTCCGTGAAGGGGGAGTCCGAAGGCCCCGTTGATGAAGATGGGCGAGAGCGCCATGTTGAGGATGAAGCCAGAGGTTGTCATCGCGCCGACGAGTCGGGTCTTGCCGCGTCCGGTGAAGTAGCCGCCCAGAACCGCCGCAAGCGCGGTGAAGAATCCATTGGCGAGTAGAATGTCGTAGTAGGCGGATTCTGCCTGGAGAACTTCGGGCTGCGTGTCGAAGATGGAGAGGATGAAGTGCCCGATGGGGACCGCGAGCAGGAAGAGCGGTGCGGAGAGGATCGTCAGAACGATCGCCCTGCGGAAGACCTGGCGGGCGCCTTCCGTGTCGCCCGCACCATGGCGCTGGGCGAGAATCGTCCCCGAATAGGCCAACGAGGAGATGAAGATCGACGAGATGGCGACCGCGAGCATGGAACCCGGCAGAGAGGCGTGGAAGGCCGTACTGGAGGAATGGGCGAGGAACCAGTGGGTCACGAAGCCATTGAGGGCGAAGGCAAGCTGTCCGCAGGTGAGAGGGAACGCTAGGCGCTGGAGCTGGAGAATCCGGCTCATGCGTGTCGTTTCCTCCATTCGCGCATCGTGACGCCGAAGCGCGCCTTGAAGAGGCGTTTGAGATAGACGTCCGACCTCCATCCGCTCAGATGGGCGATCGCGGAGATGTCCTGACGAGGCTGACGCAGCAGCTCAAGGACGCGGGTGAGTCTGACCTCGGTGATCTCCTCGGTGATGCGGCGCCCTGTCGCAGCCTTGAACTGGGTCTCGGCCAGCCGTTCAGACATCCCGAGCGCCTTCACGACGTTAGCCGCCTTGAGGCCGTTCACGGCCTGACGACGGATGAGCTCGAGCGCGGCAAGGATTTTTGGGTTTTTCTGCGCGAGCCGGCGTGTCGACTGGCGGATTGTGACACCAGCTAGAGGGTAGACAAGGTGGCTGGCGGACAGGTCAGGATTGGCGAGCCGCTGGACGAGCAGGTCGACGGCGAGGTGTCCCGCCCGCTCGAAATCGGGGCGAACGCTGGAGAGGGAGGGTTTGGTCGACTCGCAGATGGACGGCTGGTCGTCAACGCCGATCACGGCGATGTCGTCCGGCACGTTCAGATTCGCCGCGCGGCAGGCGTCGAGTACGACGGACGCAATGTCGTCGTTCGCGGCGAGGATCCCGCAGGGCAGTGGAAGTCTCCGCAGCCAGGGCCTGAGGCGGGAGATGAAGTCGGCCGCGTTGCCCAGCGTCCAGGGATCGAGGAGGGCGGTACAGGATTTGCCGAGCGCGTCAAGCGTCGTCTTGAATGCCTCGTAGCGGGCCGTGCTCCAGTTGACGTCGCGCGTCCACCCGACGAAGGCGAAATGGTCGCAGCCGCAGCGGAGAAGCACCTTGAGCGCCTTTTCGGCGAGGCCCGCATTGTCATTCGAGACAGTGAACGCAGGTTGGGTCGCAAGAATCCTGGCGTTCGGGTCGATGTGGACGATCGGGAGCCTCTTCAGAAGCGGGCTCGTCGGCTTGATGTGCGAGGAACCTTCGATAAGGCAGCCGACCGGTTTCCAGAACGCCAGCGTCTTCGGAATCGGAACCTGCACGCGCGCGAGTTCCACGACCTGAACCTGGAGATCCTGTTCGGCGGCAGCCGCCCTCGCCCCGCGCAACGTCGGAATGCGCGAGCCGGTGCAGAGGTCAGTAAACATGAGAATCGTATCCACGATGTGCATTGTATCAAAATCTGTTATAACGTGGCGTGCAGATCGTGCAATTGGCGCGATCTGCACCTCCGCTGACGGACACGACAGCTATCGCTCCGATCATGCCGAACAAGGTGTGCATGACGGTTTTGGCTATATTATTGTTGCGGTTTTAGCTGTCTAGAAGAGTGTGGGGTTTAGTAGAATATGAGGCAGACCTAAAGAGGAACCTCATATGAACTTGAAGACACTCGCACTCGTATTCTCTTCGGCCTTGGCTCTCGGCGTCTTCGCCACTGACTACTATGTTGGCGGGGACAACGCCAGCGACGACAACGACGGCTCGGTCACCGCGCCGTTCGCAACGATTGACAAGGCGCTGACGGCTGGCGGCGGCACGGCGGGGAACAACATCTACCTCGCGGCGGGCGAATATGAGACGAATCAGCAGTGGGGCTATGATCTCAAGGCGAACCTGATCGGCGCGGGCGCGACCCGCGATGATGTCGTCATCAAGTCGGCGGGAACCTACCGCACGCTCCGCATGAATTCGAGCGGTCCGACGGTGACGAACCTCACGATCGTCGGCGAGTCCACGCAGAAGGCCGATAAGGGCGGCGCGATCGAGATGAACGGTGGCACGCTGGTCGACTGCGTCATTCGTGACGGCAGTGTCAAGAACGGCAGCTCCAACGCCGAAGGCGGCAACCTCTACATCAACAACGACAATGCGCTCGTCCTCAATTGTGAGATTCGCAACGGTCAGGCGACGAAGCGTGGCGGCAATGTCTACCTTGACAAGGGCACGGTGCGCAACTGCACGATTTCAGGCGGTACGAGCGCGAATGTCGGCGGCAATGTCTATCAATATTCGGGCAAGATGGAGGGCTGCACGATTACCGGCGGTACGGCGACAAACGACGGCGGCAATGTGCGCATGAATGGCGGAGGAACGCTCTCCGATTCGGTCGTTCAAGATGGTACGGTGACGACCAAGGATAAGAGAGGCGCCAATGTCTACATGGACAGCTCGGCCAAACTGATTCGCTGTCATCTCAAGGGCGGCGTGAATCCGAATTACAACGCAGGTAGCCTCTGCGTCTACAGTTCGTCCGCGGCAGTCGAGGACTGTCTCGTCGAAGGTTCGACTTGCGGTGGCGTGCTGATGGCCGGCACCTCCTATCTCTATAGAGGTAATTGCAAAACCCCTCGGACACCCTGTCGCCGGCCCTGCCAC
>JAUNMP010000353.1 GCA_030537465.1 bacterium
GGGCATCCCGTTCTCCCACCGCGCGGCCTGGCTGCTCACGGCGGCGAAGGCGCGCGAGTACGATCTGCTGATCGGCATGGACAGCTACAACGTCGCCGACCTGCGTCGGCTGGTCTATCCCGAGGACAGGGAGAAGATCCACAAGCTGCCGGAGTTCGCGGGAGAGACACGCGACATCGCGGACCCCTGGTACACAGGGAACTTTGACGAGACCTACGACGATGTGCTTCGTGGCTGCACGGCATTGCTTGAAAGAGTGAAAGGTTGAATATGAGAAGACATCTGCTGGCAATGGTCTGCCTCTGCGCCTGTGGGGTGCGGGCGGGACTCTACGAGGATTTCGTGAAGCCGCCGGACGCGGCGAAGCCGTGGTGCTACTGGTACTGGGTGAACGGCAACGTCGACCGGAAGACTGCGACGGCGGACCTCGAGGCGATGAAGAAGATGGGATTCGGGGGCCTGCTGCTGCTGGATCCGCGCGGGTACGACACGCGCGTCTGGAAACCGGAGGTGAAGCTTGCGTTCGCGAGTCCCGAGTGGTACGACATGGTTGCCTACGCCGTAAAGGAGTGCGCGCGCCTGGGGCTCGAGTTCACGATGAACCTCTCGGACTGCGGCGGATCGCTGAAGGGCCCCTGGAAAACGGGGGCGGACTGTCCGAAGCGGCTCGTCTGCGGCGTCGACGTGGCGGAGGTCCCGGCCGAATACGAGAACTACCACGACATCTGCGAGATGACGGTGTCCGTGCCGTCCGATGCCGATGTGAAGTCGGGTTGGCGGAACGCGGGCGGCGCGACGGGACGCTGGGAGCAGGATCGCGACACCGCGACCGTCAAATGCGTCGCGGCGGGGACGCCGGGGGCTCGGACGGTTCGTCTGCGCTTTGGATACTGCGCGATCCCGAAGCGCGAGTTCGACGTGGACGTGATCGATCCCGTGGCCGTCGAACGCCACTTCAACCGGATCGTCGAGCCGCTGTGCGCGGTGCTGGGTCCGCTCGTCGGCAAGACGTTCACGCATGTCTATTCGGTGAGCTGGGAGGGGGCGATCCCCACCTGGACGCCCGCGATGGAGAACGAATTCAGGAAGCATGCAGGCTACGACCTGCGTCCGCACCTGCCCATGCTGGCCGGCTTTGTTCCTCCCGGATCAGACAAGCCCGAAATCGAGCAATCCCACACTGTCCTAAAGGACTTCCGCCGTGTGCGCAACGATATGTTCCGCGAGAACTTCTATGGAACGGTGCGACGTCTGGCGCATGCCCGCGGGCTGAAGATCTACTCCGAGTCGGGTGGGCCCTGGAACCGGAGCCCGAGCGTGTTCCTCGAGGCGGACCAGCTGGCCGCGCTCGGCGTGAACGACATGCCGCAGGGCGAGTTCTGGCCCGTCGCGCCGGCGCACCATTCCGGGCACGCCCACAACGTGGCGGCGGCGAACGCCGCGCGCATCTACGGTCTGAAGCGGGCGTCGACCGAGGCCTTCACGACGATGGACTACCACTGGAACATGCTGCCGTCCCGCCTCAAGCGCAGCGCCGACGACGCCTTTGTCGACGGCATCAACCATTTCGTGTGGCATACGTTCAGTTGTTCCCCGGAGGCGTTCGGAAAGCCCGGCATCGAATACTTCGCGGGCACGCACATCAACCGCAACGTGACGTGGCATGGTCAGGCTCATGCCTTTCTGACCTATCTCTCCCGCTGCCAGATGCTGCTGCAGGCGGGCGAGCCGGTGGTCGACCTCGCGGTCTACGCGGGCCACAATCCGTACCGCCACTGGGGACGCTACCGCGAACTGCCCTACGATGGGGCGACGGTGGGGATTCCGCGTGGCTACAACTACGATGTGCTGAACGACGAGAAGATCGACCTGAAGTCCCGCTACGGGGCGTTCCTCGACCTGACGCAGCCCGGTGCCGCCTGGGGCAAACTGCCCGTGCCGGACTTCGAGGGAGACTTCAACGACGTGATCCACCGCCGGCTGGCGGACGGCACGGACATCTACTTCGTGACGACCTCGGGGAAGGGATATGGCAGCGTGACCTTCCGCGTGGCGGGAAAGAGCTGCGAGTTCTGGGATCCCGTGACAGGGAACCGCCGCGCGGTGCCGGAGGCGAAGGCGACGGAGGATGGGCGCACGAAGCTGTCGCTCAAGTTCCCGCGCGACGGTGCGGTCTTCGTCGTATTTCGTCCTGGGGCGTCGAAGGCGCCGTCGCGTCCGACGCCGCCGGTGATGCAGCACGTTCCGCTGGACAGCGGCGTGGCGGTGACGGGGCCCTGGACGGTCGACCTCGGGGGGCGTCCGCACGATCGCCTGGGTGATTGGACGAAGAGCGCCGACGAGACGGTGCGGTACTTCTCCGGGACGGCGTCGTATCGGACGAAGTTCCAGTTGAACACGGTGAAGGGCGACCGTCTGCTGACGCTCGGCCATGTGGAAGGCGGGGTGGCGGAGGTCCGCGTGAACGGCGTGGACTGCGGCGTCGTCTGGTGTGCACCCTGGTACGCGAAGGTGCCGGCCGCCGCGCTCAAGGCCGGGGAGAACGACCTGGAGGTGCGGGTGACGAACACCTGGCGGAACCGGCTCATCGGGGACTGCCTGGTCCCGCCGGAGAGGCGTGTGACGAAGAGCTGTCTGACGTACAAGGAGGGTCCGCACAACAACGCACGCGGCGAATGGGGCTTCTCGGAGATCACGAACGGCTACAGCGCGAACGACACGCTGGACAGCTGCGGGCTCTACGGCCCCGTGATGCTGAAATAGTCGGTTCTTCGAAGTTTTTAGTGGCAAGTTGCATGTTCAGAACGCAGATGCCTTTGGCATACGCGGATTTTGCCGAAGTAACCGTTGTGGCTGCGACGCTTCGGCCATTGACTTCTCATGGACGGAATTTGGCTCTCGCATTCAAGGCCGAAGCTACGCCACAAACGGTTTCCGGCAAGTTCGTACAATGGTGAACCAATCCCTTTCTCATATGGTGACGACGACAATGCAGACATCTTGGCGAAATCCGATTCCGTCGGAATGCGCCGAAGAGCGAAGCTCGGAGGGAAGGTTGCGAAGCAACGGCGAAGCCGCCCGCAAGGGCCCGCGTCCGCGCATCAAAATCCAGTCACTGAACGACCCAAAACAAGTCATTGGCGCGGGCGTTGTAGACGGATCGGATTTCGCCAACATTTGCGTATGCCGAAGGCATCTGCGTTCCACAAAAAACTTTCAAGAGCCAAATTGTCTGGACAGGATGAAAAATGACAGTTGAAGACATACCCGCAGTCGACAGGCTGTTGAAAAAGGAATTCAAGGCGCACAATTCGCCCATCATCGAGCTCATCCAGGCGCAGACCCACGATCCGTTC
>JAUNMP010000354.1 GCA_030537465.1 bacterium
AACCACCGTCCTCCGTATCCGGGGCGTCTCGCCCCGGAACGAGGAAGAACCTCACACGTAACCGGGGCGTCTCGCCCCGGCGAACTGAGGAGTCTGGGAATCCCGAAAGGACCCAGGCACGTACGCAACAGCGTATAGTAGCTTCGAACGAAAACCGCTAATTTTCAAATGAGAGGCGAACTACGATGGTGCGCTACGTGTGCATTCACACGCGGCGTACTCTCTATTCGTGTTTCTCATAGGGCTCTTAGCGGTGCCTCGTTCGAGACAAGAATCTTGAGGGTGCGCCGCTCTTTTTACCAGCAGGGCGACGTGTCCATGCAAACTGCTGGTGAAGGAGATGTTTATGTGCGTAATTAGTAAGCATGGTTGGCTGAATGATTTGACAAATGCAGAGTTACAAGAATTGTATGCGATGATGACGAAACGTCGCCAACAAGCAGATGAGAACCCCAAGGTCGATGAAGTGTATAACACAAATAACGCTGATTATCAGGAACTGTATGATGCGCTAGTGTATGTTATGAATACTCGCGGACTTGTCTAAGTGAGGTCACAATGAAGCTGACGGCAACTGTCCACACATATGTGTGCACAAATCAATCAGAGCACGGAGCTGAATGGCGGCATGAGAAAACGGACACCTTCACCTTTGAAGGGGACGCGTCTCTAGGAAATTTGGGGAATTCAAATATCTTGAAAGATTGTCTGATGAATTCCCTTGGAGAGAAAGCAATAGGAGGTGCTTCTGTATATTCCGATTCTATGGTTGGTGCTGAGGTGTTCTACGATGACGGGACAGTAGTACGTCGCAAATCTGCACGTATTAGAGCCTGTTCAATTTATAAAGGAGGCATGAGGTGATGGATACAAAAATTTTGATGTTAAGTGTAATCTTTTCTGCGGCACGCTTAATCGCCGCCACCCCCACCATCACTGCGGTGACGGCGCAGCAGCGGTATCCATGGAACGGGAAGGTCGATATCTCCTACAAGGTGACGGGCGACATCGCCGGGATGGCGCTGACGAATGGGTTGATCACGACCTTGAAGGTGACGGCGACGGACACGGTCGAGAACACGTCCTACACGGCGACGACGGAGTCTTTGAGCGGGGCAACGTCCTTGGCGGAGGGGAGTCATGCGATCGTCTGGGATCTCGACCGGCAAGGAGTGAATCTGAAGTCGGCGAACGTCGTCTTCAACGTCTCCTGCGAAACGAACGCCGCGCTCTACTGCGTGATCGACCTCTCGGCCGGCGCGGAGGCTACGAGTTATCCCGTCACCTATCTCGCAGAGGAACCGGCTGACGGCTTCACGAACGACACCTACCGCACCACGAAGCTCGCGTTGCGCCGCTGTGACGCGGGGACGTTCATCATGGGCGAAGACCAGTCCGCTGAAACGCATCGTGTGACGCTCACGAAACCGTTCTACATGGGCGTCTTCGAGGTGACGCAGAAGCAGTGGATGCTCGTGATGGGGGCCTGGCCGAATTCGTCGCCAAGTTCTAGCTACGGGTCGGGCGACGGCTATCCCGCCTACTACGTGAGCTACAACAACATTCGCGGCTCCTCCAACGGCGCGAAGTGGCCGAGCTCGTCAGTCGTCGATGCGACGAGTTTCCTCGGCAAGCTTCAGGCACGGACGAAACTCAACTTCGATTTGCCGACGGAGGCGCAGTGGGAATATGCCTGCCGCGCGGGTACGACGACGACCTACTATTGGGGAAGTTCACCGAACGTTAACTATGCCTGGTACTCGTTCAACTCCGACTCCACACATCCGGTTGGCACGAAGAAGCCGAACGCGTGGGGGCTCTACGACATGAGCGGCAACGTGTGGGAGTGGTGTCTGGACTGGGACGGGGCATTGGCCTACGGCACGGATCCCAAAGGATCTTCCTGGGGCTCGTGCCGGGTGAAGCGCGGTGGCAGCTGGTTCCGCGATGAGTCGTACTGCGCGTCGTCCTACAGCAGCCACGACTACCCGTCGAGCTCCTACATCAACGACGGCTTCCGCCTCTCTAGGACCCTTCCGTAATAGAGAATAGAGACTAACGAATAGCGAATAGGTTGATGGATATGAAAGGCAAACTTTTCGTTTTGTGCGCCGCGATGGGATGTGGCGTAAACTTGTTGGCCGCCTCGCTGTGCAGTGGCAATTCGGTGGGTGTGGCGATTGACACGACTTCGGGTACACGCAAGGCAGCTCTAACGGAGAAGATTCGGTATTCCCCTCGTTGGCAGGAGGACGGAGATTCTGTTAAGGTCACATGCGAGCGGGTGGTTGTCGACGAACAGCAAGCGACAGGACTGGTTCATCGGTGGAGTTTCAACGGGTCGCTTGAAGATTCTGTCGGAGGACAGACCGCCGCAATCATTGGCGACGTATCCATGCAGTCTGATCGGTGCGTCCTCAAGGGCGGCGCACGGGGAACCTCGTATGTTAGCCTGGGATCCAATGTCCTTCCAGCGGATGCGGACGGGGCGACGATCGAAATCTGGGCGACACAACAGGCAACCAATTACTGGAGTCGCGTCTTTGACTTTGGACAGGACAACACGACCGACTTCATGATGAGTTGGACGTTTGGCGAATACTTCGAACGAAATGCCGTCAATGTGCGAGGGGCGAACACAGGGGATGTTGAAGGACTGGCACCTTTCGAGGTTGGCGTGGAGTATCATATTTCCGTGGTGATCAAGAAGTTGGGCCAGGACTCTTGGTCCTTGATCTGTTCCAAGCGCGATGCCACCACTGGGAGAGTATTGAATTCGATAACGATTCCGACCGCAGGTACGGTATGGTCGCTGGCGACACAAAACCAGGTGGATTGTTGGCTGGGATGCTCCCATTGGGATGATCCCGATGCGGCGGCGTCCTATAACGAAGTTCGTGTCTGGAATCGTGCACTGACCCAGAGTGAGCTTGATGAGAGTGCTCGTCGTGGCCCAGACAATCTTACGCGTACAATTGTGACGCCCGTAGCCGAGGCGGTAGAGATTGTCCCCGAGACCTTGGAGCCAGGAACGGTAGCCTGGACGCCGATTCGAAATGGAATGTATAGATTGACCCACCAGGCCATGAGTGGTGGTCTGCTGTCTGGAGAATCATTGACGGCTCTCTTCGCCGTGGAGGGACTGAATCCCGAGAATCCGGTGATTACACCCGTCAGTGGGACGCCCTTCGATACGTCGCTCACGGTCACGATGACGTGTCCCTCGGAGGGCGCGACGATCTACTATACGACGGACGGCAGCGAGCCGACTCTGGAGTCAAGTTTATATAAACGAGGTAATTGCAAAACCCCTCGGACACCCTGTCGCCGGCCCTGC
>JAUNMP010000077.1 GCA_030537465.1 bacterium
GAGGTCGGGCTGGATCGGTCTCAATTGCCTTTCGGCTGATGCGGTCTTCGGGACAGGGTATGCCGCAAGACCTTGGCAATATTGTATCAAATGGGTCGTTTTGGAGGGAGTCCCTTTTTCGGATCTTTTCGGGAGGTGTCCCTGGGCTGTCTCAAGCCTTGAAAAACGTCCATATCGTCATATTTTCAAGCGAATACAAGCTCGGAAATTTCATTTGGAGGCAGATGGGGGTTTTTGACGTTTTTGGAGTGCCTCACAAAAACGTCACATTCGACTACGAATTCCCTCCGCTTCCACATTCATCCGACCCAATTCTCGGTTTTAACCTGGCAGTTCAACGGCGAAAGCATCTCGCGGAGGCGCGGAGCTTTGATGGATTTCCAGATGAAATTGAAATTTATGCAACAGACCACAGAGGAGATTCCCTTCACCAATTGGGTGAGACCTGACTTTTACAGAACATTCGACATAACTCTCAAAATCTCCGCGTCTCCGCGCCTCCGCGAGAGATATTGGCTCGGCGCGAGGAACCCGTGCTGTAGAAAACTGCTTTTTCTAGATTTAACTAAGAGTGAACCCAACATGCGACAGGTTTCGCGTCTCACGATCTCTCACCACTCCCAAACGGTCACGCGGAACACGTGAACCTCCATCAGCCGACGCTCTGCATGCACGGCCAATAGGGGTCGTGCGGGTAAGACGGACGACAGAAGCCCTCGGAAACACTCACCAGATGGACGAGGCGGTAGACGCGGAGGAAGATCTCGGCGGCGTCGGGTTCGTGAAGCACGGCCTCCGGCGACTTCCGGAAGGCGGCCGCAAGCCAGGCGAGAGCTTCTTTCTTCTGAGAAGAATCCCTGCCGCGAAGGATGGAGACAACGCCTTCCGTGCCTCCTAATCCCGCGGAATCTTCGATCAGATCCGGACCCTTCGAGGCGAAGTGAGCGCGCTGGGCCAAGCTCGTGCGGCCGAGGAGCGTGATCTTGACATGGTTGCCGTCGCCGAAGTCGTACACGTAGTCAAGCGTGTCGCCTGGCTTCTTGAGGGGACGTTTCATCATCACCTCGTTCTCGGACTTGAACGCGCACTCATCGTCGTCCGGCGGCGCATCGGGATCGCCATACCGTACGCCCTTCGCATCGGTGAATTCGTGCAAGTGGTAGTCGAGCCAGCCGAACACATCCTGGATCGCCACATGTAGAAATGCTAGCGTAAAATTCTCCGGCACCGCGATCTCGCGCAAGATCGTCGTTCCCTCAACCTCCAACCGCAAACGCAACAAACTCATAATTCCTCCACTTACGATATCGCCATTATACCAAATATTACGGCGCTTCACCTCTCAGCACCTTCGTTCAGCAGCCATTTCCAGGCAGGCAGAATCCGAATGCCGTCTTCCGTTTCACGCTCCTCGTCGTCGACGACGATCGTGCAGTCCGCGATGCCGGTTTCCGCTCTCGCCTCTCGCAGGGCCGCAAGCTCGCGCCTCTCAGTTTCGGCCTGTGACAGATCATAGCACACCTGTACGAGACGCTCGGCCTTCGTCACCTCGTCACGCACGACGAAATCGATCTCTCGACCGCTTTTCGTGATGTAATACTCGATCTTGCTGAAGCCGCGCCGCAATCCGAGGAAGACCACATTCTCCAAGAGCCACCCCTTTTCTGCATCGTTCTTCGGCTTGAGCGCGGCAATAAGACCATTGTCGATCAGATAGCACTTGTCGGGATTGGCGCGCTTCACCGCAAGCGAATCCGTGCGCCGCGACACACCGAACGCGAAATAGGCATCCTGAAAATACGAGACGTAATCCGCCAGCGCCTCGCGGCTCGACGGCAACCCCAGCTGCTTCAGCACACCGGAGATCGCCCGCAGCGAAATGCCGCGCGCGAAATTATGAAGAAGATACTGCTTCACATAGAGCAGTGACTGCACATTCGCAATTTCGTGGCGCTCAATGACATCTCGATAGACCACGGACTGCATATACTCCTGAAGCACGCGAATACGCAACTTGTCGTCAAGGTGCTGAACGCCTGGGAATCCACCCACCCGCATGTACTCGGAAAAGGCCTTTCGCAGAAGCCCTCGGTTGGCCGTGGTATCAACATAACGCGGAATCTTGCGTACCGTTCCGCTGAAGATAAGCCATTCGCGAAAAGAAAGAGGGAATATCTCAAGCTGAAGCGAACGACCGCGCATGGATGTTGCAACTTCCTTTGCGAGCAGTTTTGCAGATGATCCCGTAAGACACAATCGAACGCGATTGGAGTCGATCAGCCGCCTGGCAAACAGCTCCCAATCCTTGATGTCCTGAAGTTCGTCCAGAAAATACCAACAGGTTTCCGCAGCGGCAGCGGGACACAGCTCCGCATGAACATCCTGAACATACCGAAGATCGTGAACCGTCATCCCCGCCAGCCGCGCGTCATCGAAGTTGACATATACGATGCGCTCAAGAGGAATCCCCTGCCCGAGCAATTCACGCATGCGGGCATAGGCAAAGTAGGTCTTCCCCGTACGGCGCATTCCAAGGATGACGGTCGCATGACCACGTATTTCCGCGAATTCACTGTCGCGAAGGACGACATCATCTGGAATGCCATTATCATAGAATTCAGACAGAATTGTCCGAATCGACTCTTTCATAATGGGGTTGCTCATAACATCGACAAGTTTATCACAACACGCCCTCTTGCGTCAACAACATGGCCACAAATGTGGCCACAATCCGTGATATCTGGCCGCATCTTTGGCCAGATATCACGGAACAACGCGGCCCGTCGCGTCTTCAAGTGGCGCAACGCGGAACCTGAAGACGTGAGGCCGGTATGCTATAATACCCGCATGCCACAACCTGCCATCTTCAGCCGCATGGAGCTCATGCTCGGAACATCGACCGCCGACGCTCTCAAGGCGACGCGCGTTGCCATCTTCGGTCTCGGCGGTGTCGGCAGCTGGTGTGCCGAGTCCCTGGTCCGCTCGGGTGTCGGGAAGCTGCTGCTCGTCGACTCCGACCAGGTCTGCGTCACGAACGTCAACCGTCAGCTGATGGCCACGACGGAGACCGTCGGAGAGGTCAAGGTTGAGGTGCTCGCACAGCGACTGAGGGCCATCAACCCCGACGTCGAGCTGGATGTCCGCCCGCAGATCTACGACGAGACGACCGCGGCGAGCTTCGGGCTCGAGACCTACGACTATGTCATTGACGCCATCGACTCGCTCGCCTGCAAGGCGGCGCTAATCCGCCACGCGCTTTCCATTCCCACGGTCACGCTCTTCGCCTCGATGGGCGCCGCGCTCAAGATGGACCCCTTCCAGATCCAGAGCTCCGAGTTCCGCAAGATCGAAGGTGACGGCCTCGCCCGCGCCCTCCGCCAGAAGTTCAAGAAGACGGGCGGCTACCCACAGCGGAAATTCATCTGCGTCTGGAGTCCCGAGCACCGCGAGAACCTCGGCGACGCGCCTCAGCCCGATGCCGGCGACACCTGGTCTGGACTGAAGGCCCGCATCAACGGCACCATCGCCCACACCACCGCCATCTTCGGCTTCGCCCTCGCCGGTCTCGTCGTGCAGGATGTCGAGAAGAAAGCACAAGGGCGCTAGCCTCCAGTGCCTCTTCTAGATATTCTAGAACGTCTAGAGGATCTAGAAAGTCTAGTAACAGGGAATGTAACGTGAATTACGGAAAATGTAACTTGCGTGGCTGAAACAGAGCCCTATCTCTTACAATTTTGGTCTTGGCATGGTCTTTGCTTTTACAAGACCTGCTATGAAGATCAAAAAACGCTACGTCGTCCTCATGTCGCTGCTCCTGATCGTCGCCCTCGTCGGCGCGTTCTTCCCCGAAACCAAGGGCATCTGGGAGCCCGACGAGAAATTCAACGCCCCCAACGTCGCCTGGATGATTACCGCGACGATCTTCGTGCTGATGATGACGCCCGGTCTCTCGTTCTTCTACGGCGGCATGGTCGGCAAGCGCAACGTCATCTCCACGATCCTGCAGAGCTTCATCGCGATGGGCATCATCTCCATCATGTGGGTGGTGTTCGGATTCTCGCTGAGCTTCGGCGACGACGTCGGCGGACTCGGTCTGATCGGAAATCCGCTCCAGTTCCTCTTCTTCAAGGACGTCGGCGCAAAAGTGAACGAAACGCTGGCGCCGACAATTCCACTTGCGCTCTTCGCCCTCTTCCAGATGAAGTTCGCAATCATCACCCCCTCGCTGATCACGGGCTCCTTCGCGGAACGCGTGAAGTTCTCCGCCTATCTCGTCTTCATGATGCTCTTCTGCGTCTTCATCTACTGTCCGCTCGCCCACTGGACCTGGCATCCGAACGGATTCCTGCACAACCTGATGGGGGTGGGCGTCCATGACTTCGCAGGCGGCATCGTCGTCCACGCCTCCTCCGGCGTCGCGGCCCTCGCGGGCGCGCTCTTCCTCGGCCGCCGCAAGCTGCAGAAGAACGACTCGCATCTGCCCGCCAACGTTCCCTTCGTGATCCTCGGCGCGGCGATGCTCTGGCTCGGCTGGTTCGGCTTCAACGGCGGTTCCTCGCTCGCGGCGGACGGCACGGCGATCAAGGCGTTCCTCAACACGAACACCTCCGGCGCCACGGCCATGATGGCCTGGATCCTCTTCGACTGCCTGCGTGGACGCAAGCCCTCCGGCATGGGTGCCGCGGTCGGCGCCGTCGTCGGCCTCGTCGCGATCACCCCCTGCGCCGACGTGGTGACCATCGGCCAGACCTTCACCATCGCCGTGCTCACCACGCTCGTCTGCAACGTCGCCGTCTACTGGAAGTCCCACTCGCGCGTCGACGACGCCCTGGACGTCTTCCCGACCCACGGCATGGGCGGCATCGTCGCCACTGTCTTCACCGGCATCTTCGCCTCCTCGGGCCTGATCGCCTGGACGCATGCCGGCTTCATCGAGTTCCTCGCCTCCATCGTCGGCGTGCTGATCGTCATCGGCTACACCTTCGTGATGAGCATGGCGCTCTACTGGCTCACGAACAAGATGATTCCCATGCGCGTCTCGGAAAAGAACGAGCGCCTCGGTCTCGACGCCTCACAGCATGACGAGACCTACGGCCTCTCCGGCGACGAGGAGCGCGAGATCGAGGAATACTTCCACCACGACGCGTAACCGCGTCCGTGGGGAAACCCAAACCTATCCATACACAGGAAAACGCGGCAGGGTTTCAACCTCCCTGCCGCGTATCTTGTCATTTCTCTTCACCGCGATAAAAGCCAGTATCAGAATACTCTTGCCAGCGGGCATACATTTCGCGATAGTTCTCCTTGATGAACTGCTGGATTCCAACGATCTGCCACGACTTCAGATCGCCCGCCTTTTCCATCACGCTGTCACCATTGGCCTTGACAAAGAACTTGGCGGCAATGCGTTCAACCAATTCCTCGTTCCCGGCATGAACGTGCATGGCCTCCACTGTGCAATGCGTCGTGAAGTACAGGATATGGCCGCAGACCTTGAAGCCATAATACTTAGGCATCCTGCGCCCCCATGAATCTGGCATTACGACGATAATAGTCCCGAACGATCGCCAGCTCGATGTCATCCATCGACGTTTCGCTGACCGTACCATCCGGCAGCATGACCACAGCCCCGCCGGTATTGAGATTCACAACCCGCACATTCTCCCCAAGACGGTCAAACGCATAACCGTTGACAATCATCTCCGAGGAGGCAACCAGCTGTTTTATCAGTTCTTCAGGCATAGTCGAGTTCCACATTCTTTATCGGCCTGACATAATCGGCCGCCTTGATGTAAAGATTCTCGAGAATTGGGACGAGATCAATATAATCCTCTTCAACGCGGGAGCCGTAGTCGGCCATCACCACGATATACCCCGCATGCCATTTCCTGACATCCGTAAAACGTCGCAGGCATTTGGGGCCAAGGAAACGGATTTCCCTGCCCCCAAAGGAGAAACTAATCATTCTCCCTTCATTGCGCAACAACGCCGTATCTGAACTTCCAGTACTCACGACGCGGATATTATACCATATCCAGAATTCGTCGTTTCTTTTCCCATCATCCCCGATCCTGTCCGTCGCGTCAGGTGCGCGCCTTGAAGTGCAGGCTGTCGCCGCGGGCGCCGTAGTTGACGCGCTCGCCGATTGACTCGAGGCGGCGCTCCAGACAACCCCTGCACATGCCCGCGTTTTCATCAAGGCACGGCTTGCCGGCGTAGAGCTGGTACTGGCGGCGATACTCGACGTCCGTCACGTTCGGCATCATCACGTTCGCGCCGGCGAGAATGCCCTGCTCGCGCCCATCGTGCGCCAAAGCCTGCAGCGCGGTCGTCGAGGCGATGTTGACGTCGTGCAGATAGAGGCGCGTCGCCGCAATCATGTTGAGGCCTAGCTGCAGACGCCCCGCATTGTCCAAAGTCTGCGGCTCCGACGCGAGCGGCGTGTCGGGATGCGGGATGTACGGTCCCATGCCGATCATGTCGACATCCCGGTCGCCGAAGAAGACGATGTCGCGGGCCAGATCCTCCATCGACTGCCCCGGCAGGGCGCTCATCACACCCGTTCCAACCTGGTAGCCGCAGCGCCGAAGCGCCGCAAGGCACTCCACGCGACGCGTCCAGCTGTGGTCTGCGGGATGCAGACGGGCATACAGCTCCGGCGACGAGGTCTCGACGCGCAGCAGATAGCGGGAGGCACCCGCCTCCTTCCAGCGGCGGTAGACCTCCTCGGACTGCTCGCCAAGCGAGAGCGTGACCCCCAGATCCAGATGCGCCATGCCGCGCAGGCACTCCTCGATGAAGACCGTGTTCGCCTCGCTCTCGATCTCCCCGCCCTGCAGCACGATGGACGCATACCCCGCCTTCGCGTCGACCTCCGCCATGCGCAGGATGTCGTCGACGGAAAGACGATAGCGTTTGAGATTCGCGTTCGAACGTCGGATTCCGCAGTAGAGGCAGTCCTTGGCGCAGACATTGCCGATCTCGACGATGCCGCGCATGGAGACGAGCTTGCCGACGATGCGGCACTTCAGGTCATACGCCGCGGCCCGGACGACGCGCCGCTCCTCGGGATCCTCCAGGGAGACGAGGCGCGTCAGATCCGCCACGCAAAGATTCCGCGGACGCTCCAGCGCGCGGGCGAGAATGTCATCCAGCGATGCGGCCATTTTCCGGTCAGATGCGATTGTCCCAGTTCTTGTAGACGACTTCCTGTCCATTCGCCTTGATCGCGGCATAGACTTCGGCGGGCGCGCGCTGGTCCGTCAGCGTGAACTGCGCGACATCCGCCGCATGCTCCTTCTCGAGGACGGCGTATCCGCCCGGGGTCACGCGCGAGCCGGCGCTCATGTTGTCCGCCGCATACTGCACGATGTAGTCGCGGAACTTCGGTGCCTCGCGCGTCGAGACCGTCATGCAGCACTGCGGGAAGACGATGCGGAAGGCGAGCATCATCAAGTCGACGTCCTGCTCCGAGACCTCGTGCGGGGGCACAAAACCACCCTCCACGCGGCAGAATCGCGGGAACGCGAACTGGATCTTCGACTCGTAGCATTCCTTCATCAGGTAGAGGGCATGGGCGCCGAGCGAAGCGGCTTCCGCGCGCCATGGGCAGAGACCCAGCAGGAACGCGCAGCCCAAGGTGCGGAAACCCGCCTTGCCGGCGCGCAGCTGCGTCCAGAGGCGCCATTCATAGTTGGACTTCGGTCCGGCCGGGTGGAAGTACTTGTACTGCTCCTGGTCGTAGGTCTCCTGGAAGCAGGTGAGCGACTCGTAGCCCGCCTCGAACATCGCGCGGTAGCCTTCCTCGGACTGCGGCGCGACCTCAAGCGACAGGTTGGAGAACATCTTCTTCAGCATCACGCCGACTTCGCAGAAGTGCTCGATCGAGTTGACGCGCGGATCCTCGCCCGCCACGATCAGCAGATTGTCGATGCCCGTCGCGCGAATCGCCTCCGCCTCCATGCGGATCTCGTCCATCGTCAGATTGCGGCGGATCGTCCCCGTATGCGACGTGCGGAAGTCGCAGTAGCGGCATGAGTTGATGCAGGTGTTGCCGATGTAGAGCGGCGCGTAGACGCTCACGGTCTTGCCGTAGTACTTGATGCGCGCGAGACGCGCCTTCCTTCGCATCGCGTCCATGAACGGATACGCCGCGGGCGACAGCAGGTTCAGCAGGTCGAACCAGTCGTGCCGATCCTTCGCGAGGGAGGCCTGCACCATCTCCGGCGTCACCTTCGCGTAGTACGCCTCGACCTGTTCCTTGGAATATTTGAGTAGCGGAAACATTGCAATCTTTCTAGTGTTTCTAGAGGGTCTAGAGGCTCTAGATTATCTAGTCTATCTAGACCCTCTAGATTATCTAGTCTTTCATCTAGCCTTACTTGAAGATGTCCATCGGAGACGTCGCGCAGGCCGTGCTCCGCGCCATCGGCGGACCGGCCTTGATGCCGATCTCGGCCGCCTGCACGGCGAGGTTGAAGGCGCGGGCCATGGCGACGGGATCGTCCGCCGCGGCGACGGCCGTGTTGGCGAGGACGGCGTCCGCGCCAAGCTCGATCGCCTCTGCGGCGTGCGAGGGAAGGCCGATTCCCGCGTCTACGACCACCGGCACATGGCTCTGCTCGACGATGATCTCGATCATGTCGCGCGTACGGATGCCGCGATTGGACCCGATCGGCGACCCGAGCGGCATCACCGCCGCGGCGCCGGCCTCTTCGCAGTGGCGCGCGAGGACGGGATCGGCGTTGATGTACGGCAGCACGACCATGCCGAGCTTCGCGCACTCCTTCACGGCGGCGAGCGTCTCGACGGGATCGGGCAGCAGATAGCGGGCGTCAGGATGGACTTCGATCTTGATCCAGTTGTAGCCCGCGGCCTTGCCGAGCTTGGCGATGCGGACTGCCTCGTCCGCATTGCGCGCGCCGGACGTGTTGAGCATCACCTCGACCTTCGAGCGGTCGATCACCTTCAGGATGTCGTCGTTCTCGGCGTCACCCTCGTGCACGCGCGTCAGCGCCGTCGTCACCAGCTCCGTGCCGCTCGCCGCCAGGGCCTCCTTCAGCATTTCGCCCGACGCGAACTTGCCCGTTCCCAGGAAGAAACGGTTCGTGAACTTCCTACCGCCAATCACCAGATCTCTCATCTTTTGCTTTCTTTCCAGTGTTCTAGCTGTTCTAGTGGTTCTAGAGGCTCTAGAGGTTCTAGATGGGCTAGATGTTTCCATAGTGCCTTAAAGTTCTTTTCCTAGAAGCCAGGCGACGACCGCGTTCGCCTCCATCGCCGCCGCAATGCCGACACGCGGGGAGGTTGGCGCCGCATCCGCCCGGACGCCCGTCTCGCCGTCCCCGACGACGACGACGTTCGCGCCCATTTTCCGGACGCGCATCGTGTTCGAATTCCCCCATCCGGCAAGCCCGCTCGCCGTGACCAGCCTCGTGCCGAGCGGCATCAGGGCCGAAAGAATCATCGTCTTCGCCTCGACCGCGTCGAAGGCCTCGACCACGACATCGCAGTTCCTGAACAGCTCCCGCGTCGACGCGGCATCCAGTCTCACGTCGACGGCCTGGATCTCCGCCTCCGGGTCGATGCGCAGAAGATTCGCCTTGAGCGCCTCGACCTTCTTCATTCCCAGCTGGTCCCGGAAGAAGAACTGGCGGTTGAGGTTGGATTCGTTGACCACGTCGAAGTCGGCGACGACCAGATGCCGGATCCCGGACCGCACCAGGTGCATCGCGCAGTTCGACCCGAGACCACCCGCGCCGGCGACGCCGATGCGGACCTTCTCGAGAACAGCGCGTTCCGCCGGGGTCAAATAGGAATTCGCGGACACGCTCAGCCTCCAGCCGTCAGCTTGAAGACATCCAACGCGGTGCCGGGCTTCAGCTCCAGCACGGCTAGATCCGCGCCGGGCGCATAGACCTCGCCCGCATACTCGACAATCGCCTTCGCGACGTCGACCTGCCGTTCGGCAAGGAAGCCCGCGACCGACGTCTCTTCGGTCTCGACTTCCGTTCCCTGGTACACGATCTTCATTTCTGTCCTTCCTACGCGGGCATTACCCCGATCAGGTTTACCGGTCTCATCTCAGCAATCCACGCACGGACGTGGAAGCACCCGGAACGCTGGGCAATATTATATCACATCACTTGAAGTCGCGGAGCGCGTCGTACTTCCGAAGAATGGCGTTGGCGTGCTCGGCCAGGGTGCCGCGGGGATCACGGGCGTAGGCCTCGTAGACGGCGCGTCCACGCCCTTCGTAGTCACCGCAGGCGAGGAGCGCGCGGGCATAGGCGAGTTCGCGCAGGCAGCGGTCCATCTCATTGTTGAGTCCATAGCCGCCGAGGGGGGAGAGTTCCTCCACCTTCGTGCGCGACCAGCCGCCGAGCCCTGGCGTCGCAAGGGCCTGGGCGAGGGGCTTCGCCGACGCGGGATCACCCAACGCCTCGAGGGCAAGCGTGACGGCACGCACATCGCGGAGGCCGCTCTTCACGGGATCCGTCTCGGCCAACAGTTTGAGCAGCGGACGCAGCGCGCACGGCGCCTTGGTACGTCCGAGCGCGAGCGGAAGACCAATGCGGTCCATCCCTTCGCCACCATAGGCATCTCCCTTCCGGAGACGGAAGCGATTCACCTTCCCCTCAAGCGAATCCGCCAGTCGCTTCGCGCCCGTAGGATCGCCGAGGATGCCGAGCATCAGCGCCGTCGCCTGCTTGGCCTCGGGCTTGTCGGCTTTCCTGAACGCCTCGCGCAGAAACGGCAGCGCGCGCTCTGGGCAGCGCATGATCAGCGAACTGCCGCGCATGTGGTCCCCCAGCGACTCCGCGGCGGCCTTGAGCTCAGCATCCGTGACTTCGGGATCGGACGTCCAGTCCAGCACCTCCTTCTTGAGGTTACCCTTCTTCACCAGCTGTCTCTGAACCTTCTTCACGTCAATCGCGCGGAAGTCGCCAGTTCCCGTCTTCACACCCTCGGCGGCGCAGAGTCCCAGCGCGTAGCCCTCGTTCATCAGGTCGGCGCGCATCCGGGTGATCGGCACGGCATCGCGCGCCACGCCCTTTCCGAGACCGACGACGGCAAGATTCGAGATGCCACGCGGCAGGAACGCGCGGAGCGGCACGTTGGCAGAGCGCTTCGGCGTACCGTCCGGCTCGGCGACGAAGCAGAAGTCGTCCTGCAGGTAGCCGTGCGAGTCCTGTCGGCTCAGAGACTGCACCATCGTGTCGGGGAACTTGCGGCGGAGGACGATGTCCCAGCCCTCTAGCGTGCAGTCCGGCACGATGCGGCGGCGCTCGCGGCTGTCGGCGAGCTGGGCGAGGTCCCATGAATCGGGCGCGCCGGCACGGGCCCGCACGCCGAAGAGCCAGAGGTCCCAGGCACAGGGATCGTTCACGTAGCCGAAGTCGCTGTTGATGGTGCCGCGGCCCATGCGGTGCGGCGCCATGCCGGCGCTCTGCAGGGCGAATTCCTTCGCGCCCAGGAAGACCGTCTCCGCGCCCGCGGCGGCGGCGATGTCGGAGTCGCCCGTCGAGTCGATCACGTTCTTCGCGAGCACCACGCCGCGGCCAAAGGGCGTCACGACCACCACACCCTTTACCTGGCCGTTCTCGACATAGGCACCCTCGCCGAACACGCCGAACCAGACGTCCGCCCCCGCGTCGCGGCAAAGCCGGCGACAGACCTCCACGGCCTGGAAGTAACCCATGTCGGCGTCGATTGAACGCGTCGCAAGCTTGTATTCCTGGGTGAATCCACAGTGGTTGCCGTCGTAGTAGCCGAGGATCATGCCCTCGGACCCCACGCCGCCCAGCACATGCAGATACTCAATCGCGAGCGTCTTCGCGCCGCCGCGCGCCGCCCCGATCGCAGCGGGGACGCCGGCCGTGCCGCCACCGACCACGACCGTGTCGTAGGTTCCCAGCACCGGCACCGTGCGGCTGGGCTGGGCGATCACGCCACGCGCCAGGAAACGATCATAGGGACGAAGTCCACCCAGGGCCTCGCGCGTATCCGCCTTGTCCGTCTTGACGGTAGCCTGCGCAGCGACCTTGATTCCCGAGAAGTCGCCAGCGGGGAAGGCCTTGCGGGCAAGGGCCTGCCGAGCGGCGACCTCGCCGCGGGAGATGCCCTCGCGGATGCGGTCGCCCAGCTTCTTCGTCGGCAGCGGCTGCAGAATGTCCGCGGCGTCGAGCGTGGACGGCACCCAGGTGCGCTCGCGGGCCTGGAGTTCGGCCGCGACGAGGCTCGCGTACGAGCCGTCCTTCATCGGAATCGAAAGCGTGCAGCGGTAGACGTTCCCCGTCAGCGGCTGACCGGCACGGTCGGGCGTCAGTCGGGAGAAGCGCACATGCGAGATCGGATGGGAATCCGGCAACTGCTCGACGGAGACGCCCTCGCCCTTGGGGGGTGTTCCGGAGATGATGATGCGCGAGAACTTCGCCTCGCCTCCGAGGCCCGGCATCGGCGCCCCGAGGTGGGAGAGCGTCCGCCACATCGTCGCATCGACCACCGCGCGGGCGCGAATCGCCTGACGCCCCGAACGGTTGGCGATGACGACGCCCGACGGCACGCCCTTCGCGTCCACCAGCAGGTCCGAGACGGGGGCGCCCGTGAGGAAGCCGATGCCCGCGTTGATCAGCAGGGAATCGAAGGTCTTCTTCACCTTGAGCGGAGAGGGATTCTCCGCGTAGCGAATCGTCGCGGCACGGCGGAAGCGGATGCGGGAGAGCATATGACAGACAGCTCCATCTGCGGGGGCGACGTCGATGCGGACCTTGTGGACAAGCCCCCCGATCGGCGCGGAATAGGTGACTCCGAGCTTCCCGGACGGTCTTGTCTTCTTCTTGTCGTGCGTCCGCACGGCGTCTGGCTCGCCATCCCGGATGGCATCTCCGCCGACGGGGAACGTCTTCTTCCCCCGCGCGAGTTCAATCGTCTCGCCGGCGCGGGCGCCATCGAGGAACGTCAGCGTCACGCGTCCCGTGAGCGGCCCCCGCGTATTGCGCGCGAGCACACCGCGATGGTCGATGGACGTGTAGGCGTCCGCCTCCGGGTCCGCATTCTCGACGGCCAGCACTTCAACCTGCGCGATGTCGGTTTCAGCATTGAGCGTGCAGACGATCGGGATTGCGTTCGTGTAGAACACCGTGTCGCCCGGATTCTGCGGATCGGCCGTGGTGGAGAATTTCTCCCGCGGATCATTGTGGTACTGCCATCCCCCCAGAAAACGGAACTTCTCGGGGTGCTCGTAGGAATAGCCGGCGCAGTCGTTCTCGGAGGCCCGCAGCGTCTTCTCGAGGTCCGTGGCGTTTGCCGACGGATCGCACGCGAGCTCCAGCGTTCCCGCCATGTCTTCGCCCAGATAGGGGAAGCCGCCGGCCAGGTAGACGCTCGCGCCCGCCCTGCGCGCCGCCAACGCCGCGGCGACGCCCTCCGCCGTGCCACCCACGACGACGACGTCGACGTCCGCCGCCACGGGGATCTCACGCGCGGACTCCACAACGACATTCCCGCCCGCCAGCAGGGCAAGCGACGTGCAGACCAGACTCCCGGCCAGTATTGATTTCATTTCAGCTTCTCTTTTTCAAATCAGCGCATCATACACCACGAAACATCATAAAGGCCACAGGGGCCATCCGGACAATGGACGTCGAACCAGAACCGCATGTCCCAGACGCCACGCGTCACGTCGCCCAGCATCGGCATCACCGACGTGGAGACGGAGATCTCGAGCGGCCCCGTCTTCCCTGCGAGGTCCGCGGGGATCTCCCAAGTGAACGGCACCCAGGCGCGAACGCCAAGGTCGCGTCCGCAGAACGAGACGCGCGTCACGCGTCCGCCCGTCGTGAGACGCAGACGCGTTCCCGCATCCTTCGGCGCCGTCACCTCGGCACGCCACGTGGCCGTGCCCGTGAAGCCGGCGAGACCATAGGAGGCCAACGAACCGTATCCGACCTTCTCCGTCGGCCGGGGTGCCAACGCCCCATCGCGCACCACGAAGTCGCCCGCGACGAACAGGGCCGGCAGATAGAAGTTCTGGTCCGCCTCGCCCGAGGCGATCGCAACACCGTGTTCGCCCGCGGCGAGTTGCATTGCGGACGTCTGCCGGTAGAGCGTGTTGTAGCACGGACGCAGACTGTCACACGCCTCGGGGGCGGCGACGCGCGCGCCATCCAGCTCGAAGGCATATGGTTCCGCGATGTGGCGCAGCACCTTCTCGCCCTTCGCCGGCTTCTCGTTCAGGCCAACGGGGCGTCCCGAGCCCGTCACGGCATAGCTCAGCGCGAGTTCGCGCGTGACGAGACGGAGATCCTTCACGTCCTCGGCAACTTTCAGGATACCCTTCTTCTCCGCGCTGAAGTTCACGCGATGGAGATTCGGGGCATCGAGGGAGAGGCTCCACTTCGCGTCCTTGAGCGAACGCACCTCCGAGCAGATGGTCTCATTCGGCGGTAACGTTCCCGCGGGGAGCAGCTTCACGCCACGTCCCGGCAGCGTGAAGGTGGTCTTCTCTCCGTTGCGGACCGCAGTCAGCCTCCGCTCGCCAAAGGTCTGCAGACTGAGCACCGCGGCGGAGCCGTCCGAATAGACGCGCAGTAGCAGCTGGTCGGCGGGAACGCCCTTCTCATCAAAGATCTCGATTGAAGACTTCAGCGTCCGGCGGCAGAGGGCCAGCGCATCCGCAGACGAAAGACTCTTCGCGGCGGTCTTCTCCTCCGAGAAGGTTCCGTCCTCATGGCACACGAAGACGAGCGGCAGATCCGACGCCTCGCCTTCATCAATGAAGCGGCAGGTGTACTGGTTGATCTCGAGCATCCGGAGGAGTCCCGCGACATCCGGCGCCCTGGCGCCCGTGTACGCGGCGCGCGCGGCGGCGGCATTGGGATAGCGCACGGCGACTTCGCGTTCGGAGACGGTCTTGCGCGCCCACTGGGCGGCGGTACGCGCCTCGTCCGCCAGCACGCGGGCGTGACGCTCGTACCAGGGATTGATCGGACCCGTGCAGGAGAGATAGCCATGCTTCTCCACGAGGCCCCGTTCATCCATCACATCCATGCAGGTGATGTAGTGGTCGATACCGTGGAACGCGCACTGCCAGAGCAGACTGCGGAGCGTGGCGGGCGTGTGGTCCGCGGGGCCGCAGGCGTAGAGTTCGACGAGGCCGCCGTTGCCGCGGTGCAGAATCGCCTGGCGGGCGACGTTGTAGGTCACCCACTCGATGGCGGTACGGCCCTTGTCCGCGGCGTCGTAGGCGGTGCGGATCTCGTCCATGCCGGGGAGGGACTCGCCCCGCAGGCAGAGGACCGGATTGCCGTTGCAGCGGGCGGAGCCGGGGAGATGGTCCTCGGAGATCATGTGCCCCGTGAGGAGAATGCCCTTCCGATCGCACCAGGCGCGGATGCGGTCGAAGTAGGAAGCGCGGAAGCGCTTTCCGACGAGATCGGTGTAGACGGCCCAGACATCCGCCGCCGGGCTCCGCTTCGCAGCCGCGGGATCCGTCCTGCGGACCTCCAGCCACGCCTCGACGTCCGCCTTGAGCTCGCGCCCCGTCGCGGTCCTGTACTCAACCTCCAGACCCGTATAGTCGCGGAACGAGATCAGCGGACGTCCCTCTTCGAAGGTCACGGTCGTGGGATGACCGGGTTCGTCGGTGAAGATTCCCAGCACGGTCTTGTCGTCGAACCATTTCTTCAGGCGCCGTGCATAGACCTCGTGGGTCAGTTCGATGAATCGGTCGACCGCGGCCGGTTCGTAGACGTTCACCCAGCCCCCCGGCGCAAGCGCCGTTGCCCAGCGATAAGAGCCGTCCGGATTACGGTAGACGCCAAGTTCCCGGTAGCGCCACGCGTCGTTCTCGTTCGGAACGCGTCCCTTGCAGGTCCCGCTCGGCCAGTTGTACTCGTCGTACAGCCACACCTTCATGCCGCGCTTCGCGGCCTCGTCGCAGAACCACTCGCAGAGGCGCAGCCACTCCTCTCCCATGTACTCGAGCTCGAGGCCGCTGCGGGCGTAGACGAGGAAGGACTCAATGCCCTGTCCGGCGATCGTCGCCACCTTCGCACGGACCTCCGCCTCTGTGGGTTTGCCCGTGATCGCCAGGAACGGAATCATTCCGTCCCCCTTGGCGAGAACTGTCGTGGACAGGAGGCAGAGCACGCCCCCCAGCATTTGTTTTAGAGTTCTGTTCATGATCATTTCCTTCCTGGATAGAAAGTCAGACGGGACCAGGCGAGATTCTGCTTCAGGCAGTAGCCCAGCAGGAGATTGCCCTTCACCTCGCGGCAGGCGACGTAGCACTGCCAGCCGTTGAGGTCGGGCTCGAGCACGCGGCGGTCCGTCCAGGACACGCCATCGTCGGACGAAAAGGCGATCACCAGCGGCGCCCGGACGCCACCACCCCACTTGGGTCCCAGCTGGCGATATTCGGGATGGCCTTCGTGGTCGTTCCAGAGCGCCACGAGGCGGCCATCGGACAAGCGTTCGACCGTCGCCGGCGCAAGGGGGGAGTAGAACTTCCAGGGTGCCATCTCGCCAAACGTCTCACCGCCATCCGCCGACGTCGCCGCGAACTGGATGCCGCGATCGGTACGCGCCCACAGAAGCACGCGCCCGTCCTGCAGTTCGATCACGCCGGGCTCCTGCGTCGTGACACGACGGCCATAGGCGTCCACCGTCGAGAGGCAGCCCTTGCCGAGACGCCAGGTCCGCCCGCCATCGTCCGACAGGGCCGTCATCATGTCCGCCGCGCTGAACCAGCCGCCCTTGCCGCCCTTCGCCTTCCCGTCCCAGCCATGGCGACCGAGCGGCAGGACGATGCGTCCGCCCTTCAGCTGGATGGCGCGGGCGTTGTTCATCACGTAGTAGCTCTTCTGCTCGTCGGAGATGCAGAACCGCGGCGTGCTCCAGGTCTTCGCCTCGTCGGAGGAGAAGCGGACCACGGGGCGCAGATCGCGCGCGGAGTTCTTCACCAGGTAGAAGAAGGCGATCCGCCCGTCCTGCAAGCGCAGGAAGGAGACGCTCATCACATTCTGCGCGCCCTCGTTCCGGACGAGGATCACGTCGTTCGTCGTCCAGGAGCGTCCACCGTCGGAGGAATAGCGCGCGGCGATCTCGGCGGAGCCATGGTCGTCGCCATGGCTGCCGTTGAAGCGCGAATAGGCGTAGAGCACGCGGCCGTCCTTCAGCTCGATGAAGTCGCCTTCGGAATTGCGGGGGTTGCCTGGGCCGGGTGGAAGCTCCAGCGCGGGACGGAAGTCGACTTTCTCCTGATGCCTGAACGGCGGGACGACCATGTCCGCGAGAACGGGACTCAGCCTGCGTCCAAGCAGGAAGAACTTGCGCTCGGGATACCAGAGGACGGGACCGTCCTTCTCGACGGTAAGGTCCGCATACATCGCCAGATCCTTGCGCGTGATCGTCACGTCGCCATTGTTCATGAACTCCTTCGGCTGCGAGAACCAGATGGGCTGGTGGGCCTCGGGACGGTACTCGCCCTTGAGGATGTAGAGCGGACTCCGCCAGTTCCAGTCGATGTGCGGCTTCACGTCGCCGCGGCGACCGTCGTGGTTGTTGGTGAGTAGCACGTATTCATTCTTCGAGATGCGGTACATCGGGCTCGGCGCGAGAGGATGGCGCACGCCCTCGCCGTGGTCGGAGTAGCGGAGCATCTCGCTTGGACACCAGGTCTTGCCGAAGTCGTCGGAGACGGAGTACCAGACATGCCCCTCCGTGTTGCGGAACACGCAGAAAAGGCGTCCGTCGGGCAGCTCCACCAGTGCGGGCTCTTCGCCGCAGAAGTACTCCGTCGGCGCCGTGAAGAGCGGCGCACGCAGTCCCTTGTCGTCCTTGGCGAGGAAAGTGAACTTGAGGTCCGCCGGCGCGGGATCCTCGTCGATGTTGTCAAACCGCAGGAACTCGCAGTCGCACTGGTGCTCGGGCCAGCCCTTCCCCTTCGGGCGGTACGCGTCGTTCTTCCAGTAGTGGGACATCGCCATGACGACATCGCCGTTGGAGAGGCGGTAGGCGTTCTGCCAGGGGAACATGCCGATCGAGGCCGGCGGTTCCGGATCGCAGAAGCTGCGCGGCAGGGTGCGGATCGTATCGGTGCTCCAGGTCTCGCCCGCATCGTCGGAGTACTGAATGGCGAGTTCACCGCGCTCGTGGTCGGAACAGTCACCGAGGTGCTTCAGGTAGAGGACGTAGATGCGTCCGCTCTTCGAGATGGCGGCGGCGGCCCAGCTGCCCATGTTCCTCCCGGTCTTCGGGTCGATGGGATCGCGGAGGATGCACTTCGGCTCAGACCAGGTCTTGCCATCGTCGCGGCTCTTCGCGAAGACGGGACGCTGGGTGAAGGTCCCCTCGTGGCGCGACATGGTCCAAAGCGCGCCGAGGGCACCGTCCTTCAGGCGGAACACGTGGAGGTGCTCATTGCCGTGGTCGTCGTATTTCGCCTCGGCATGAGGCGTGTAGATGACATAGTCGGGCTTCGTCCGCGGGAGCTCCTTCGCAATGAAGGCGGGGTCCAGATCCCCCGTCTCGGCAAACCCCGACAAGCCCATTCCCAGGAGAAGGATGACCGCCCCAAATTCGACTCGGCATTTAAGCATAATGTCCCTCTTTGAACTTCCAAGGGGGACATTATACTCAATGGTTAATTCGCGAGTCTAGCGCAAAATCGCGCATTAGGCGATCTTGTCGAGGCCTTCGGAGAGCGCGGCGATGATGTCGTCCGGGTGCTCG
>JAUNMP010000355.1 GCA_030537465.1 bacterium
CGCGTCTCTCGTCTCACGTCTCACGCCCTCCCTAAAAGCGGAAGACGCGGCATCTTTGCCGCGTCTTCTGAAGGATCTAATCTAGCCTTCTCTCCCTAGGCCTCAGTCATTCCCCTGGAGGTCCTGATACATCGAACCGTTGAAGGAGACTTCGCGGCCCGAGCACAGCCACTTCGTGAGCTGTTCAACATTGCCGCTCGACGGATAAAGCAACTTCTCGACGTGGCCGTCGGCGAAGGCGACGTGGCCAGAGAGCTTACCGCCACTCTGCTTGTGGTTGAATCCAATCACTTCAGACGAGCTTCGATACTGAAGCACGCCGTCACCGCCATCGCCACTGCCGTTCACAACCGCCTGCAGATTGTGCTTCGCGTCAGTAAGGCCCTGCATCTCGGCGAAGAGCAGCACCTTGTCGGGCGAGCGGGAAACATTCGTCTTCTTCGTGCTGTCGTAGGGTCTCATGCTGTTGTGGCTGAGGCCCGTCCAGCTCGCAAGCGGCGTGCCCGTGCCGCTTCTCGCCCACCCAAAGGACTCGTTCATCATATAGCTCCAACCTGGGTGACGCTTGTTCGCCTTCAGGCATGCGGCGTCATGCGTCGGGCACACATAGGCCTTCTCGGACTTTCCGCCGCACGCCCAGATGCAGCCGTTGGTGACCGCGAAGCGCAGCAGCTTGTCGTCGCTCTCGTTGAAGGAGATGACCGAGCCACCCGCCTTGCTCTTGTTGTTCGGATGCGGGTAGTTCCAGGAAATCCAGCCCTTGCGCTCCGGATAGCTGGTGCCGCCGCCATAGTAGGTCCACTTGTGCGATCCCGCCGCGGGGAAGTTGCCGTCGTCGTCCTGCATCGCATAGTTGAGCACGGCGACGGAAAGGCTGCGGAGATTGGTCATGCACTGCGTGGCCTTCGCCGATTCGCTCGTGCCGCCCATCATACCGATCATAACCGCCGAAAGAACGCCGATGATGCCGATGACGACGAGAAGCTCGATCAGCGTGAAGCCGGCGCGGACGGAACGAAGACTGTTGTTTTGACGATTCATGGGAGGTTCCAAGTTCCAAGTTCAAGGTTCAAGGTTTCGGGTTCAAGGTTCCACTGACGAGGCGATAGTTTAGCACAATGGCGGGGCATTGGGCCAGCGTTTCCGGCGATTTCCCAGGGGGCGGTCACTCCGTGACCGATCGAGCCTTCTAGAATATCTAGAGGCTCTAGACAAGCTAGAATCTCTAGAAGCTCTAGAAGGCGCCCCCCTAGACCTGGAACCCGGAACCCGGAACCTGGAACTTTGAACTACTTGTTGAACATGAATTCGACGACGTCGCCGTCTTGCATCTCATATTCCTTGCCTTCGGGGCGCAGCGCGCCGGCGGCGCGGGCGCCCGCCTCGCCGTTGTACTTGATGTAGTCGTCAAACGCGATGATCTGGGCGCGGATGAAGCCCTTCTCGAAGTCGGTGTGGATCACGCCGGCGCACTGCGGCGCCTTCCAGCCACGGTGGAAGGTCCAGGCACGCACTTCCTTCGGACCCGCCGTGAGGTAGCTCGCGAGGCCGAGCGTGTGGTAGGCGAGCTTGATCGTGCGGTCAAGCGAGCCTTCCGTGAGACCGTAGCTGCCGAGGAACTCCTTCGCCTCTTCGTCGGAGAGACCCGCAAGGTCCGCCTCCATCTGGGCGCAGATCGTCACCATCTCGCAGCCCTGGGCGTCCGCATAGGCCTTGAGCGCCTGCACGTGCGGATTGGCCGTGGGGTCGGCGAGGTCGTCCTCGGCGACGTTCGCGCAGTAGATCGTCTTCTTGTCGGTGAGGAAGTGCAGGTCGCGCAGCACGGGCAGGATGGGATCGCCCTCGGCGCGCGGGAACGTGCGCACGGGCTTGCCTTCGCCGAGGTGTGCGAGAAGCGCCGTCATCGCGTCGAACTCTGGACGCTTCTTGGGATCGCTCTTCGCCTCGTTGCGCGTCTTGTCGCAGCGCTTCTGCAGCTGTTCCATGTCGGCCAGCACGAGCTCGGTCTCAATCACCTCCGCGTCGCCCGCAGGGTCGATCGGCGCGGACTTGTTGCCGCCCTCCTGCACGTGGATGATGTCGTCGTTCTCGAAACAGCGCACCACATGGAGAATCGCATCGCACTCGCGGATGTTCGCGAGGAACTTGTTGCCGAGGCCCTCGCCCTTCGACGCGCCCTTCACGAGGCCCGCAATGTCGGTGAACTCCACGGTCGCGCGGATGATCTGCGCCGGATTCACGATCTTCGCCAACGCCTCGAGACGCGAATCGGCCACCTCGACGATGGCCGAGTTCGGCTCGATTGTGCAGAACGGATAGTTCTCCGCCGCCGCCTGCTGGCGCTTCGTGAGCGCATTGAACAACGTGGACTTTCCGACATTCGGAAGACCGACGATACCAACTGAAAGACTCATAGTAGAAGTTCCGGGTTCAAGGTTGAAAGTTCAAGGTTCCGGGTTCAAGCAACGGGGCGATAGTCTATCACAACGGCGGGGGTTGGGGCTAGAGATTCTAGAATATCTAGAAGCTCTAGAGAATCTAGAAACTCTAGTGCCTCTAGAGCCTCTAGAAAATCTAGCCCCCCGGGGAAGCCCTCAGCCGGCGGCGACTTCGCCGAGTGTCTTCGTGCCCGAGAGCAGGGCGACGACCTGCTGCTGCACCTCCGCGAGGTTCTCGAGCCGCAGGCGCGGGTCGAGCACGATGAAGCCCTCGCCCGTCTTGCGGTGTTCGTAGACGCGGATGATCGTATGATCCTCCTGCTCGCGTGCATCGCGTTCCACGAGGATCTTCGAGCGTTCGAGCATCACGGCAAGCACGTAGACGACGTTCTTCATCGCCGGGTCGTCGAGAGAGACGAGGCGGCGCAGAAGATCATCGGCCGTCTCCTTCTTCAGTGGCTCCTTGCGTGCGTCGGGCGGCGGCGGCGCGATGTACACGCCTTCCCAGAGGCTAAAGGGTTCCCAGTCCCGCGGCGCGGTCTTCCAGCACTCGGGGTGGCAGTCCTGCCGTTCGTATCCGTCAGGCAGCTCCTTGAGCGCCGAGACGACCGGCGCCTTGTCGATGAGGGGCTTCTGGCAGATCGTGCACACATGCCCTCGGCTCTTGATGTTCCATTCCTGCGACATGGCGATAGTATAGCAAAAAACGGTTCTTCGGACATATCTGTGGGTCAGACCGAGAAAGCTGAGGACCTTTTTGTACGCTGATGCTGCGCATACGCAGAATTTGGCGAAATCCAATCCGGCTACGACGCCCGCGCCGTGGACTGTGCAATGGCATCTCAAGGCCTTGAAATCTGCGCGCG